>NZ_CP048829.1:0-314500 GCF_019355395.1 Chordicoccus furentiruminis
TACCGTCAGGTGCCGGAGAATGAGAGCTCCGACGCCGTACTGGTCCGCTCGGCCAATATGAAGGACATGTCATTCGATCCGTCGCTGGCCGCCATCGCGCGGGCCGGAGCGGGCGTGAACAACATCCCGGTTGAGGAGTGCGCGAAAAAAGGCATCGTCGTCTTCAACACGCCGGGCGCCAACGCCAACGGCGTCAAGGAGCTGGTGATCGCGGGCATGCTGCTCGCCTCCCGCGACATCGTCGGCGGCATCAGCTGGCTGAAGAGCCAGGAACCGTCCGACACGCTGCCGAAACTGGTGGAGAAGCAGAAGAAGCAGTTCGCCGGAACGGAAATTGCGGGCAAAAAGCTCGGCATCATCGGACTGGGCGCCATCGGCGTGATGGTGGCGAACGCGGCCGAGTCTCTCGGCATGAAGGTATACGGCTACGATCCCTATCTGAGCCTGAAGGCGGCGTGGAATCTCACCAGCAGCATCACGTACGTGAAAGACGTCGCCGATATCTACCGTGGCTGCGACTTCATCACCATCCATGTTCCGCTGAACGGCAGCACCAAGGGCATGATCAACGAAGCCGCCTTCGCGGAGATGAAGGACGGTGTCGTACTCCTCAATTTCGCCCGGGACACGCTGGTGGAGGAAGCCGCTCTGACCGCGGCGCTTGAGAGCGGGAAAGTGAAGAAATATGTGACAGATTTCGAGACCCCGGCTGTGCTCAAGGCTCCGAACACCATCGTCACGCCGCATCTCGGCGCGTCCACACAGGAGGCTGAGGACAACTGCGCGGTGATGGCGGTCAGCGAGCTGCGCGACTATCTGGAGAACGGCAACATCAAAAACTCCGTGAACTACCCGGCCTGTGATCAGGGCGTGTGCACCGCGGAGGGCCGGATCGGCATCAACCACCTGAACCGGCCGAATATGCTGGCTCAGTTCATGTCCGAGCTGGGCGGCGCTGGTGTCAATGTCGCGAACATTCAGAACGCGAGCCGCGGCGAGTACGCCTATACGCTGATAGACACCGATTCGAAGGTGACAAAGGATATCACGGACCGGATCGCCGCGAAGGAAGGCGTGCTCCGTGTCCGGGTGATCCGCTGACGCAGTTCTGACCCGTCGGGGAGGAAGGAGGAGCAAAGGCATGGCAGACAAGGCGTACGGCTATATGGACTGGGCCGCCATCGAGGGACTTGTGTACTCGGAGGAGGCGCATCCGAGACGGATTTTGGCGCCGCGGAAGGTCAGTGAGGGCATCCTGTACCAGTGCTACCTTCCGGGAGCGGCGAAGGTACGTCTGCATGATCTGACCAGCGGTCAGACCCATCATATGGCAATGGAGGACGAAACGGGTTATTTTGCCTGCGTGGTTCCGGGAAAAGCGCCGGCGCCGCATACGTTCATCGCGGACGGATCCGAGACAGGCGATCCCTATGCCTTCGGTTCCTTCCTGACACCGGAGACCGAGAGCCGGTTTACGGCGGGAATTGACAACCGTCTCGGCAGAACGCTGGGCGCTCATCCCGCAGAGGCGGAGGGACAGCGGGGCGTCCGTTTCGCGCTGTGGGCTCCGGGAGCGCTTCGCGTCAGCGTAGTGGGACCATTCTGCCACTGGGACGGCCGGCAGTATCCGATGGAACTGCATGAGGAGTCCGGCATCTTCGAGCTGTTTATCCCGGGACTTGCGGCCGGAGCGGTTTACCGCTACGAACTGAAGCTGAAGAACGGACTTGTCTATACAAGGCCGGATCCCTGCGGCAGCGAGCAGATGATCGGAGAGGACCCCTGCTCCGTGGTCGCGGATCCTGCCTACGAATGGAGCGATCAGCGGTATATGGCGGAGCGGACCGGAGCTGCGGCATCCGCCTCCCGGCCCGTCGCGATCCTTGAATGCTCTCTCGCCGACTGGAAAAAGCGCTCTGACAGGCCGGAGGAGGAGACCTACCGGACACTCGCGGACCGGATCGCCGCATACGCAAAGGATCTCGGTTATACTCATATTGAACTCAAACCCGTGATGGAGTACGCGGATGATTCGTCGGAAGGCTACCACACGACCGGCTATTTCGCTCCGACCCGGCGGTTCGGGCATCCGGCTGACTTCAAGTATTTCGTCGACGTCATGCACCGGGCCGGCATCGGGGTGATCCTGGACTGGACGCCGGCTCAGTTTTCGCCCGATACGCGTTATCTGGCATCTTTCGACGGCACCTGCCTCTATGAGCATCTGGATCCCCGTCAGGGCGTCCACCCCATCTGGGGAACGAAGCTTTTCAACTACGGACGGCCGGAAGTGCGCAGCTTCCTGATGTCAAGCGCGGATCTCTGGATGCGTGAGTACCATGCGGACGGCCTCAGGCTGGACGGATGCTCCACGATGCTCCGTCTCGACTACGCCCGCGGCGACCGCTGGGTCGCCAACCTTTACGGCTCATGGGAAAATCTGGACGGCATCGAGTTCCTGCGCCGCTTAAGCGACCGCTTTCACCGTTCTTTCCCGGGCGGACTGCTCATCATGGCGGAGGATGTGGACTGGCCGGACGTGACGGCTCCGACCGAGGACAACGGACTCGGCTTCGATTACAAGTGGAATCTGCATTTCACACAGGATATGCTGCATTACCTGTCACTGGACGAAGAGGGACGGAGAAACGAGTACGCCTCTCTTACGAACGGCATGCTGCACCACTATCTCGACCGATTCATTCTCAGCCTGTCACGCGGCATCGGCCCGTTTGACCGTGATCAGTTTCTCGCTTCGGTCAACGGAGACGAGACTTCGAAGGCCGCTCTTGTCCGCGCCGCGTACGCTTTCCTGATCATGCATCCGGGGAAAAAGCTGCTGACGGACGGCGAAGGCTGGTCGGATGCATTTCTCAGAGAGCTGCTTGCCATGTACCGCACCCAGCCGGCTCTGTCTGTCCATGATTATGACGAAAGCGGGTTTGAATGGATCAACACGATGGACAGCGGACACATCACGATATCCTTCGTCCGCAGGGGAAATGCGCCGGGCAGCCTTCTGCTTGCCGTCTGCAATTTCTCGGACGAATCCTATGAGGCATACCGCGTCGGCGTACCGCTGTCCGGACGCTACAGGGAGATTCTGAACAGTGACAGCCGGGCCTTCGGAGGATCCGGCATGACCAACCCCAGGATCCGCGCGACGAGAAAGATCAGCTGCGACGAAAGAGAATCGTCGCTGACATTCCGGATCGCGGCACGGTCCGTGGCGGTGTTCCAATATCAGGAGAAAAAGTGAGAAGAAGAACGGTACGCATCGCGGCCTTCGGACTGGCGGCGTCACTTGCGCTCACCGCGCTGACCGGCTGCACGAAGCACGCGACAAAAAGCAGGAAATCGGAATCCGGCGCCGCCGACATCACCCTGACGAAGGAGTGTTACGGGCTGGTTCTTTCGAGCGACGCCTCGGCCTATGATGATCTGGTCGCTCAGGGATTCTCGGATACGATGAAGGAAGCGGGACGGAAGGCGAAAATCAGGAGACCCAAGGGAGGAACGGTCGCAGAGCAGCAGAAATACGTGAAGGAACTGACCGAAGAAAAGGTATCCAGCATTGCGATCTCGCCGAACGATGCCGACGCGCTGAAGGAAGCGCTGGATGAGGCGATGGGAAACGGAATCGACGTGTGCACTTTCGGTCAGTCCGGCACGCCGGAGAGCCGGGAACTCATGATTAGCCCAGTCGGATCGGACGCGATCGCGAAGACGCTGATGGAGTCTGTTCTCGACATCTCGGGCGGAAGCGGAGAATGGGCGATCCTGTCGGGTTCCTCTGTCTCCGCACTGGACAATCTCTGGATCGACAAAATGAAGAAGGAGATGAAGGACGACGCGTACAGCAGCCTGGAGCTGCTGGAAATCGCCTACGGGAACGATCAGTTTCAGACATCCTATGACCAGACGAAGGCTCTTCTCCAGAATTATCCTGATCTCAAGGTGATCTGCGCGCCGACTACGGCGGGAATGAAAGCGGCGGCCGAGGCGATCCGCGATGCGAAATCCGGCGTCCGCCTGACCGGCCTCGGTCTTCCGTCGGAGATGGCGGACTACGTCGGAGAAGACGGGATCTGCCCCTATTTCTTTCTCTGGAACCCTGTGGATCTCGGTTCGCTGACCGCCTATGTGTCGATCGCCCTTCACGGGGATCAGATTACGGCAGAGCTGGGCGAGCAGTTCAAGGCCGGCGGACTCGGAACCTTTACGGTGACGAAGGCGGATGATGACGGTACCGAGGTCATTCTCGGCGCACCTTACCGGTTCGATTCCAACAACATCACACAATGGTCAAAAAAGCTCTGATCCGTTTGAAAAGGAGGGACTGTCATGCAGCATGAGGAAACGCTGAAAAAAGTCAGGAATGTGACACTTGTCACGGCGCTTGTCTGCCTCGCGTTCGGCATCACGCTGATCGGTTTCGAAGCGCCGTTCCGCGCGGTCATCGGATATGTGATGGCCATCGCCGCGCTGGCTCTGGGCGTGGTCCGGCTGATCCGCTATCTGCGTCACAGAAAGGAGCAGCTGCTGGCGACGGATCTCTTTGCGTTCTGCGTGTTTCTTACGCTTGGTCTGCTCTGCGCCGTCTTCCACGACCGCGTGATGGACTATGTGATGATCATCATCGGCGCGCTGCTTTTCGCCGGAGGACTGATTAAGATCCAGAACGCCATCGACATGAAATTTTTCGGCTATCTGGAATGGTGGATCAGCCTGATTCCCGGACTGGTTTCCATTCTGTTTGCCGTCGTCGTGATCTGGAAGCCGTCCGTTCCGCTGATCGAGGTCAACTCGCTGCTGGCCGGCGTGTTCCTGATCTACGATGGGGCCGCCTCGCTGGCCGGATTGATTCTGGCGCACCGCGTGTTCGCGAGGATCCGGAAAGGGCAGAGTCCCAATCCCGAACGGAAGCGCAGCGAACCTGAGGCAATGGAGAATCAGCCGATGACGGAGACCAGAACGGACGACGCAGCGGCTTCAGCCGTGACCGGAGAGGCTTCCGCGGCCACCTCTGCGGCTGAAAACGGCCCGGCACCGGAACCGGATGCGCCGGCCTCTCCGGCCGGTTCCTTTGACGGCATGCAGGCTGCGACCGATCCGGCCGCGAAACAGCCGGATCCGGCGGACATGGCTTCCGGAGAGACGGCCGCGCAGGCTGCCGACACCCCCGCTGAGGCGGAAGGCGCCGTCCCGGACGCGGAGTGCGAGCCGGTTCCGTCGGACCCATTCGATGCGCGCGACAGCGGACGCGGCGATGCTGTCGAAACGGAGAACATCGGACGCGACGTGGATGATGAAACGTAACAGCAAGATTTGACACTGATAAACCGTTTTTGTAACAGAAGGAGACATCATGGCAGACAACTGCAATCACAACTGCGGAAGCTGCAGCCAGAACTGCAGCGACCGCGATCCGAAGAGCTTCCTTGAAAAACCTCACGACGGCACGAAGATCCGGAAGGTGATCGGCGTCGTCAGCGGAAAGGGCGGAGTCGGCAAGTCGATGGTGACGTCGCTGCTGGCAGCCGCTGCCGTCCGGGCAGGAAAAACCGCCGGCATCCTCGACGCGGATATCACCGGCCCGTCGATTCCCCATATGTTCGGCATCGAGGATGAGCAGATCATCGGCTCGGAAAGCGGGCTGGTTCCGGCCACGACACGCACCGGCATCCGCGCGATGTCCATCAATCTGCTGCTTCCGGACCGCGGCGATCCGGTGATCTGGAGAGGTCCGGTGATCGCCGGCGCGGTGAAGCAGTTCTGGACGGACGTGCTCTGGGGCGATCTCGACGTGCTGCTCGTCGATATGCCGCCCGGCACCGGAGACGTGCCTCTGACCGTATTCCAGTCTCTGCCGGTGGACGGTATCGTGATCGTCACCTCGCCTCAGGAACTCGTCTCGATGATTGTCGGCAAGGCGGTCAGGATGGCGGAGACGATGAAGATACCGATTCTCGGCCTTGTCGGGAATATGAGCTATCTGAACTGCCCGGACTGCGGAAAGAAGATCTTCCCGTTCGGGGAAAGCAGGACGGAAGAAACCGCTGAAAAATTCGGGATCAGCCGGACGGCCACGCTTCCGATCCTTCCCGATCTGGCCCGTCTCTGCGATCAGGGCCGTATCGAGGACGCGCCGGAGAGCGTGACGGACGAAGTGTACCGGGTGCTGGCGGGAGAATAATAGCCGGCCGGCGGCCGGACTGCGCCCGATTTTCCCGAAAGGACGGTACAGCGGTCAGTCCGGCCGCCGGTTCTGTGTTCCGAAATAAGAACATAAATTCCCGATCTTTTTTCAAAAAGACACTTGCCTTTCATTTCGATTCATGTATAATAAACGAGTGGTTGCCGATGTGGCTCAGTTGGTAGAGCAACGCATTCGTAATGCGTAGGTCGTCAGTTCGAGTCTGACCATCGGCTCGCAGAAAGAGCGGAAGTTCCGGATACGGAACTTCCGTTTTTTGCTGTGTCGGCTTATCCGTCCGGCGCGGATGACGGCTGTTTTCCGCACCCGTCCCGAAAAAAAGAAGCGTCCGCCGTCATCTTTCTGTGCATCTTAATGCAAACGAATTGACTGCAAGGCATACATTTTGTAATATATATACATGAACCGGAATTCCACTGAAAGGCGGTGGTATAGAATGATCATCGGAAGCAGCATTCCCCGCGTGGACGCCCATGACAAGGCGACAGGGAGAACGAAGTACACGGATGACCTCTGCGACAGAAGCGCCCTCATCGTGAAAATCGTTCACGCCACGATCGCCCATGGCTATGTGAAGGCGGTCGATACGTCGGAGGCGGAGCAGGTGCCCGGCGTCGTCCGCATCCTGACCTGCTTCGACGTGCCCGACATTCCTTTCCCGACCGCGGGCCATCCCTGGTCCACGGATCCTTCTCATCAGGATGTGCGGGACAGGCATCTGCTGACGAAGCATGTCCGCTACTACGGCGACGACGTGGCGGCGGTCATCGCGGAGGATGAAGTCAGCGCCGTGCGGGCCGCCCGGGCCGTAAAGGTCACCTATGAGGAGCTTCCCTTCGTTCTCGACGCGCAGGAAGCGATGAAGGACGGCGCGCCGCAGCTTCACAGCGCGTACCCTCACAACGTTCTCGCCCACACGGACCTTCATATCGGTCATTACGAGGAAGCGATCCGCGAACCCGGTCTCGTGAAGGTCGAGGGATGGTACGATACGCCCACGGTACAGCACTGCCACATCGAGAATGCAATCTGCTTCGCCTATGAGGAGAACGACCGTCTCGTCGTTGTCACGTCCACCCAGATTCCGCATATTGTCCGCCGCGTGGTGGGCCAGGCTCTCGGGATCCCCTGGGGTCGCGTGCGGGTCATCAAGCCGTACATCGGCGGCGGATTCGGCGACAAGCAGGACGTGCTGTACGAGCCGCTCTGCGCATGGCTCTCAACGAAGGTCGGAGGACGGCTGGTGAAGCTGGAGTGCACCCGCGAGGAGACCTTCCGCAACTGCCGTGTACGCCACGCGATTCGCAGCCATATCATCTCGTGGGTGAGGCCGGACGGCACCATGGTGGCGCGGAAGCTGGAATGCTGGTCGAATCAGGGCGCCTACGCCTCCCACGGCCATGCCATCGCCGCCAAGGGAATGGGCGCGTTTCCGAAGCTCTATCCCTGTGATAACGTGGAATGCGACGCCTGGACCGTCTTTACGAATATTCAGCCCGGCGGGGCGATGCGGTCCTACGGCATGGCTCAGGCCGGCTTCGCCATCGCGGCCCATTCAGATGACATCTGCATGAAGCTGCATCTCGATCCGGTTGCATTCAACAGAAAGACGCTGATGCCGAAGGGGTACAGGGATCCGTTCTTCGGGGCGGAGCAGTACTTCGACACGTTTAATCAGTGTCTCGACAAAGGCGCGAAATGGATCGGCTACGACAGAAAGTACGCGGCCTATCAGCACCAGACCGGTCTGGTCCGCCGCGGCATCGGCGTCGCGCCGTTCTGGTACAACACCGGAGTCTGGCCGATCTCACTGGAGTCTTCCTCCTGCCGGATGGTCGTCAATCAGGACGGCTCCGTCCAGGTGCAGGTGGGAGAGACGGAAATCGGGCAGGGCGCTGACACCGCCTTTGCGCAGATGGCGGCCGAGACGCTGGGCGTACCCGTCCATGATGTCCATGTCGTCTCGGTGCAGGACACGGACGTAACCCCCTTCGGAACCGGAGCCTATGCCTCGCGGCAGACCTATATCGCCGGCATGTCGATCCGGGGCTGCGCGGAGGACCTGAAGGACAGGATCCTGCAGACTGCCTACCGCTACACGCGGATGCAGCCTTATCTGATGGACATCGAGAACGGGAACATCGTCCGGACGACGGACGGGCGGGTTCTGATGACGCTCGCCGATCTCGCCCAGACCGCCCTCTACGACCGCGACAATTCGGTCCATCTCACCATGGAGAAGACGACGCAGATCAAGTCCAACGCCTACAGCTTCGGCGTCTGCTTTGCCGAGGTGGAGGTGGACATCCCGATGTGCCGGGTCAAAATTCTCAACATCATCAATGTGCATGACTGCGGCAGGCTGATCAATCCGCAGCTGGCATCGGCCCAGGTGGAGGGCGGCATGAGCATGGGCATCGGCTATGCGCTCTCGGAGAAGATGCTCTATGACCCGAAGACAGGAAAGCTTCTGAATGGAAACCTGCTGGATTACAAGCTTTCCACCTTCATGGATCATCCGCATCTCGAGGCGCAGTTCGTGGAGAACCCGGAACCTACCTCCGCGTACGGGACAAAAGCGCTCGGAGAGCCTCCGGTGATCCCGGTCGCGCCGGCGATCCGTTCCGCGATCCGCCAGGCCACCGGCGTACCTCTCTACGAGCTGCCGATGGATCCGCACCAGCTGTACAGACGGTTCTGTGAAGAAGGACTGATCGGAAAGAGGGAATGAGCTATGTTTGATATCAGCGCGCTCTATGAGGCACAGTCAATCGCGCAGGCAGTCCGGCTTCTTGAGGAGCATCCGCAGGCGCATGTGATCGCGGGCGGTTCGGACGTCCTGATCAAAATCCGCAGCGGCCGGATGGCCGGCGCGGAGCTGGTCAGCATCTACGGGATCGACGAGCTGCGCGGCGTGACGAAGGAGGAGGACGGCACGATCCGGATCGGATCGCTGACTTCGTTCTCCCATATCCATGACGATCCGGTCATCCGGAAGCATCTGGCCGTGCTCAGCGAGGCCGTCAACATGGTCGGCGGTCCCCAGATCCGGGCGATCGGCACCATCGGCGGCAACACCTGCAACGGCGTAACGTCCGCGGACTCCGCGTCCACGCTGTTCGCCTATGACGCGGTGCTCGAGCTCACCGGCCCGGAGGGGACGCGCACGCTGCCGATCAGCGAGTTCTATCTCGGACCGGGCCGTGTGGCGCTGAAGCCGGCCGAAATCGAGACGGCGGTCCTGATTCCGAAGAAATCCTATTCCGGCTACAAGGGCTGCTACATCAAGTACGGCATGCGGAACGCGATGGAGATCGCCACAACCGGCTGTTCGGTGAACGTGAAGCTGTCACAGGACAAACGGACGATCCGTGACATACGGATCGGCTACGGTGTCGCGGCGCCGACGCCGATCCGCGCGCGTACGGCGGAG
Source organism: Chordicoccus furentiruminis (assembly GCF_019355395.1). Taxonomy (GTDB): domain Bacteria; phylum Bacillota; class Clostridia; order Lachnospirales; family Lachnospiraceae; genus Chordicoccus; species Chordicoccus furentiruminis. The sequence goes on from NZ_CP048829.1 coordinate 9,651, forward strand.
CGTGAGATCTGCGGCCGGCCTGTATCCGCCGAAACGAGGTCGCTTCTGGGCGAGACGGTGCTCAGGGACGTCACGCCGCGTGACAGCTGGCGCGCCTCGAAGGATTTCCGCCTGCATCTTTGCAGCACGCTGGCCATACGGGCCTTTACGGAAGCGGTCAGACTTTCGGGAGGTGAGATCGATGACTGAGGACAACAGACAGTACAAGCTTGTCACCTGCACGATCAACGGAAAAAAACGCTGCGAAATGGTGGACGTGAGAGCGTCTCTGACGGATATGCTGCGGAACGATTACCGTCTCACCTCCGTCAAGAAGGGATGCGAGGTAGGGGAATGCGGCGCCTGTACCGTGCTGATTGACGGCGAGGCGTTCGATTCGTGCATCTATCTTGCCGTCTGGGCGGACGGCAAGTCCATCACAACGCTGGAGGGACTGGAAGGACCGGACGGCGGGCTGTCCGACATTCAGCAGGCCTTCATCGATGAAGCGGCGATTCAGTGCGGCTTCTGCTCACCCGGTATGATCCTGAGCGCAAAGGAGATCCTTGATTCCGGCCGTCTCTATACGGACGACGAGATTCGCAAGCGGATGTCCGGCCATCTGTGCCGCTGCACCGGATACGAGAAGATTCTCCGCGCCATCAAGAAGACGATGTACCGCCGGCTCGGAAAAAAACTTCCGGATGATTTCACGCATCCCGGATACGAAGACGCGCAGGCGGCGCGAGATGACGGACAGCCGCAGTAAACGGCAGGCTCATTTAAGGCCTGAATTTATCGTGTAAAGTATTTTTGCTTGACAGAAGAGCAGGGATCCCGTATGATGGTCGTCATGGACAGACGGTACGAGGAAACCCTGCTCTTCGATTTTTACGGCGATCTCCTGACGGAGCACCAGAAGCGCATCTATGAGGACGTTGTGTTTGGCGATCTCTCCTGTGCGGAGGCGGCGGAAACCTACGGCATCACCCGTCAGGGCGTCCATGATCTCATCCGGCGATGCGGAAAGACGCTTGCGCACTATGAGGAGACGCTGGGGCTGGTGCGGAAATTCCTGACACTGAAAACGAAGGCGAAGGAGATCCGGGAACTGACCGAAGATCCGCGCATCAGAAAACTCGCCGACGAAATCATGGAGGAGCTGTGAGCGATGGCGTTTGAAGGACTGACGGAAAAACTTCAGAATGTTTTCCGGAACCTGCGCAGCAAAGGAAGACTGACGGAGAGCGACGTTCACGAGGCGATGAAGCAGGTCAAGATGGCCCTGCTCGAGGCGGACGTCAACTTCAAGGTGGTGAAGAACTTCATCTACACGGTCGAGCAGAAGGCGGTGGGCGAGGACGTGATGAACGGACTCAACCCGGGCCAGATGGTGATCAAGATCGTGCACGACGAGCTGGTGGAGCTGATGGGTTCCGAGACGACGGAGATCCCGTTGAAGCAGAGCGGCATCACGGTCATCATGATGGCCGGCCTCCAGGGTTCCGGAAAGACGACCACCGCGGCCAAGCTGGCGGGCAACTTCAAACGAAAGGGGAAACGGCCGCTGCTTGTGGCCTGTGACGTGTACCGGCCCGGCGCCATCAGCCAGCTGGAGACGAACGGACAGAAGGTCGGCGTGCCGGTCTTCACCATGGGAGACCGGAAGAATCCGGTTGACATCTCCCGCGCGGCGCTGTCCCACGCGGAGGAGAACGGCAGCAACGTCGTCATCATCGATACGGCGGGACGGCTCCAGATCGATGACGACATGATGAAAGAGCTGAAGAACATCAAGAAGGAGATCGCGGTCGATTTCACCGTGCTGGTGGTGGACGCCATGACCGGTCAGGAGGCCGTCAATGTGGCAAAGACCTTCACCTACAAAGTAGGCATCGACGGCGTGATTCTGACGAAGTGCGACGGCGATACCCGCGGAGGCGCGGCTCTTTCCGTCAAGGCCATGACAGGCAAGCCCCTGCTGTACGTCGGCATGGGCGAAAAGATGGATGATCTCCAGCAGTTCCATCCGGACAGGATGGCGGACCGGATCCTCGGCATGGGCGACGTCATGACGCTGATCGAGAAGGCTCAGGCCAGCATCGATGAGGAAAAGGCAGCCGAGATGGAGAAGAAGTTCCGCAAAGCCTCCTTCGGCTTTGACGACTACCTCACCTCGATGGAACAGATGAAGAAGATGGGCGGGCTCGAAAACGTCCTCTCGATGCTGCCCGGGCTCGGAGCGGACGCCTCCAGCCTTTCCGCGATGGTGGATGAGAAAGCAATGAAGAGGACCGAAGCGATGATCCTCTCGATGACGCCGGAGGAGAGGGCCAATCCCGATCTCCTCAACCCGGCGAGGAAGCAGCGGATCGCGAAAGGCTCCGGCTGCGGCATCGACGAAGTCAACCGTCTCGTCAAGCAGTTCGGCCAGGCAAGAAAGATGATGAAGCAGATGCCAGGCATGATGAAAGGGAAGCGCGGTTTTCCCGGAAGAAAGATGGGCGGCCTGAAGCTGCCTTTCTGACACAGTCTGTAACGCGGCGGCGCCTGTGAGCGTCCTGCGATTACAAAATAGATACCATCATATACGATATGGGAGGAACGATTTACAATGGTCAAGATCAGATTAAGAAGGATGGGCAAGAAGAAGGCACCGGTCTACAGAATTGTCGTCGCGGATTCCAGATCCCCGAGAGACGGACGGTTCATCGAGGAGATCGGCACCTATGATCCGACTCAGGATCCGTCCGTGTACCGGATCGATGAGGAAGCCGCGAAGAAGTGGCTCTCCAACGGCGCCCAGCCGACGGCGGAGGTCGCCAAGCTGCTGAAGATTGCCGGCGTCGTGAAGTGAACGATTCCTTCCATCAGCCGGACAGGACCGGCACCACGTGAATACGGAGGTGCAAGATGAAAGAGCTAGTCGAAGTGCTGGCAAAGGCCCTGGTTGATCACCCCGAGGAGGTAAACGTCACCGAACGCAGGGAGAACGGCGAGACCGTCCTTGAGCTCCGTGTGGCTCCCTCCGATATGGGAAAGGTGATCGGCCGTCAGGGCCGGATCGCCAGAGCGATCCGTTCCGTCGTCAAAGCCGCGTCCACGAAGACCGATGAGCGGGTCATCGTGGACATCGTTCAGTAATATGCTGACCGAGCTGGAGATCGGTGTCGTCATCTCGACACACGGGCTGAAGGGCGAAGTGAATGTCTTTCCTCTGACGGATGAGGCCGGGCGGTTCCGTGATCTGAAGACCGTGCTGCTCCGCACGCCGGAAGGGGACCGGGAACTGACCGTTTCGGCCGTCCGCTTTTTCAAGGGACGGCCGATCCTTCGGTTCCGCGAAATCACGTCGATCGAGGAGGCGGAGAAGCTGCGGCGGATGACGCTGCTCGTGAAGCGGGACCAGGCGGTTCCGCTAAAGGAAAACGAGTTTTTTATCGGAGACCTCATCGGCTCTGATGTGTTTCTGGAGGACGGGAGCCGCTACGGAACGCTGACTGACGTTCTCCGGACCGGAGCCAACGACGTCTACGCCATCGACACCGGAGAAGGAAATCTCGTCTATCTTCCGGCGATCCGGGACTGCGTGCTCAGTATAGCCCCGGAGGAAAAGCGGATCACCGTACGTCCCATGAAAGAGATCTGACGAGCAGGAACCCAGGAGAAAAACGGATTGGACTACTATGTACTGACTCTCTTTCCCGACATGGTCGGGGAAGGGCTCCGAACCAGTATCATCGGACGGGCACTCGAGGAGGGGATCCTTTCTCTTACGACAGTGAACATCCGGGATTATACGACAAGCCGCCACGGCAAAACGGATGATTATCCCTACGGCGGAGGCGCCGGGATGGTTATGCAGGCGCAGCCGATCTATGATGCCTACCGCTCGGTCCGGGACCGGCTGGACTATGACCCCAGAGTGGTCTACCTGACTCCGCAGGGACGCGTGTTCAACCAGGAGATGGCCCGGGAGTTCGCGCTGTCTCCCGGCATTGTCTTTCTGTGCGGCCACTACGAGGGCGTCGATGAACGGGTACTCGAGGAAATCGTTACCGACGAGGTGTCAATCGGGGATTTTGTTCTGACCGGAGGCGAGCTGCCCGCAATGTGCATGATCGACGCGATCTCGCGGCAGATTCCCGGGGTGCTTCACAACGGGGAATCTGCCGAGGATGATTCCTTCGGCGACGGGCTGCTGGAATTTCCGCAGTATTCCCGTCCCGAAGTCTGGAACGGCCGGGCTGTGCCGTCCATTCTTCTTTCGGGCGATCACGCGAAGGTCGATGCGTGGAGAAGAGAGCAGTCGCTGATCCGCACAGCGGAACGCAGGCCGGATCTGCTGGAGAAGGCGGCGGTCAGCCCGAAGGAACGGGCGATGCTGAATGCGTATTTCCAGAAAAAAAGCAGCTGATTTCCTTGCAAAAACAGCTGCGCTATTGTATGATATCTAGGTTGTTCGGGCGGATTTTCATCCGTTCCGGGCGGCTGATGCATTTTCATGATGGTCCTCTGACGCGCGGCGCGCCGGAACGTACCGGGGAGGTGCGGACGGGCGGATTTGCCTGAAATCGCGTGAACGAACATCCATTTTTCATTTCAAGGAGAGCTGTACTATGAATGAGATCATCAAGAAGATTGAGGACGCTCAGCTGAAGGAGAGCGTTCCGGAGTTTCACGTCGGCGACACGGTTCGCGTCCACGGCAAGATCAAGGAAGGCAACCGTGAGCGTATCCAGATTTTCGAGGGCGTCGTTCTGAAGAGACAGGGCGGCGGAAACCGTGAGACCTTCACGGTCCGCAAGACGTCCGGCGGCATCGGCGTGGAGAAGACATGGCCGCTTCATTCTCCCAACGTGGAGGATATCGAGGTCGTCCGTCGGGGCAAGGTCAGAAGAGCGAAGCTCAACTACCTGAGAGAACGCTCCGGAAAGAGCGCGAAGGTCCGCGAGATCATCAAATAAGTCTGATCAAAAGCTTTATAAAACGGGGGAGCAGATACAGAAATGTATGTCTCCCTCGTTTTTTGTCTTTTTATGAAAGGATGCAGGTATGGCCAAATCCGTTGAATCCCAGAATCTACGATCCCGAATCCGTCGTGACAGACGCAGACGGACCGCGCGAGGCGTTTTCCGTCTGATCCTGGTCCTCGCGCTGGCCGCTCTGACGTCCTACCTCTTCTTCAGCTCTGTGATCGTGCAGGAGAGCTCGATGAGCCCGACACTGGAAAACGGGGACCGAGTCTTCATCAACCGCCTTGCCTATGCCGTCACCGGCGTCCGCAGAGGCGATGTGATCGCCTACCGCAGCCGCTCCAGCATCGATACTGGCATCCATATCAAGCGGGTCATCGGCCTTCCGGGCGAAACCGTCCAGATCCGTGACGGTCTGATTCTGATCAACGGATCGACCTATATCGAATCAAAGGATTTCCCGAACATCACCAATGCAGGACTGGCCGCCGAAGGCGTGACGCTGGGCAGCGACGAATATTTCGTGCTCGGCGACAACCGGAACAACAGCGAGGACAGCCGTTTCGCCGATGTCGGCAATATCGGGCGGGAGACGATTCTCGGAAAGGTGTGGTTCAGGCCGCAGCCTTTGCGTTCGGTTGGATTCGTCCGGTGACGGGGCATGCAGCCGCCGGCGCCGCGCGGAGGGGAAAACGGCGCCGTCCGACAGCCCGCGGTGAATACGGACCGTGCGCGCAAAACCCGGCCTTCCCGTGACCGAAGGGCTGTCCGGGCCATGACACAAAGAAACGCGTCCCCGAAGCGCGGGACGGAACAGGAGACAGGCATGAGCTATCAGTGGTATCCGGGACATATGACAAAGACGCTCCGTCAGATCGAAGAACAGCTGCGGCTGATCGATCTGGTCGTGGAAGTCGTTGACGCGCGTATTCCCGCATCAAGCCGAAACCCGGAGGTGGACCGCATCGCGAAAAACAAAGTCAGGATGATTCTGCTCGGAAAGGCGGATCTGGCGGACGAGGAAGAGACAGCCCGCTGGATTCGCTGGTATCGCAGCCGCGGATGGCATCCGTACCCATGTGACCTTCGGAAAGCCTCATCTGTACGCAGTCTTGGCGGCGCCATGACGGCCGCCTGCCACGAAAAGGCGGAGCGGGACAGAAAGAAGGGCATGAAGCCCCGCCCGATCCGGGCGATGGTCATGGGGATACCCAATGCGGGAAAATCCACTCTGATCAACTCTCTCTCGGGCTCTTCGTCTCTCCGCACCGGAAACCGTCCGGGCGTGACGAAGGGGCGCCAGTGGATCAGTGTCGGGCGCAGCATCCAGCTGATGGATACGCCGGGGCTGCTCTGGCCCAAATTCGAGGATGAGACAGCCGGACGCCATATCGCGTTTATCGGGTCGATGCCGGATACGATTCTGGACACCACGGAACTCGCCTGTGAGCTGCTGGCTGAGCTCACCGGAGCGGAACCGTGGAGGAATCTGCTCACGGAACGCTACGGCATCGACACCGCCCCTTATCTCACCGGAGGTCCCGGCGGACATCCCGACACGGCCGGGCTGCTGACCGCCATCGGAGAGCGGCGGGGCGCGCTGCGGCGGGGCGGCGCGGTGGATCTTGAGAAGGCTTCCTCGATTCTGCTCGATGATTTCCGTTCCGGACGAATCGGCCGGATCACGCTGGAGGCGGCTCCCGACACGAAGAAATCCGATGATACGGGACCGGGCGCGGAGGCCGGCGGGGAACCGGAAAAGGAGGGAGAGGAATGAGCGGAACCGCATCGCTCCGCCGTCAGGCGGAACGAGAGGAACGGGCGCGTCAGAGGCTTGAAAAAGAGAAGGCCCGCACGGAGGCAATGAGCGTTTATGAGAGACGGTTCGCGGACCGCGGGCTGATCGCCGGTATCGACGAGGTCGGCCGCGGGCCGCTGGCCGGACCGGTCTGCGCCTGCGCGCTGATTCTTCCGACGGATCACCCGGTTCTCTATCTCAATGATTCGAAAAAACTGACTGCAAAAAAACGGGATGAGCTGTATGATGTACTGAAGCGGGAGGCTGTCTCCATCGGCATCGGATATGAATCGCCCGAGATCATCGATGAAATCAACATTCTTCAGGCGACATATTCCGCGATGAGGAGCGCGCTTGCGGCTCTTTCTCCCGGGCCGGATTTTCTTCTGATTGACGCCGTCTCGATTCCGGGCGTCAGCGTGCCTTCCCGCTCCATCGTACACGGGGACGCACTCAGCGTCTCCATCGCGGCGGCCAGCATCGTGGCCAAAGTATCCCGGGACCGTCTGATGGAGGAATACGACCGCCTCTATCCGGAATACGGTTTCGCCCGGAACAAAGGCTACGGAACAGCCGAGCATATGGCCGCTCTGCGGAAATACGGTCCATGCCCGATCCACAGAAAAAGCTTCATCACACATCTTCTGAACGGATGAGCACGGGCCGGACAGACGCCATCCCGTTCTCCACTCCTCCCGGAAAGGAGAAACAGCTTGAACAGACGAACCGTCGGAGCAGCCTTTGAGTCAGAAGCCGCCTCCTATCTCGCGTCGCGCGGTTTTCTGATTCTCGAACGGAATTTCCGCACGCGTATCGGCGAGATCGATCTGATCGCCAGAGAACCGGAAGCAGACGGATCCTCTCTTGTCTTCATCGAGGTCAAATACAGGAAAAGCAAGGAGAAGGGCGGCGGTCCGCTGATGGCCGTGGGGGCCCGGAAGCAGCGGACCATTTTCCTCGTCGCGGAGCAGTATCTGATCCGCCGTCGGCTCCCGTTCGACACCCGCTGCCGGTTTGATGTGATCGGCATCACGCCGGACGGCATACGCCATATCCGCGATGCCTTCCGGATACACGGAGGCGTTTGATCATGGGAAGAAGCACGGCAGCCGGATGATAAGACGGACCGCGAAAAAAGGAGACAACAAATGGATATCCGATGGATCGACGAGAAACACAGAGGCATGGCATTTCACAGAGACGGCCGTCTTCTCTGGCTTTCCGTGCCGGCCTATGACACAATTCCCTGGCTGGCCAACGGCTTCTCCACCCGTTTCGGAGGCGTGAGCACCGGCGACGCTGCGTCGCTCAACTTCGACTTCAAGAGAGATACCAATCCGGAAAATGTCAGAGAGAATACACGCCGGTTCGCCTCCGCGGTTGGCGTGACGCCGGAGAGCGTCGTCTGCACCGACCAGACGCACACGGCGCGTGTGATCCGCGTGACGGTAGAGGACCGCGGAAAAGGCGTGTTCCGCGAGCTGACATGGCATGACGTAGACGGCTTGATCACGAATGAGCCGGATGTGGCGCTTACCGTGCATACCGCCGACTGTGCGCCGGTTTATCTCGTTGATCCGGTCCGCCGGGCTGTCGGGCTGGTGCACTCCGGCTGGCGCGGCACGGCCGCCGGCATCGGACGCGCCGCCGTGGAACAGATGAGAGCCGCCTTCGGCACAAGCCCGTCCGACCTGATCTGCGCCATCGGCCCCTGCATCGCAGCCGACTGCTACGAGGTGAGTGCGGATGTCGCCGCCCAGTTTCCGCCGTCCGTATCCCGGCGGAAGGAGAACGGAAAGTATATGCTGGATCTGATGGCCGCCAACCGCGAGGTGCTCACCGGGGCCGGCGTGCCCCGGGACCGGATCTTCATGCCGAATCTCTGCACCTGCTGCAACCCCGATCTTTTCTTCTCGCACCGGGCTTCACACGGCCGGCGCGGCGTTCTCTGCGCGCTGCTCGCGATCCGTCCGTCCGTCGGTTGACAAACAGACTCCGGAAACATAGAATAAGACAGATTTGACAGTTTGCTAAATGAGGAGGCAATCGCATGGCAGTTCCTTACAATCATCTCGAAATCGAGAGCAAGTGGAGCAGGCGGTGGGAAGAGCACCCCATCAATATCAATGACGGGAAAAAGCCGAAATACTACTGCCTGGACATGTTTCCGTATCCGTCCGGCGCCGGGCTTCATGTGGGGCACTGGAGAGGCTACGTGATCTCCGATGTGTGGGCGAGATATAAGATGATGGACGGCGGTCACTACGTCATCCACCCGATGGGATGGGACGCGTTCGGACTGCCTGCTGAGAACTACGCCATCAAAACCGGTCAGCATCCGTCGATTTCCACCGAGAACAACATCCGGAATATCCGCCGCCAGATCAAACAGATCGGGGCGGTCCGCGACTGGGACATGGAGCTCAACACGACAGACCCGAAGTTCTACAAGTGGACCCAGTGGATCTTCGTGCAGATGTTCAGGCACGGACTTGCCTATGAAAAGAAGATGCCGCTCAACTGGTGCCCGCACTGCAAGGCGGTTCTCGCCAACGAGGAAGTCGTGGACGGAAAGTGCGAGCGCTGCGGCAGCGAGGTGACGAAGAAAAATCTCCGTCAGTGGATGCTGAAGATCACCGCCTACGCGGACAGACTGCTCGACGGACTGGAAACGCTGGACTGGCCCGAAAAGGTCAAGAAGATGCAGACTGACTGGATCGGCCGTTCCTACGGCGCCGAGGTTGACTTTCCCGTCGACGGCTCGGACGAGAAGATCACGGTCTACACGACACGCCCGGATACCCTCTGGGGCGCCACGTTTATGGTGCTCTCGCCGGAGCATCCGCTGGCGAAAAAGCTGGCATCTCCGGAGCAGGCGGATGCCGTGGAGGCTTACTGCCAGTATGCCTCCGGCCGTTCCAATGTAGAGCGTGTCCAGAACAAGGAGAAGACCGGCGTCTTCACCGGCGCATACGCTGTCAACCCGCTGAATCACAGGAAAGTGCCGATCTGGCTGTCGGACTACGTGCTGGCGGACTACGGCACAGGCGCGATTATGTGCGTGCCCGCACATGATGACCGCGACTTTGAGTTCGCGAAAAAATTCGGCCTTCCGATCATCCAGGTCATCGCGAAGGACGGAAAGGAAATCCCGGACATGCAGGAGGCTTATACCGAGGCTTCCGGCACCATGATCAATTCCGGCGACTGGAATGGAATGGAGTCTTCCGTTCTCAAACAGGAAGCGCCGATGATCATCGAGAAGATGGGGATCGGGCGGAAGACCGTCAACTATAAGCTCCGCGACTGGGTTTTCTCTCGCCAGCGCTACTGGGGCGAGCCGATTCCGATCATCCACTGCCCGAAGTGCGGGGCTGTGCCCGTTCCGGAGGATCAGCTTCCGGTTCTGCTTCCTGACGTGGAGTCCTATCAGCCGACGGACACCGGCGAGTCGCCGCTCGCGGCGATTTCCCGCTGGGTCAACACCACCTGCCCGTGCTGCGGCGGTCCGGCGAAGCGGGAAACGAACACGATGCCGCAGTGGGCGGGATCGTCCTGGTATTTCCTCCGGTATGTGGACGTCCACAATGACAAAGAGCTGGTGAGCCGGGAGAAGGCGGACAAGTATCTTCCGGTGGACATGTACATCGGAGGCGTGGAGCATGCGGTGCTGCATCTTCTGTACTCCCGTTTCTACACGAAGTTCCTTCATGACATCGGCGTCATCGACTTCGATGAGCCGTTCCAGCGTCTGTTCAATCAGGGCATGATCCTCGGACCCAAGGGCATCAAGATGTCCAAATCGCTTGGCAACGTCGTCTCCCCGGATGACATGGTGCGCGATTACGGCTGCGACTCGCTCCGGATCTATGAGCTTTTCATCGGACCGCCGGATCAGGACTCCGCGTGGGATGAGCGGGGGATCGACGGCGTCAACCGGTTCCTGAAGAAATTCTGGAATCTGGCTCTCGATTCGATTGATGCGGACGTAAAGGCGACGCCGGAGATGATCCGGATTCGCCACAAGCTGGTTCAGGACATCACGATGCGTCTCAACCAGTTCGCGCTGAATACGGCGATCTCCAAGTTCATGGAGTACAACAACCAGATGGCAAAAATCGCCCAGCAGACCGGCGGCATCGATAAGGAGACCATCGCAGTCTATGTGACGCTGCTGGCCCCCTTCGCTCCCCATATCGCGGAGGAGATCTGGGAGCGGCTCGGACACACGGACTCGGTGTTCCATCAGCCCTGGCCCGAGGCGGACGCCCGTCTCGCGGCGGATGACGAGAAGGAGATTCCGGTTCAGATGAACGGCAGGACGAGGGCTGTTGTCCGTCTCGCGGTGGACGCCGCGAAAGATGAGGCACTCGCGGCGGGAAGGGATGCACTGAAGGACCGACTGGACGGCGTTCAGCTTGTGAAGGAAATCTACGTACCGGGCCGCATCATCAATTTTGTCGTAAGAAAATAAGAAACACGCGCCGGCGTGAACCGGCGGGCAAAAGGAAAGACGGATCCGATGAGCGGTCCGTCTTTTTCTTATCCGTATCCTGATCCGATGTCTTCAGACGCGGTCGGCGCGCCGGATCCCCGAGATATCCGGCACCGCCATCAGGGAATAATTGGTATGGTAGATCACGAATCCCGGCTTCCCGCCGTTCTTCTTCTTAAGCTGCTTCCGTCTCGTGTAGTCGACCTCCACCTTCGGCGCGTTCCGCTTCGACGAGTACCAGGCGGCCAGCGCGCCCGCTTCCTCGAACGTCCGGTCCGGCACTTCACGTCCGCCGCAGCGGACGATCACATGACTTCCCGGCGCGTTCTTTGCGTGGAACCACCAGTCATTCCCGTTCGCGGTGCGGAAGGTCAGATCCTCGTTCTGATAATTGTTCCGGCCGACCAGCATCTCAAATCCGTCGGAGGAAACATAGGCGTAAGGCGCCGCCTTCGCCGCACGCTTCGCCCCTTTGGAGGAAGAGGAGCGGCTGTGAATAAAGCCATAGTCCGACAGCTCTCTTCGGATCTCCGACAGATCCGCCTCGCTCTCGGCCAGATCGATGGCAGTCAGAATGGATTCCAGCTGCTCCCGGTCGCCGGCCGTCTCCTCAAGCTGGTCCTTCATCGCCTCCTCTGTCCGCTTGAGTTTGTTGTAGCGCGCGAAGTAGTGCTGCGCGTTCCCGGAAACCGTCATCGTCGGATCAAGCGGCACCGTGACCGGCTCGCCGGTGTAGTAATTCGTGCAGGTGAGTTCCCGGTCGCCTTCCTTCGCCCCGTATCCGTAGGTGTTCAGCATCTCTCCGTAGATCCGGTAGCGGTCCTTTTTCTCCGTGCTCTTCATCTGCTTCTGCTGGAGGATGAACTTCTTGTTCACGCGTTCGAGGGCAGTGGATGCGAGATGACGGAGATCGGCCGACTTCTGACGCATCCGCGTTACCTGCTCCTTTGCGCCGTAGTAATCGAGGAGCATCCGGCTGACGCTGTCTTCCGTCCGCATGCTGAATCCCTCGTGCGCGTACATGCGGAGAGGCAGGACGCCGAATTCCTTCGGGACGCCGTTTTCCGCCACGATCGCCGGACGGAACACGCCGTTCTTCACATCCGTCATACCTCTGACGAACGCCTCCGCCAGCCGTCCGCGCGTATCCTGATCAAGATCCGCCCAGCTCATCCGCGGATCGGCTTCCGCCTCATAGGCAAATTCCTCGGCCTGAACGGGGGCGATGCCGGTGAACGCCTCCGTCAGCGCCTTCGTGATGCCCGCGGCCGTCTCCTCCATCCTGGCCGTGAAGATCCGGACGGCTTCATCCTGCCCGGTCCGGTCCGACACGGCGCACTTCAGCGGGTCGGTCCGGCCGCGCTGGGCGGTGATGAACCAGTGCCTGCCGGGCAGAACCTCCCGCACCGAGCTCATGGAGGACGGCACGCGCCGGATACTGTCGATGATCGTATCGGTCTCATCGGTGAAGATCAGGTTGCTGTATTTCCCCATCAGCTCGAGGATGAGCTTTTTCTGCCGCAGGTCGCCGAGCTCGTCCCGATGCTCAATCCGGAGAATCACGATTCTCTCGAGACCCGGCTGGGTGATGCTGACAATGCGTCCGCCCTGAATATGCTTCCGGAGCAGCATGCAGAAATTCGGCGCCGTGATGGGCGCCTCCTTCTTTCCGTCCGCCAGATAGATCAGCGGAAGAGATGCGTTGGCGCTCAGAACGAGATAATACGTTTTTTTCTGATTCTTGATAAGAAGCTGCAGCTCGTCCTTCTCGGACTGGATGATCCGGCTGATGCCGCCGTCCGTCAGGGCGTCGGAGAGCTCTTTCACAACCGCTGCCGTGGTGATGCCGTCAAATGCCATAGATACCTTCCTTTCCGGGTCGACTCATTATACCACAGGCAGTCCGTCCGCGCGCCGTTTTCACAGGCAATTGACGGAGTACGGGAATTGCGCTAAGATAATCTGGATTATCTGTGCGCAGCACAGACAGCAAGGAGAATTCCTATGATTCGAAGCATGACAGGTTACGGACGGGCGGAAGCCGGCGGCTGCGCCGCGGAGATCCGCTCCGTGAACAACCGGTATCTTGATCTCACCGTTCATCTTCCCCGGTCCCTGTCCTTCCTTGAGACAAGGATCCGCAGTCTCGTCAAAGAATCCGTCGGACGCGGCAAGGTGGATCTTTTTATCACCACGGACGGCAGCGCATCCGGCCAGGAACTGGTCTGCAACGAAGAACTCGCCGGATCCTATGTCAGCGCGATGCGCAGGATGGCCGGAGCCTTCGGTCTTCCGGACAATATCCGCGTGACCGATCTTCTGAAGGCTTCCGACGTCTTCACGTTCCGTCCCGCCGGGACGGATGAGGAGACCGTCTGGTCCGGCCTCGCTCCTGTCCTTGAAGAGGCGGTCAGTGCCTTCAACGAGGCGAGAGAGGGCGAAGGGGAACGGCTGGCTTCCGATCTCGGATCCCGTCTTGACGAGCTGGCTTCTCTGACTGCTGCGGTCCGGGCTCACGAGCCGGAGATCCTCGACGCCTACCGCACCCGCCTGAAGACGACTCTTTCGGAGCTTCTTGACGGCCGCGGCGTGGAGGAATCCCAGATCGCGTCGGCCGCCGTCATCTACGCTGACAAAATCTGCACCGATGAGGAGACGGTCCGGCTCGAGAGCCACATCGCCCAGATGCGGGACGTACTGACCAGGGGCGGCAGCGTCGGCCGCCGTCTGGATTTTCTGGCCCAGGAGATGAACCGTGAGGCGAACACCACACTCTCCAAGGCGGGCGATCTCGTCACGGCGGATCTCGGCATCGCGATGAAGACGGACATTGAAAAGATCCGCGAGCAGATACAGAATCTGGAATAAGGAAAGGCAGGCGGCTGCATTTTGAAAAAGAAAGGAATTCTGATCGTCGTGTCCGGTTTCTCCGGATCGGGAAAAGGCACGCTGATGAAGCAGCTTCTGAAGGAATTCGAATGCTATGCGCTCTCGATCTCGGCGACCACGAGAGCTCCGAGAGAGGGAGAGGAAAACGGGCGCGACTATTTCTTCGTCACGAAGGACTGCTTCCGCCAGATGATCCGGGAGGGCGCGCTCTATGAGTACGCCAGCTATCAGGACAATTACTACGGCACGCCGAGGCAGTATGTGGACGACCGGCTCGCGGAGGGAAAGGACGTGATCCTCGAAATCGACGTCCAGGGGGCGGAGAAGATCAAGCAGCGCTTCCCGGATACGGTTCTTGTTTTCGTCACGCCGCCCAGCGCGGAGGAGCTGCGGAGGAGACTGGTCGGCCGCGGCACCGAGACCATCGAGAAGATCAACGGCCGTCTCGCACGGGCAGTCGAGGAAGCGCGCTTCATGCCGTTCTATGATTATGTGCTGATCAACGATGATCTTGCGCTCTGCGTGAAGGAACTGCATTCGATCATCCGTTCGGAGCACATGAAGGCCAGACGAAGTCAGGAACTGATCATGACACTGACCGATGAACTCGCTCAGATTACGAAAGGAGAATGAACAACCATGATGATGCATCCGTCCTACAGGGAAATGATGGAAGCCGTCAACGCAGACAGTGAGGACGACACGACACCGATCGTATCGAGCCGCTACTCGATCGTGATGGCCACCGCCAAGCGTGCGCGCCAGATCGTGGACGGCGACGCGCCGCTGATCGATGACGCGGAGGGAAGAAAGCCTCTTTCCGTTGCGGTGGACGAGATTTATCAGGGCAAGGTCAAAATCCTTCCCGACGAGATTCCCGATGACATGGAAGACAAAAAATAACAAGGATAGTCTATGAAGCTTTTCATGGTATCACTCGGCTGCGACAAGAATCTGGTGGATTCGGAGCGGATGCTGTCGCTTCTGGCCGACCACGGGTTTGAACTGACAGACGATGAAAATGAGGCGGAAGTGGCAGTCGTCAACACCTGCTGCTTCATTGATGAGGCCAAGAAGGAGAGCATCGATCAGATCTTCGAGCTGGCGAATCTGAAAAAGACCGCCCGTCTCCGCGTGCTGGTGGCCGCCGGCTGCATGGCCCAGCGCTACCGGGACGAAATCCTGCAGGAAATTCCCGAGATTGACGCGATCGTCGGCACCACAGGGCTCGACGGGATCGCCGACGCGGTGGACGCGGCGCTGAGAGGACAGAAGAACGCGCATATTTCCGACATCAGCAAGGATCCGCCCCTCCGCCCCGGCCGCCGCGTCCTGACGACCGGCGGACATTTCGCCTACCTCAAGATCGCGGAAGGCTGCGACAAGCACTGCACCTACTGTGCGATCCCTTCTTTCCGCGGCGCCTACCGGAGTTTTCCCATGGAGGATCTGATCACGGAGGCGGAGGAGATTGCCTCCCGCGGAGTGAGAGAGCTGATCCTTGTAGCACAGGAGACGACGCTCTACGGAACGGATCTGACCGGCCGCCCGATCCTTCACGAGCTGCTGAAGCGGCTCTGCCGGATCGAAGGGATCGAATGGATCCGCATTCTCTACTGTTACCCGGAGGATATCTATCCTGAACTGATCGACGTGATGGCCTCGGAACCGAAGATCTGTCACTATCTGGATCTCCCGATCCAGAGCGGTTCCGACAGCGTGCTGAAAAGAATGAACCGGCACACAACCTCGGATGAGATACGCCGTCTGGTCGGCCGCCTGAGAGAACGGATGCCGGACATCGTGCTCCGGACGACGCTGATCACCGGCTTTCCGGGCGAGACAGAGGAAGAGGCGGATGAGACGCTGGCCTTTGTCCGCGATATGAAGTTCGACCGTCTTGGAGTCTTCATGTACTCAAGAGAAGAGGGAACGCCCGCGGCGCAGATGAAGCCTCAGCTCACAAAGGCGGTGAAGAAGCGGCGCATGGACGCGATTATGTCGCTTCAGCAGGGCATCTCCCTTGAAAAGAACATCGGACGGAAGGGTATGGAGCTGGATGTCTTCGTCGAAGGCTCGCTGCCTGAGGAGGACGGTCTTGTCTACGCCGGACGCGGCTACGGCGACGCGCCGCAGGTGGATGGCTTTATCTTCTTCACCGCTCTCCGGGAGCACGTCACAGGCGACTTTGTCCGAGTCCGCGTGACGGAAGCGTCCGCCTATGACCTGAGAGGCGAAGAGATCGGATCATGACAAAAGACTGAAATGGCAGAGAGAAAGGAATAGAGATGGAAACGCTGAAACAGATGAACCTCCCGAACAGACTGACCTGTCTCAGGATGGTCATGATCATCCCCTTCGTGATCGCGATGCTTGTCGGCCGCGCACAGGGCCCGTGGATGTGGACCGCGCTGATCCTGTTTGTCGGCGCATCCTTCACGGATATGCTCGACGGACGGATCGCCCGCTCGAGACATCTGATCACCGATTTCGGAAAATTCATGGATCCGCTGGCTGACAAGCTTCTTGTCTGCAGCGCGCTGATCTGTCTCATCGACCTGAACCGGATTCCGACCTGGGTCGTGATCATCATCATCGCGCGTGAATTCATCATCAGCGGCTTCCGGCTGGTGGCTTCCGACAACGGTGTCGTGATCGCCGCCAGCTGGTGGGGAAAGACGAAGACGGTTTCCCAGATGGCGATGATCGTCCTTCTGATCATCAATTTTCCGTCCGGCCCGCTGTATGGGCTCGGACAGGTTCTGATCTATGCCGCCTGCGCGCTGACCGTCATCTCGCTGTGCGACTATCTCTGGAAAAACCGTCAGGTTCTGTCCATGCAGAAATGACGGATATCTTGCAGCCATGACAGCGGAGCGGGAGATGAACGGATCTCTCTCTCCGCCTTCGCTTTGCCGCCACAACCTCATAAGAAAGGAAAACCGAAAATGAAGAGAATCAAGATGACGACGCCTCTGGTGGAGCTCGACGGCGACGAGATGACCCGTGTGCTCTGGAAAATGATCAAGGATGAGCTGCTGACCCCCTATATCGACCTGAAGACGGAATACTATGACCTCGGTCTTACGCACCGCGACGAGACGGACGATCAGGTGACGAAGGACGCGGCCGAAGCGATCCGGCGATACGGCGTCGGCGTCAAATGCGCGACGATCACGGCGAACGCGGCCAGAATGGAAGAGTACCATCTGAAGAAGATGTACAGAAGCCCGAATGGAACGCTCCGGGCGATGCTTGACGGCACGGTCTTCCGCGCCCCGATTCTCGTGAAGGGAATCGAGCCGTGCGTGAAGAACTGGAAGAAGCCGATCACGATCGCCCGTCACGCCTACGGCGACGTATACCGGGACGCCGAGATCCGTGTTCCGGGAAAGGGAACCGCGAAGCTTCTCTTCACGGCCGAGGACGGAACCGTTACAGAGAAGAAAATCTTTGATTTCGAGGGACCGGGCGTCCTGCAGGGCCTCTACAACATCGATTCCTCCATCGAGAGCTTCGCGCGGAGCTGCTTCTCTTTCGCGCTCGGTGTAAAGGAGGATCTCTGGTTCGCCGCGAAGGACACCATCTCAAAGGTTTACGACGGAGAATTCAAAGCGGTCTTCCAGCGCGTCTATGAAAAGGAATATAAAGAAAAATTCGAACAGGCCGGTATCCGTTACTTCTATACGCTGATCGACGACGCTGTGGCAAGGATCATGAAATCTGAGGGCGGAATCGTCTGGGCATGCAAAAACTATGACGGAGATGTCTTCTCGGATATGCTTTCCTCCGCTTTTGGATCGCTCGCGATGATGACCTCCGTTCTCGTCTCTCCCGACGGGTGCTACGAGTATGAGGCGGCCCACGGAACGGTTCAGCGCCATTACTACCGGTATCTGAAGGGTGAGCCGACCTCCACCAACTCGGTGGCCACCATCTTCGCGTGGACCGGCGCGCTGAGAAAACGCGGCGAGCTGGATCGGCTCCCGGAGCTGTCCGCTTTCGCGGATGCGCTGGAAAAGGCCACTCTCGACACGATCGCCGGCGGCACGATGACAGGCGACCTCGCACGGATCACGACACTTCCGGATCCGAAGACGGTCGACAGCCTCGGCTTCATTCAGGCGGTCCGCGCCACACTGGAGGCGGAACGTTCCTGAGACGGCAGCCGGAGACAAACGCGGAAGGCAATGATGATACTCAATATCGCAGAAGTAACCAAGGCCTTTGACGGAAAGGAGATCCTGAAGGGCGTCTCCTTTCATGTCGAGGCAAACGAAAAAGCGGCGCTGGTCGGCGTCAACGGCGCGGGCAAATCCACGCTGCTAAAGATCATCATGGGGGAAGAGACGGCGGACAGCGGACAGACCGTGCTCGCGAAGGATGCGCGGATCGGCTATCTCGCCCAGCATCAGGCTCTGACCGGGGACGAGACCATTCTGAACCAGCTGATGAGCGTCCGGCAGGATCTCCTTGATCTGGCGGATTCGATCCGTGAAAGCGAACTTCAGATGACCCGGCTGAGCGGGGATATACTCGAGGAAGAGATGAAGCGCTACGCCCGAATGACGGAAGCGTTTGAGCGGGGCGGCGGCTACGCTTACAGGAGCGAAGTCGTCGGCGTGCTCAAGGGACTCGGCTTTTCGGAAAGCGACTTCACGAAAACGGCAGGCGAGCTGTCCGGCGGGCAGAAGACGCGCGTGGCGCTGGGACGGCTCCTTCTCACGGCGCCGGACATCATCCTCCTCGATGAGCCGACCAACCATCTCGACATGCATTCCATCGAGTGGCTCGAGACCTATCTCATGAATTACCGGGGCGCCGTTCTGATCGTCTCGCATGACCGCTATTTCCTGAACCGGGTTGTGACGAAGGTCGTGGAAATCGAGAACGGACATGCCCGCACCTACAGCGGCAACTACGACGCCTTCAGTGAGAAGAAGGAAATGCTCCGGAAAGCCGCCTACGCCGCATGGGTCAACGCCGAGCGCGAGCGGAAGCATCAGGAGGAGGTCATCACACGGCTCAAGTCCTTCAACCGTGAAAAATCGATCCGCAGGGCTGAGAGCCGTGAGAAAATGCTGGCGAAGATGGAGTCTCCCGAGAAGCCGGCGGATGCCGACGATGAGATGACGCTCCGCTTTACGCCGCGGCTTGAAAGCGGCCGGGATGTGCTGACCGTCGACGGGCTGACAAAGCGTTTTGACGGCGTCACGCTGTTTTCCGGACTGCACTTCGAGATCCGCCGGGGCGAGCATGTGGCGCTGATCGGGAACAACGGCACGGGCAAGTCGACCATCCTGAAGATTCTGAACGGTGTCATCCCGCCCGATGACGGAACGGTTGCCTACGGCAGTCAGGTGGAGGTCAGCTATTACGACCAGGAGATGCAGGTTCTGGACAGCTCGAAGACGATCTTCGATGAGATCTCCGACGATTATCCCGCCATGACCAACACGGAAATCCGCACAAAGCTGGCCGCCTTCCTTTTTACGGGCGAGGATGTTTTCAAGCGGATCGGTTCTCTTTCCGGAGGCGAGCGGGCGCGTGTCTCCCTCTGCAAGCTGATGCTCTCCGACGCGAACTTCATTATGCTGGACGAGCCGACAAACCATCTGGACATCACGTCAAGAGAGGTGCTGGAAAGCGCGATCCGCGCCTATGATGGCACCGTTCTCTGCGTCTCCCACGACCGGTATTTCATCAACCGGACGGCCACCCGGATTCTCGACCTGACGGAGCATCAGCTGCTGAATTATATCGGCAACTATGACTACTACCTCGAAAAGAAGGCTGACGTAGAGCGGGCCGCTCTGGGCGATACGGAATCCGGAACGGAGACGGAAACGGGCGAATCCCGGGCGAAGCTCGACTGGAAAGCCCGGAAGGAAGAGGAGGCCCGAAAGCGGAAGCTGGCCTCCTCACTCCGGCGGACAGAAGAGGAGATCGAGAACCTCGAACGGGAAGACGCGGAGCTGGACAAGGCTTTCGAGGATCCGGCGGTCGCCACCGATCACGAAAAGCTGACGGAGCTGAGCCGCCGGAAGGAAGCGATCGCATCCGACCTGAGCGCCGCCTATGAACGGTGGGAAAAGCTTCAGTCGGAAGCAGACGCGGAGGACGCCTGAAGACCGCGCTTTGCGCGGACAGATCAGGACGAATGCCGGACGGAACGGTCTTCAGAAAGGAAAGGACGGAAACGCGATGCTTCATATCGTGACGGCGGAGGAAATGAAGGAGATGGACCGCCGCGCCATCGAAGAAACCGGGATTCCTTCTGCTGTGCTGATGGAGCGGGCCGCGCTGGCGGCAGCTGACGCGGTGACGGAGGCGCTTGCCGACCCGGAACGATTTCCCGTGAACCGGGACACTCCCTCTGTGCTGGTCATCGCCGGGCCCGGCCGCTGCGGCGGAGACGGCATCGCCTGCGCCCGGATTCTTCATCTCCGCGGAATCGGCTGCCATATCCAGCTCGCCGGCGATCCGGAGCGTCTGGCGCCAGAGACGGCGCAGCAGCTTCGAATCGCCGGAAATCTCGGGATTCCCGTTTCCCGTGACGAACCGATCGGGGATTCCGGTCTGATCGTCGACGCGCTGTTCGGCATCGGGCTCAGCCGTCCGGCGGAGGGCGAGTTCGGGGCGCTGATCCGCTCGATGAACGAAAGCCGCGCTTTCGTCGTGTCAGTGGATATTCCCAGCGGACTGAATGCGGATGACGGGCAGCCCGCCGGATGCGCGGTCCGGGCTGATGTCACTGTCACGATGCAGCTTCCCAAGCGCGGGATTCTGCTCGATCCCGGCCGCCTTTACTGCGGTCGTCTGGTGATCGCGGACATCGGAATACCGGACTGTGCCCCGGAACCGGCCGGCCGCCCGGTATTCGCCATGACGAACCAGGATCTCGCTGATCTTCTGCCGAAACGCGCACCGTCCGGAAACAAAGGTACGTTCGGAAGGGTTCTTCTTGCCGCCGGTTCCGACGGGATGGCCGGTGCGGCCGTACTCTCGGCCCGTTCCGCAATCCGGAGCGGCGCCGGGATGGTGAAGGTGCTGACCGATGCCCGGAACCGGGTCATCATCCAGACCGCAGTTCCGGAAGCGCTTTATGCCGGTTACAGCACGGCGGAAGAAGCGGAAGCGGCGGTCCGCGTCTCCCTCGGATGGGCGGACGCGGTGGCGGCCGGGCCCGGTCTCGGGACCGGTTCCGCGGCCAGCGCCATTGTGCGCTGTCTGCTCTCGGAGGCGGATATCCCGCTGGTTCTTGACGCGGACGCGCTGAATCTGATCGCCGGAGACCCGTCGCTGCGGGCTCTGCTGTCCGCCCATAATGGGCCGGTCACGCTGACGCCTCATATGGGAGAGATGGCACGGCTGACCGGCCGTTCCGTCCGGGAGCTCAAACAGAACCGCTTCGCCGCGGCTGCGGCTCTCGCATCAGAGACAGGCGCCGTCGTGGTGCTGAAGGACGCACGGACCGTGACCGCGGTTCCGGACGGCCGGCTCTTCCTGAATCTGAGCGGGAACAGCGGGCTCGCGACAGCGGGCAGCGGAGACGTGCTCACGGGACTTACGGCCGGGCTGCTCGCCGGCGGAACGGATCCTTCCGTGGCGGGCGCGCTGGCTTCTTTTCTTCACGGTCTGGCCGGTGACGCGGCTGCCTCGCAAAGAGGACAGCGGGCGCTCACGGCCGGTGAGCTGCCGGACGCGCTCGCGTCCGTGCTGAAAGAGGCGGAACGGCGAACGGACACCCTTTTCCCGTGAAGGATGCCGGAGACAGAAGGAAAAGAACGGAGCATGCGGAATGACGGAACAACAGGAGGCATCCGTAAAATGAAAAAATACAGCAGAGTTGTCGCTGAGATCAGCTATAACGCCATTGATCACAATTTCGCCCTGATGGCATCAAAGCTGAAGCCCGGAACACGCATCATCGCAGTGGTCAAGGCGGACTGCTACGGCCACGGGGCTGTTCAGATTGCCCGCCGTATTCATGAGCTTCCTTATATCTGGGGATTCGCCTGCGCGACGCCTGAAGAGGCGATGCAGCTGCGCTACAACGGAATCCGAAAGCCCATTATCCTGCTGGGATACGCCTTTCCGGAATCCTACGAGGATCTCATCGATTATGATATCCGTCCCTGTGTCTTCGATCTGGAATCGGCCAGGGCTCTTTCGCACCGGGCCGGCATGCTGGGACACCAGGTGCGCGTCCATATCGCCGTGGACACAGGTATGGGACGGATCGGATTCCAGCCGACTGAAGAATCCGCGGACATCGTCCGTGAGATTTCGCTGCTCCCGGATCTTGAGATCGAAGGACTGTTCACTCACTTTGCGCGGGCGGACGAGCCGGATATCGCGCCGGCGAAAGAGCAGCTTGCCCGTTACCGCACCTTCCGCTCCATGCTGGACGCCCGCGGCGTACGGATTCCCCTCTGCCATGTGAGCAACAGCGCCGGGATCATGCGGTTTCAGGAGGCGAACCTTGATCTGGTTCGTGCCGGCATCACGATTTACGGGCTGATGCCCTCCGATGATGTGGCGTCGGAGATGACCGGTCTCATGCCGGCCATGACGCTGAAGAGTCATCTGACATTCGTGAAGACGCTGCCGAAGGGAAGCCCGGTCAGCTACGGCGGGACGTATGTCACACAGGGCCCCACCCGGATCGCGACCGTCCCGGTCGGCTATGCGGACGGTTATCCGAGGCAGCTTTCCGGGAGAGGCTGGGTCCTGATCCGCGGCCGCCGGGCTCCCATCACGGGCCGGGTCTGCATGGACCAGTTCATGGTGGACGTCACCGGGATTCCGGACGCATCCGTCGGCGATGAGGCGGTCCTTCTCGGCACTCAGGGAGAGGAACGAATCACCGCGGAACAGCTCGGACGGATCAGCGGCCGCTTTAACTACGAGTTCGTCTCGCTGATCACGAAGCGGGTTCCGCGCAGCTACATCCTCGACGGGACGGTGATGGAACAGGTTGATTATTTCAAATGAGTATGGTAAATTTTGATATGTTCAAAAAAAAGCACCGGTCCGATGCCGAAAACGATGCCGATGAGGAAATCATGTCTGTCGTCGACGAGGCCCACGAAAAAGGCGATCTCGAACAGGACGAAGCCGATATGATCGAGAATATTCTCTCTTTCGGCGACACGGACGCCAGAGATATCATGACCCGGCGGAGCGATATCCGGGCTCTTGACGGAAGCCTCACGCTTGAGGAGGCGGTGAGAAGAGTGCTGGATTTCTCCAATTCCCGCTTTCCCGTCTACCAGGGAAACATCGACACGATTCTCGGGGTCGTGACGTTCCGCGATCTGATGAACAAGTATATCCGTTCGCCGGAAAACCGGACCATTGCCATCGAGGATATTCCCAAGCTGATCCGCGAGGTGTCCGTCATTCCGGAAAGCCGTCCGATCGACAGCATCTTCCAGTACATGCGCAGCAAGAAGGTTCAGATCGTCATTGTGGTCGACGAATACGGCCAGACCTCCGGTCTGGTCGCCATGGAGGATATCCTGGAGGAAATCGTCGGCAATATTCTTGATGAGTATGATACGGATGACCATTTCATTCAGCGGAGCTTTGACGACAGCATCATCATGGACGGAATGACGCCGCTTGAACGGGCCGGTGAGGTTCTGAAGTGCGATTTCAGCGGAGAGGAATACGAGACGCTGAACGGTTATCTGACCGCCCTTCTGGGACATATTCCCACAGAGGCGGATCATACGGTAGCCGGGAAGAAGTTTCTGTTTCATATTCTGAAAGTCGATCACCACACAATCAGAAAAGTAAGGGCGGAGAGACAGCCCGCCGCAGCCAGGAAGGAGAACTGAATTATGTCGGGACACTCAAAATTCGCGAACATCAAGCACAAGAAGGAAAAGAACGACGCGGCCAAGGGAAAGATCTTCACGATCATCGGCCGTGAAATCGCCGTGGCGGTGAAGGAGGGCGGACCGGATCCGGCCAATAACTTCAAGCTGGCCGCGGTCATCGCGAAGGCGAAGGCGAACAACGTTCCGAACGATACGATCGAGCGCGGAATCAAGAAGGCGGCCGGAGACACCAACGGCGCCAATTACGAGACGCTGACCTATGAGGGCTACGGCCCGGGCGGTGTGGCGATCATCGTGAAGGCGCTGACGGACAACAAGAACCGGACCGCCGCGGATGTACGCGCCGCTTTTTCCAAGGGCAACGGCAATCTCGGCACCAGCGGCAGCGTCTCGTTCATGTTTGACGAGAAGGGTCAGATCATCATCGACAAGGAAGAGTGCGAGATGGAAGCCGACGACCTCATGATGGCGGCGCTGGATGCCGGAGCGGAAGATTTCAAGGATGACGGCGACAGCTATGAGATCATCACGGATCCCGCGTCCTTCGAGGAAGTGCGCAAAGCGCTGGAAGAGCAGAAGATCCCGATGGCTTCCGCCGAGGTGACCATGATCCCCCAGAATTATGTCTCCCTCACGGATCCGGCGGACCGCGGCTCACTGGAGAGAATCCTCGATCTCCTCGATGAGAGCGACGATGTTCAGGACGTCTATCATAACTGGGACGGAGAGGAATGAAAAACCGGCTCCGCCGGTATGACAGACCACGGCAATTCCCAAGGCTGAGAGGGCGGACATGGATTTTCTGATTTCGATTCTTCTGGGTGTCGTGCAGGGGCTGTCCGAGTTTTTCCCGGTGAGCTCCACCGGTCACCTGGTCATTCTGGAACGTCTGAGCGGTTTTTCTGCGCCGGCTCTCACGTTCCATGTTTTTGTGCACATGGGAACGTGGCTGGCCGTGCTGCTGTCCTTCAGGAAGGATATCCGGCGCCTTCGGAAAGCGGCGTTTGGCCTGATCGCCGATGTGCGGTCATTCCGGAAGGCGGCGAAAGCGGCCGGCGGGCAGCAGCCGGATGTCCCGCCGAAGCCGGCGGTCACGCGGACAAATTACCGCCACCTTGTGCTGATGCTGCTTGCGGCGCTCCTTACGGTTGTGCTGATGGGACTGGCGCTGGACCGCTTTGTCTGGCAGGTTTCCTATTCTCTCTTCGGAACAGGTGTAGGTTTTCTTATCTCGGGGATTGTGCTGATGGTGACAGACAGAGTCGCTCCGGGGGAGACGGTGCCCCGCGATCTGCCTGTGGCGTACGCGATCCCGATCGGACTTGCCGCGGGATGTGCGCTGTTTCCTGGAATCTCCGTTACAGGCGTCGTGATCTGCGCGTGCATTTTCTCGGGCATGAACCGGAAGAACGCGATCCGTTTCGCCTATCTGCTTCAGACTGCCGTGGTTCCGGCCGCGTTTGTGTACGAGCTGGCTGACAGCATCCGGGCCGGCATTCTGACGCCGCACGCGATCGGGCTCTGCCTTCTCGGATTCCTCTTCGCGGCGCTGACCGGCATCCTTGTGATCGGCCGGCTTCTCCGCCGCATGCAGCGCGCACGCTTTCAGAATACGGCCTGGTACTGCCTGATAATCGGTCTGGCAGGGATACTTCTCGCTCATGTCTGACGGACGGCGCGTCATATCCGGGCAGCTCGGATCGTAAAAGGCGGCCATACAGGGAAGGAGATTTCATGGCATCTTCCAGCAGGAAGAAAACGTCATCCAGAAAGAAAACGGCGCGTCGGGCGCCGGCAAGGCGCACAGGCGCCGGAAAGCGTACCGCACGTTCGAAGGCGGCCAGCGCAGCCGCAAAGGAGGCAAGACGGATCCGTATGGAAATCCGCCTCTGCCTCGTTCTTGCGTTATCCGTGCTTCTTGCGCTGGCCAACGCCGGCATCATCGGGCGGTTCGGAGCGGTGATGAGCGACGCTCTTTTCGGAGTATTCGGGCTGATGGCCTATGTTTTTCCCTTTGTGCTTTTTTTCGGCTGCGCTTTCTATGTCGCCAATCGCGGCAATCCCCGGATTTTCCGGAACATGCTGGGGCTGATCCTGCTGTTTTTGTTTCTCGCCGCTTTTCTTGAGCTGATGACGGTGAAGATCAGCCGCGATATGCCGTTCGCTGATTTCTACCGGATCTCCGCCTCGGAGCGTACCGGAGGCGGCATCACAGGAGGCGTCATCGCGTGGTGCTTTTTCTGGTTTTTCGGCCTCATCGGAGCCTATGTGCTCACGATCTGCGGCATCGTCATCGCTTCCGTCATTCTCACACAGCAGCCGCTCCTGAGTGAGCTCGGCACAAAAGGACGACAGGCGGCCGTCCGCGCGAGGGAAAAGAGCGCAGCGCGGCGCAGCGAGAACCGCCTCGCCCGTGAAGCCGAGCGGGATGAATGGGCGCGTGAGGAAAAAGCCCGGATCGCCCGCCGTGCGAAAGCGGCGAGAGCGGAAAAAAAGCCGCCGGACGAACCGTTCCGAAGCAGCGGAAAATCCCGCCGGACGGTTCCGGGATCGGGAACCAGTCCGCTCGATTATGTGACCCTGACGCCTCCCGCCAAAGGGCCTGTACCGGTAGAAAAATATGAGATGCCGTCCTTTTTGAAAAAGAAACCGGAAAAGCAGGAACTTTCCGGAGAGGCGGACGCACTCTTCGCCGATGACTCCCGCGATCTCTTCGCGGATATGGGAGTGGCTCCGCTCCCGGAAGACGTGGAAATGCAGCCGCCCGCCGGAACGGAAGACCCGGAGACAGCCCGTTCCGTCCGTTCTTCTTCGCAGACGAGCGGAATGGAGGGTGCCTTTTCCGCTGACTCTCCGTCCGCCGCGGCGCCGGAAAGACAGGCTGTCCCGTCTTCCCGCGCGGAAACGGAACGTACCGTTTCCACGAAAGAAACGGCCGGTGACGGCACAGCTTCCTCCCGGAAGAAGAAGACCGATCCGGGCGCGGAGGATATCCGGACAATTCAGGGCGAAATCAGCAGGGGCGAGACTGAGAAAAAGGCATTCACCCTTCCGCCTGTCTCCCTCCTGACCAGGGGCCGCGCCGCGAAGCAGGACTCCGAACGGGCTCTGATGACGACCGCGCAGAAGCTTCAGCAGACGCTCCGTGACTTCGGCGTCAATGTCCGGCTCCAGGGCGTAAGCCGGGGTCCCACCGTCACGCGTTACGAGCTTCAGCCGGAGCAGGGCGTGAAGGTCAGCCGGATTCTCAGTCTTCAGGACGACATCAAGCTGAATCTGGCCGCCGCGGAAATCCGCATTGAGGCGCCGATTCCCGGAAAAGCGGCCGTAGGGATCGAGGTTCCGAACAAGGAGCCGTCGCCCGTGATGCTGAGGGAGATCATCGAATCGCCGGAATTTACGCAGAGCCGCGCCCATCTGGCGTTCGCCGTCGGCAAGGACATCGGAGGGAGGCCCGTCGTGGCTGATATCGAGAAGATGCCGCATCTGCTGATCGCCGGCGCCACAGGCTCCGGCAAATCGGTCTGCATCAACACGCTGATCATGAGCATTCTCTTCAAATCCAAACCGGATGAGGTGAAGATGCTGATGATCGACCCGAAGGTAGTGGAACTGAAGATCTACGACGGGATCCCTCACCTGCTGATTCCGGTGGTCACCGATCCCCGCAAGGCCGCCGGCGCCCTCAACTGGGCGGTGCAGGAAATGACGAACCGTTACAAGAAATTCGCCTCCTATCCCGGTGTGCGCGACATACATTCCTATAATGAGCGAATCCGTCAGCTGAACCGGGACGTATCTGACGGCGAAACCATCCCGCCGATGCCGCGGATCGTGATCATCGTGGACGAGCTGGCGGATCTGATGATGGTGGCATCCTCCGAGGTGGAGGATGCGATCTGCCGTCTTGCCCAGCTGGCTCGGGCAGCCGGAATCCATCTGATCATCGCAACACAGCGGCCTTCCGTCAATGTTGTGACCGGACTCATCAAGGCCAATATGCCGTCACGCATCGCACTGGCGGTCGCCTCCGGAACCGACAGCCGCACCATCATTGATATGAACGGCGCGGAGAAGCTGCTGGGTCACGGCGATATGCTGTTCTATCCGCAGGGCTATCCGAAGCCTGCGCGCGTACAGGGCTGCTTCGTCTCGGACGGCGACATTTCCAAGGTCGTCGAATATTGGGTTTCACAAGGCCGGGATCAGGAGTATAATACAACCGATGTCTCGCAGACGATCGAGGACAGCATCGCGCAGAACGCGGCCGGATCGGCACCCGGCGCAGCAGGAGAGAATGACCGGGATGAGTTCTTCGCGGAGGCCGGTCAGCTCATCATAGAGAAGGAGAAGGCATCCATCGGCATGCTCCAGCGGGCTTTCAAGATCGGCTTCAACCGTGCGGCCCGCATCATGGATCAGCTGGCCGAGGCGGGCGTCGTCGGAGGGGAGGAAGGAACCAAGCCGCGGAAGATCCTGATGACGATGGATGAATTCAGTGCGCTTCTTTCCGGACCGAAAGATTCATGAGACAGCCGGCGGTCCGCACCGCCGATGAGGAGTCAATGATATGAAATGCTCGAACTGCGGTTTCGAGATTCCCGACGGTAAGCTGTACTGTCCTCGCTGCGGCAAGGAGGTACAGCTTGTTCCGGATTTTACGTCCGTCAGCATGGAACGGGAACGTCTTCTGCGCGCCCGGGCCGAGGAGGAACGGCGGCGCCGGGAGGCGGAGGCGGCTGAATCAGAGCGCCGCGTGCGGCCTCTTGTCGCGCTCTTCAAGACGGCGATGACCGTGATCATCGCCGCCGGTCTTACGTTCCTGATGCATTACTATCTTACCGTTCACGAATCGGAAACGTTCTCCGGTCAGAGGCTCGCCGCCATCAATGCGTACGAGGCACATAACCTGAAAACCGCGCAGTCCGCTGTCAGCCGGGCGCTTGAGCTGCGTCCGCGCTCAACGGAGATGGCAATCCTCAAAGCCGATATTCTCACGGAAAGCGGCAGAATCAGCGAGGCGCTCTCTGTTCTCGAGGATCTGATTGAAAGCGAACCGGATGAGATCAGTGCATGGGAGAAGCTCATCGGGATCCGGATCGAGGAGGGCGACAACACGGAGGTGGCAAGGCTCGTTGAGCAAAGCCGCTTCGAATCGCTGACTGAAAAATACGCGGACTATCTCGCTGATCCGCCTACTTTCTCGCTGATCAACGGCAGAACGTATCCTTACGGAACATCGCTTACAATCCGTTCGGCATCGGGAACCATCTACTATACCACGGACGGTTCGGTGCCGGATGCCCACAGCACAAAGTACACCGGACCGATTCCGCTCGACGCCGGGACCAACCGGATCGCCGCCGTATGCATCAACAGCAAAGGCGTAGCAAGCAAGACCGTCAAGGCAGTGTACAACATCCGCAAAGCAGAGTAGACGCGCCGGAGCTCGTCCGGAAGCGCAGCAGGGTGATGTATATAGAGGAAACATGAAGGAATGGAGGAAAAACTATGTACAGGATTCTTTTAAAAAGGCAGCTGAGCGCGGTTGTCTGGGAAATGGTGGTTGAAGCACCGCTGATCGCCAGCCATTGTCTTCCGGGCCAGTTCCTGATCGTCAAGAAAGACGAGGTCGGAGAGCGGATTCCGCTCACCATCTGCGATTCCGATGCCGAGAAGGGAACCGTGACAATCGTCTTCCAGCCGGTGGGTGTGTCGACGATGAAATTCTGTGAGCTTGAAGCCGGCGATGCCTTCGAGGATGTGGTCGGTCCGCTGGGCCGTCCGTCGGAAATCTGCAGCATGAGCGAGGAGGAACTGAAGTCGAAGAAATTCCTTTTCGTCTGCGGCGGAGTGGGAACAGCGCCGGTTTATCCTCAGGTCAAATGGCTTCATGAGCGCGGCATCGGAGCCGACGTGATTATCGGTTACCGCACGAAGGACCTGATCTTCTACGAAGACGAGATGAGAAAGGTCGCCGCCAACGTCTATGTGACGACGGATGACGGCTCCTATATGCACAAGGGCGTGGTCACCACGGTCATCGACGAGCTGGTCGCGGAAGGAAAGGAATACAATCACTGCGTCTGCATCGGGCCGATGATCATGATGAAGTTCTGCTGCCTGACAACTGCCAAGTACAACATCCCGACCATCGTATCCATGAATCCGATCATGGTCGACGGAACGGGCATGTGCGGCGCATGCCGTCTGACCGTCGGGGATGAGGTAAAATTCGCCTGCGTCGACGGACCGGAATTCGACGGCCATAAGATCAACTGGGCCGAATGCATGAAGCGCGCCGCGATGTACAGAACCGAAGAGGGCGAGGCGAAGACCCGGTATCTGGAAGGCAAAACCCATGAGGGCGGCTGCGGAAACTGCTGATCTTTTCGCGGAATGAACGGAAATAAAAGCACACGGGCGTATCTGGGCGCACGTGAAATACGGAGGAATGGATAACGATGGATGATGTGCTGAAGAAAGTCCCTGTCAGAGAACAGGATCCGAAGGTCAGGGCCTGCAATTTCGATGAGGTCTGCCTCGGCTATACAGAGGAAGAGGCGGTGGAAGAGGCTTCCCGCTGCCTGAACTGCAAGAAGGCGAAATGCATCACGGGCTGTCCGGTGAATATTCATATCAATGAGTTCATCGCGAAGGTGAAGGAGAAGGATTACGCGGCGGCGTACCAGATCATCTCGAAGTCGAGTTCCCTTCCTGCGGTCTGCGGCCGTGTATGTCCGCAGGAGACGCAGTGCGAGGGACAATGCATCCGCGGCATCAAGGGCGAGGCGGTTTCCATCGGAAAGCTGGAACGTTTCGTAGCGGACTGGGCCCGCGAGAACGGGATCCGTCCGGAGGTCACATCCCCGAAGAACGGTCATAAGGTCGCCGTGGTCGGCGCCGGTCCTGCCGGTCTGACCTGTGCCGGTGATCTCGCGAAGATGGGATACGATGTGACCATCTTCGAGGCACTTCATAAGGCCGGCGGCGTGCTTTCCTACGGCATCCCGGAGTTCCGTCTGCCGAAGGACAAGGTGGTGGCACCTGAAATCGCCAATGTAGAGGGACTCGGCGTCAAGATCAACACCGACACGATTATCGGCCGCTCCGAAACGGTGGACGAGCTTCTCACAAAGGACGGCTTCGAGGCGGTCTTCATCGGCTCCGGCGCCGGACTTCCGATGTTCATGCATATCCCGGGGGAGACGTCCAACGGCGTGTTCTCCGCCAATGAGTTTCTCACCCGGAACAATCTGATGAAAGCGTTCCGCGAGGACTATGACACGCCGATCTACCGTCCGAAGAAAGCGGTTGTGGTCGGCGGCGGAAACGTCGCGATGGACGCGGCGAGAACGGCTCTTCGGCTCGGCGCCGAGGTTCATCTCGTCTACCGCCGTTCCGAGGCCGAGCTTCCGGCCAGAAAGGAAGAGGTCCATCATGCGAAGGAGGAGGGAATTCATTTTGACCTCCTGACCAATCCCGTGGAGATTCTGTCCGACGATAACGACAATGTGCGCGGAATCCGCTGCATCCGGATGGAGCTGGGCGAGCCCGACGCATCCGGAAGAAGACGCCCGGTTCCGATCGAGGGCTCCGAGTTTGAGATGGAATGTGACGCTGTCATCATGTCGCTCGGCACGTCTCCGAACCCGCTGATCTCCTCCACCACAGTGGGTCTTGATGTCAACCGGAAGAAGTGCATCATCGCGGATGAGACAAGCGGAAAGACCTCGAGAGAGGGCGTCTACGCCGGCGGCGACGCTGTCACCGGCGCAGCGACCGTCATCCTGGCGATGGGTGCCGGTAAGGCAGGTGCCCGCGGCATCGATGAATTCATCCGGTCCAAGAACGCCTGACTGACAATTTTCAGCCGATCCGGGGCCGCTGTGCCGTGGTCCGGAGATGAGGCAGGGAGCGGAACCGTTTCCCCGGTTTGCTCCTTCTGCCGTATCTCCGCCCGGTGCGGCGGCCCCTTTTGCCCTGTGCAAGGGCATCCGTGCCCGAAAAGGAGTCTGCTGTGAAAATCCGGATTGTCTGCGTCGGAAAGATACGGGAGCGTTTCTTTCGCGACGCCGTCAGCGAATATGTCAAACGGCTCAGCCGCTACGCCCGCGTCTCCATTGAGGAGGTCGCCGACGAGAAGACGCCGGACGGAGCCGCGGCCGGCGAAAACGCCTCCATTCTGACGCAGGAGGGCGGACGCATCCTGAGCCGCCTGTCCCCGTCTGACCATGTCATCGCCCTCGCGATCCGCGGGACGCCCTGTACGTCGGAAGCCTTCGCTTCGCATCTTGGCGGTATGATGACGAACGGCGTGAGTAGCATCACCTTCGTCATCGGCGGGTCGCTGGGACTGGACCCGCGGGTACTGGCGCGCGCGGACGAGCAGCTCAGCTTTTCGTCCTTCACCTTCCCGCATCCTCTGATGCGGGTCATCCTCTGCGAGCAGATCTACCGTGCATTCCGCATTATTCGTCACGAACCCTACCACAAGTAACCGCCCTGCCTTCCCAGGGCTGTTTCATGAAGAGAAATTAAGATAGGTTACATCTCAGTTTTTATCGGGGATAGCGATTGATATACATGTCAATTGCTACCCTCGATTTTTTTGCATTGTAGAGGTATAATGTCTTTATAGTATAGGTATATGCCACCTATACAGAAAGGAGGCATTATGCAGAAGCTGGATAAAGTCTATCCAGAGTGGGTGCAGAAGTTTCGGACGAAAGGAACTACTGTGAAGAAAAAAGGAGACGCTTATTATCTTTACAAGCGTACTTCAAAACGTGTGCCTGGCAAAAAATACCCGCAGCCGGTCGACCGTTATCTCGGAAAGATCACACCGGACGGAGTGATCAAAAGTGACATGAGGAAAGTATCTGTCAGTTCCATTGAGGTAAAGGAATACGGTTTTTCAAAAGCAGTATGGGATCTTTGCCCGGAAGATTGGAAAAAACCTCTTGGGGATGATTGGGAAGATGTCCTTCGGATCCTGATCAAAAAGGATTCTCCGAATACATTTCTGGGAAAGGAGTATGTCATCAAAGATGAGGATGAATTCCGCTATCAGTTCGCGGCGCAGAAGTCATCTCTCATCCGGCGGATCTTCAAGGCAACGGGGATCGAATGGGAAGAACTCACTTCCCTGAATACGATATATAAAGTTTATCTGGAGAAAGAGGCAGTCATCTCCAGGATCACATCCGAGCAGAAAGCCCTGTTGGAACGGGCCGGGATAGAACTGGAGGTCGGCTAAGCTGTTGGGGCTGCCTGCTATGTAAGGCCGTTGATCGAGTTCCTTCGGACAGTTCCGGACCCAAGAAAAGAACGGAACCGGCGCCACGACCATGCGGAGATACTGCTGTGCCTGGCTATAGGATATGCGGCGGGAAAGACATCCTATCGCAGGGCGATGGAGTGGTGCGAACGCCATATATCATTTCTCCGTACAGGGATGACATTGAAAAACGGGGTCCCATCCGTATCAACGGTCAGCAGGCTGATGTCTTCGATCGACGAGGAGTTGTTTCTTTATGCCTTTATGGAATGGATCGGAGAGATCCTGGACTCACGGGGACTGCATCTGATCATTGATGGGAAAGCGCTGCGCGGGGCAACATCAAAGGTCCGGGGCGAACGGACCCCTATGATCATGAATGTGATCGACGCGCAGACGAAGCTCGTACTGTGCCAATATCCCATTGATTGTAAGGAAAACGAATGCGCGGCGATACCGAAGTTACTGAAGCTGCTGAATATCCGGGGAAGTACAGTGACTATAGACGCGATCGGCACCAATACTGGTATCATGGAGCAGATCGTGCAGGCGGGCGGTCATTATGTATTGACCGTAAAAAGGAACAATCCAGAGACATATGAAGATCTGGTCAGAACTTTTCAGGAACTGGGAAAGACCTACGAAGACAGTCAGGCAGATGGATCCTGTAAAAAGCGGTACCAGGAACTCCTCGCAAAGTATGAGCAGGATGACCACTATGAAAAAAACAGGGAACGGCATGAACATCGATACTACCAGGTGTGTCATGACCCGACGGTATTGGAACGGACCATGAGGGACTGGGGATCTGTAAAAACGGTCGGATGTGTACGGCAGATACGGATACCAGTCCGGAGAAATGAGAAAGGCGAGGAGACAACGCCAGATGAAAAGACATTTTTACAAAACAGGGAAAAAACAATAGGGGCAGACGCTGATGACGGGAGATCGGCAAAGGTCCAGATGGTCGGGGTGGTATCAGACAGAGAGCTCAGTCTGGATGAGATGGCAAAGATCAAACGGCAGCACTGGATGATAGAGAACAGTCTTCATCATGTGCTGGACGATACATTCCGGGAAGATCGCTCACCAGCTAAAAGATCCAGGAATAATCTGGCCCTGATCAGAAAGATCAGTTATAACGTGTTGAGGATAGCCTTTAAGGAAGAAATATCCCCAGGCGTTATGACTGAAAGGATGGACATATTTGCTGATAGTCCGGATCTGATCACGAAATATTTCTTCTCACCCATACTGAGCCTCAATTAAAGTATAGGTAATCCGGAAGGCTCTGTAAAGGTAGAGAGGGGTATTTTGCGCTTTTTCATGAGGGAAAAAGGGTGATATTCCGGACGCACCCGCCCAATAAGGAAGAAACGTCGCGGAAGCGACGTTTCTAGGAATCAAACCCGCCCGTCCGGAGCAGGGGAATGTAAAAATGACGTGATTCATAGTATAAAGCGGGTCGGAACAGTATTCATGAAACAACCCTGCTGCCTTCCCGGGCCGGTGGATTTTCGCCTTTCGTCGTGATAGAATATGAAAGGACTACGCCCGGAAGAAGGACCGGTCCGGAAAGGGAACATTTCTTTGGGAGAACTCACGGAATCAGAAATGGAACTGCCCGCGGGGCAGGCAAAAAACATTTTCGGCCAGCTTGACCGCAATCTGCGGCAGATTGAGGACGCACTGCACGTCAGCATCATCCCCCGCGGCGGTATCGTCAAGATCCGGGGCCGCCGCGAGGATGTGGCGGAGACGATGCAGGTTCTATCCACGCTGCGGATTCTTGCGGAGCGCGGCGGCGACATTTCCACTCAGCAGGTCACTTACGCGCTCACGGCGCAGGGCGGAGAGGAACGTGCCTCTCTGCTTTCTGCGGATGAGGACATCATCATCCACACAGCCGCCGGACGTCCGGTCAAACCGAAAACGCCCGGACAGAAGCGGTATGTGGACTCCATCCGCGACAATATGATCACATTCGGCATCGGACCGGCCGGAACCGGCAAGACCTATCTCGCGATGGCGATGGCGATCCGGGCATTCCGCGCGGAGGAGGTCACACGGATTATCCTCACCCGCCCCGCCATTGAGGCCGGCGAAAAACTTGGCTTCCTTCCCGGCGACCTGCAGAGCAAGATTGATCCTTACCTCCGGCCTCTGTACGATGCGCTCTATGACATCATGGGCGCGGAGGCCTTCATGAAGCACTCGGAGAGAGGCGAGATCGAGGTCGCGCCCCTTGCCTACATGAGAGGACGGACGCTGGACAATGCGTTCATCATTCTGGATGAAGCGCAGAACACAACGCCTTCCCAGATGAAAATGTTCCTGACACGGATCGGCTTCGGCTCCAGGGTTGTCGTAACCGGTGACCGGACACAGAAGGATCTGCCGTCCGGTACGGTGAGTGGGCTCGATGTGGCCGCCCGCGTGCTCGGCCGCCTCGATGAGATCGGATTCTCCGAGCTGACCTATCGCGACGTGGTCCGCCATCCTCTGGTGCAGAAGATTGTGGAAGCCTATGAATCATATGAAAAGCGTGAAAGCGGACGGGTGCGCGCACGCGCCGTCCATGCCGCTGGGAGGAGAGGGCCTGATGGTCACCGTATGGACAGAGAACACCTATGATGGGAAGGATTTCCGCTCCGTTCTGCCGTTCGATTTCGAATCGGTCGCGACGGAGGTGGCAGGAGAGGTTCTCCGCCGGGCCGGATGCCCATTTGACGCAGAGGTCAGTCTGACACTGGTGGATGATGAGACGATGCACCGGATCAACCGCGAAACACGGGGCGTCGACCGCACGACAGACGTGCTGTCTTTTCCTGCGGTCGCCTACACCTCGCCGGCCGCCTTCCGTGAAGCGGAGCAGGACCGGGCCGGCTCCTTCGATCCGGAATCAGGCCGGCTCATGCTCGGAGACATCCTGATCTCAGTCAGGAAGGTAGCGGAGCAGGCTGAGGCCTACGGTCACAGCACCCGGCGCGAGTTCGCCTTCCTTGTGGCTCACAGCACGCTTCATCTGATCGGCTACGATCACATGACGCCGGAGGAAGAAACCATCATGTTCGCGAAGCAGGAAGAGGCGCTTGAGAGTCTCGGCATCGGGCGGGACTCTGACTGACCGGAATCAGGAACAGACGTCTCCGCACAGCCCGACGCCATCTGGTGTGCCGCAGCGCATCCGCCGTCAGACGGGAAGCGCGGCAGGAAGGGAAGAAGTCTATGATCATAATGAAATCCGCTGCTGCCGGTCTTCTGGCCGGTCTTCTGGCCGCCGGCATGCTTGCACCGGTCTCCGCATCCGCCAGTCAGGAACTGGTGGGCAGCGCCGGCGCTGCAGATTCGTCATCTTTTTCATCCGCTTCGGGTGAAGCCCGGCAGGAAGCCGCCGCCCGGGAGGAAACGATTCCGGACGGACAGATGAAAAGCCGTCTTACCGGTGAATATGTCTCCGAGGAGGAAGGCATGCGCCGCCCGGTCGCGTTCATGATCGACAATGTGAAGGACGCGGATCCGCCCAGCGGGATCAGCAGCGCCTCGGTCTACTACGAGTGTGAGGTCGAATCCGACCTGAGCCGCATCTGCGCGGTATTCGGTGACGGCGCGTGGGACCAGGAGGGAAAGATCGGGCCGCTCCGCAGCTGCCGGGACTATTTCATCAGCCTCGTCGCCGGTCTTGATCCCATCTATGAGCATTACGGTCAGGCCGCCTACGCGCTTCCCTACCTCGAATCGGACGATGTGGACAACATCAGCGGCCTGATGAGCTACAGCTATGATGCCTTCTACCGGGACGGACCTCACGCAGCGCCTCACAACGCCTACACTTCCGGAGAAGGAATCAACACCCTGATCGGTGAGCTCGGCTACCGCACGGCATACCGCGACGGCTCCTTACCGGAACTGACCTTCCGCGCGGTCGGCGATGACGTGACGCCGGACGGCCGCGACGCCTCCTATGTCGCACTCGGCTATCCGTTCAATCAGCCCGTCTTCACCTACCACGCCGAGGACGGCTGCTATTTCCGCAGCCAGTACGGCCATGAACATACGGATCTGGAAACCGGAAGCCAGCTGTATGTGAAGAATATCATTCTTGAATACCAGAACGCGGCCAATTATCAGAACAGCTCCTACAAGCACTACGAGACGACCGGCAGCGGAAAGGGAAAATATATCACAAACGGGAAGGCGGTGGATATCACCTGGGAGCGCGACAGCTTCTATTCTCCGGTCGTCTACCGCACAGCGGACGGAAATGTGCTGCGTCTCAACCCGGGCAAAACATGGGTCGCCGTCATCCGGAAGGACCAGCTCAATCAGTGCCGGATCGGCGCGGACGAATCTTCGGCATCCGCTGTCGAGGATGCCGGCACCATCGCGGAGCAGAAGCAGGAGATGGACGCCTGGGTGTCCGAGTACAAGGCCGGCGAGGAAGCATATTTAAGCAAAATGGCGCAGCAGCGCTCGGACAATGTCGCGAAGCACGGCGGAACGAAGGTGGAGGTCGGCCTTTCGTAACCGGTCAGCCGCTCTGTCTTGCGATTTCCTACAACGAAAGGAGAAGCGATCGCTTTGCATCTTCGAGAACATCTGAAGGACCGCCGCCGGATCGTCATCAAGGTCGGATCCAGCTCGCTGGTTCATCCTGAAACCGGACGGCTGAACCTGCAGAAAATCGACATTCTGGTGAGAGAAGTCTCTGACCTTCGAAATCAGGGAAAGGATGTCGTCATCGTATCATCGGGGGCCATCGCGGTCGGAAGAGCCGCCATGGGACTCGGAGAGCTTCACTCCCTCCGGCAGAAGCAGGCGTGCGCCGCGATCGGTCAGGGGAAGCTGATGATGATCTATCAGAAATTCTTCTCCGAATACAGCCAGACCTCCGCCCAGCTTCTGCTGACAAAGCAGACCATCGTAAGCGACGAAAGCCGGACGAACGCCAGAAATACCTTCAGTGAGCTGTTCGCTCTCGGTGCGATCCCCATCGTCAATGAGAACGACACCGTGGAAACCTATGATATTCGTTTCGGCGACAATGACCGCCTCTCGGCCATCGTAACGGCGCTGATTCACGCGGACCTTCTGATTCTGCTCTCCGACATCCGCGGACTCTACACGGACGACCCTAAGCGGAATCCGGACGCGGTTTTCATCAGAGAGGTCGATGTGCTCGATGACCGTCTTCGCGGGATGGCGAAGGATACGGCCGGAAGCCGGTTCGGCACCGGGGGGATGGCCACCAAACTGGCGGCGGCTGATATCGCCACCGCTGCCGGAGCGGACATGATCATCGCGGGCGCAGAGGATTTTCGTATCATTCACCGCCTGATCGGCGGGGCGGAAGAGGGTACGCTGTTCCATGCCCATCCCCATGAGTCACGTCTCATCAACGACCTGCTCGGGAAGCGGGAAGATCCGTCGTAAACATCCGAAAAATCCGCGGCCGGAGCGGCCGCAAAGCGAAAGGAGCGGCGTATGACAAAGCGGGAAATCCGGTCACAGATTCTGGTCGAACGGCGGCGCATCCCTCCGCTGATGCTGGAGCAGCGTTCCGGCATCATCCGGAAGAAACTGATGAAGGAGCCTGTATGGAAGAATGCCGGCAGCATTTTCTGCTACGTCTCCCTTGCTGACGAAGTGGTGACCATCCCGCTGATTCAGGCGGCGTGGGCGGAAGGAAAGAAGGTCGCGGTGCCGCGGTGCGAGGGCCGTGACATGGTCTTCATCACTCTCACCTCCTTTGACTGTCTTGCCCCCGGCATTCACGGAATCCCCGAACCGGTCGGAGGGACGACGGAGGAGAATGATGCCGCTCTCATCATCATGCCCGGCGTGGCCTTCGACGTGAACCGGCACAGGGTCGGCTACGGCGGAGGATTCTACGACCGCTACCTCGAGGCCCACCCGGATAACCCGACGGCGGCGGTTGCATTCGACTTCTCCGTTCTGACGGAGGTTCCGTCCGGTCCGGATGACAAGAGACCCGATCTGATCGTCACGGACAGGAGAATCATCCGGTAATCACATGCATATCCGGCACATAAGTCGGAGACTGGAGGCGCTGATATGACACTCGAAGAGATCGGCCGGATGGCACGGGCGGCGATGCCTGCTGTCTCAGGCCTCGGAACGGATCAGAAAAACGCCGTTTTGCGAGATGCAGCAGACCGGCTTGAACGCCGTTCGGCGGAGCTTCTGGCGGCGAACGGGGAGGACCTCCGGGCAGCCCGGGAATCCGGCATGCCCGACGGACTCTACGACCGACTGAAGCTGACCGCGGAACGGATTCACGGCATGGCGGACGGGCTGCGTGCCGTAGCTCAGCTCGAGGATCCCATCGGGTCGGTCCGTGACATGCGCAGGCGGCCGAACGGCCTTGAGATCGGCCGGATGACCGTGCCGATCGGCGTCATCGGCGTGATCTACGAGGCGCGGCCCAACGTGACCTCGGATGTCTTCGCGCTCTGCTTCAAGACCGGGAATGTCTCCATTCTGAAGGGCGGAAGCGACGCGATTCACTCGAACATCGCCATCGTCCGCGTGCTGAAGGACACGCTAAAGGCCCATGGCGTCACGGACGGCGCACTGTCACTGATCACGGATACTTCCCGTGAGGCGACTGTCTCGTTCATGCACATGGATTCCTATGTGGATCTTCTGATCCCTCGCGGCGGTGCCGGCCTCATCCGCACCGTTGTGAAGGAAAGCTCGATCCCCGTGATTCAGACCGGTACCGGCAACTGTCATGTCTATGTCGATGAAACCGCAGACATCGGGATGGCTGTCCGGATCATCTTCAACGCCAAGACGCAGCGGATCGGCGTCTGCAACGCGGAGGAATCACTGGTGGTTCACAGGGACATCGCACCGGCGCTCCTGCCGGCTCTGGAGGCAAGGCTTTCAGAGAAGCATGTGGAGCTGCGGGCGGATCCGGAGGCCGCCTCTCATCTCCGCTGCTCTGTCCCGGCGACAGAGGAGGACTGGGGAAAAGAGTATCTCGACTACATTCTCTCGATCCGGACTGTCTCCTCGATCGAAGAGGCGATCGCTCACATCAACCGGTACAACACCGGTCACTCCGAGACGATCGTGACCCGAAGCTACGCCCACGCGCAGCAGTTTCTCCGGGAGGTCGATGCGGCGGCCGTCTACGTCAACGCCTCCACCCGCTTCACAGACGGATTTGAATTCGGCTTCGGAGCCGAGATCGGCATCAGCACGCAGAAGCTTCACGCAAGAGGCCCGATGGGGCTTGACGCGCTGACAACCTACAAATACATCATCTACGGTAATGGCCAGATCAGGGAATAAATGACAGAAGGAAAAAGGACGAACGCCTCCGGCGCGGAGGAAAGACAGAAGGAGTATATGGACAGAGCTCATGACGCGCTCGCAGTCATCACAAGGGCCCACGGACGGCCGATGCGCGCGTCGGTCGTCACCTTCGGGTGCCAGATGAACGCACGCGACTCCGAGAAGCTGCGCGGTATTCTTTCCGCGGTAGGATACGAGCTCACAGACAACGAGCTGGACGCCGACCTGGTGCTCTACAACACCTGTACGGTCCGCGAGAACGCCGATCTTCATGTTTACGGCCGTCTCGGCCGTCTCACCGGCCTTAAGGCCAGACGCCCGGATCTCATCGTCGGGCTCTGCGGCTGCATGATGCAGGAACCGGGGGTTGTCGCGAAAATCCGCCGCAGCTATCCGGTCGTCGATCTGATCTTCGGCACGCACAATCTCTTTACCTTTCCCGAACTGCTGTACCGGATTCTGACGGAAAAGAAACGGATCATCGATCTGTGGGAAGGAACCGACGCGATTGTCGAGAACCTGCCGGTAAAGCGGACCTATCCATTCAAATCCGGCGTCAACGTGATGTTCGGCTGCAACAATTTCTGCAGCTACTGCATCGTCCCCTATGTGAGAGGACGGGAACGCAGCCGCAGGCCGGAGGACATTCTCAGCGAGATCCGCGGGCTCGCCGGCGACGGTGTCCGCGAGATCATGCTGCTGGGGCAGAACGTCAATTCATACGGGAAGACGCTGGAGCGTCCCTTCTCCTTCGCCCGGCTGCTCCGGGAGGCGGCGGCCGTCGACGGCATCGACCGGATCCGCTTCATGACCTCCCATCCGAAGGATCTCTCCGACGAACTGATCGAAGCCATCGCGGAGACGCCGAAGGTCTGCCGTCACCTGCATCTGCCGGTGCAGTCCGGCAGCTCACGGCTGCTCCGGGCCATGAACCGGCATTATACGCGGGAGGATTACCTCGCGCTCGTGAAAAAAATCAGGGCGGCCGTCCCGGATATTTCGCTGACGACCGACATCATCGTCGGCTTCCCTGGAGAGACAGAGGAGGACTTCCGGGATACGCTGAGCCTCGTCGAGGAAGTCGGATACGACAGCTGCTTCACCTTCCTCTACTCGAAACGGACCGGCACCCCGGCCGCGTCGATGGAGGATCAGGTGCCGGAGGATGTGGCGCATGAGCGCTTTGACCGGCTTCTGGCCGTCGTGAAGCGAACCGGAGAGGCGGCCTCCTCGCGCTTTCAGGGAGAAACCCATGACGTGCTGGTGGAGGAGCTAAACAAGGAGCCGGGCTATGTGACGGGACGGATCTCACAGAATATCGTGGTTCATGTGCCCGGCACGAAAGAGGACATCGGCCGGATCATCCCGGTCGTCCTTGACGACTGCCGCGGGTTCTACTATTTCGGGACCCGGGCTGACCTGCACTGAAAAAACGGAAACACCGCCGGGTCAGACAGAGTGCTGCCTGGCCCGGATTAAGAAAGGCGGGACGGAAACTGCATGGCATTATCCCCGATGATGCAGGAATATCTGACGACAAAGGAAAAATATAAGGACTGCATCCTGATGTACCGCATCGGTGATTTCTTCGAGATGTTCTTCGACGATGCGAAGCTGGTTTCAAGAGAACTCGAACTGACGCTGACAGGCAAGGACTGCGGCCTTGAGGAACGCGCCCCCATGTGCGGGGTGCCTTTTCATGCCGTTGATTCGTATGTGGCCCGTCTCGTCAGCAAGGGATACAAGGTCGCGCTCTGCGACCAGGTAGAGGACCCGAAGCAGGCAAAGGGACTGGTGAAGCGGGAAGTGACCCGCATCGTGACGCCGGGCACCAACATGGATCAGTCATTTCAGGACGCCGGACGCAACAACTATCTGATGTCCGTCGTCTGCACGGAGGACCGGTACGGGATCGCCACGTCGGATATCTCGACAGGTGAATTTCTCCTGACCGAGACGGACAGCCTCGCCCGTCTGAAGGACGAGATCGGGAAACTGGCGCCGTCGGAGATTATCTGCAACGAGCCGGTCCTGATGTCCGGCCTCGACACAGAGGACCTGAAAGGACGTCTGGGCATCATGGTCCATGCCCTCGACGACCGTTATTTCGAGGATGAATCCTGTGAGATGACGCTTCGGGACCACTTCCATGTCGCTTCGATGGAAGGGCTCGGTATCCGGGAATTTCCCTGCGGCATCGCGGCGGCCGGCGCGCTTCTGAAATATCTCTTTGAGACCCAGAAGACGGATCTGAGCCATATCACCCAGATCACCTCCTACCGCACCAATGCCTCGATGGTGCTCGGATCCGCGACGATGCGGAACCTGGAACTGACGGAGACACTCCGCGAGAAGGAGAAGAAGGGATCGCTTCTCTGGGTGCTTGACCGGACGAAAACCGCCATGGGCGCGCGCCTCCTCCGGAAATGGATCGAGCAGCCTCTGATTCACAGGAAGGAAATCGACGGGCGGCTCGACGCCGTCGAGGCCGTCTTCAATAACGAAATCTCCGCCGCTGAGCTCAGGGAGTATCTCGGCCCGGTCTACGATCTGGAACGGCTCTGCGGACGGCTCAGCTTCAGGAGCGCCAATCCGAGGGATCTGGTGGCCCTCCGGAGCTCGCTGCAGATGCTTCCGCCGATCCGGTCGATGCTGAAGGAATTTCCCTGTGCGCTGTTCGCCCGCTTCGACGAAAAATTCGACCCGCTCGACGAT
This sequence comes from Chordicoccus furentiruminis, assembly GCF_019355395.1. Lineage (GTDB taxonomy): Bacteria > Bacillota > Clostridia > Lachnospirales > Lachnospiraceae > Chordicoccus > Chordicoccus furentiruminis. Next base: position 52,954 of record NZ_CP048829.1, read on the forward strand.
CTCTGCCAACTGCTGACGGACGCCATCGCGGACGATCCTCCGATGGCGATGAAGGAGGGAGGCATCATCCGGGACGGCTACTCGGAGGAGGTCGACACCTACCGGAAGGCACGGACGGACGGCCACCAGTGGCTGGCCGATCTGGAGGCAAGAGAAAGGGAGCGCACCGGCATCCACACACTGAGGGTCAAGTACAACCGGGTCTTCGGGTACTGCATCGAGGTTTCCAATTCCTTCAGGGACAAGGTTCCCCCGGACTATGTCCGGAAGCAGACACTGGTCAGCGGCGAGCGCTACACCACGCAGGAGCTGAAGGAACTGGAGAACCGGATTCTTGGCGCCGAGGATCATCTGAACTCACTTGAATACTCGATATTCGACAGCGTCCGGAGCACTGCACTCGAGGCCATCGTCCGGATCCAGAAAACCGCCCATATTGTCGCACAGATCGATGTGCTTCAGTCCTTCGCCTTTGTCGCCCGGCGCAGCGGCTACACAAGGCCGGTGATCCGGGAAGACGGTGTCATTAATATCAAAGACGGCCGTCATCCGGTGGTAGAACGCATGATGACCGGAAGCAGCGGCTTCGTGCCGAACGATACGAAGCTGGACAACCGCTCGAAGCGGCTCTCCATCATCACCGGTCCGAATATGGCCGGCAAGTCCACCTACATGCGGCAGACCGCTCTCATTGTGCTGATGGCGCAGATCGGAAGCTTTGTTCCCGCCTCTTCCGCCGAAATCGGCATCGTGGACCGGATCTTCACCCGGGTCGGCGCCTCGGACGACCTCGCGAGCGGGCAGAGTACTTTTATGGTTGAGATGACCGAGGTCGCGAACATTCTCCGAAACGCCACCGCCAACAGCCTGCTGATTCTGGACGAAATCGGCCGCGGCACCTCCACCTTCGACGGCCTTGCCCTCGCCTGGGCGATCATCGAGTACATCGCCGACCGCCGCCTGATCGGAGCAAAGACGCTGTTCGCCACTCACTATCACGAGCTGACCGAGCTGGAGGGGAAGATTGACGGAGTCAACAACTACTGCATCGCAGTCCGGGAGAGCGGAGACGGCATCGTCTTTCTCCGGAAGATCATCCGCGGGGGCGCGGACAAGAGCTACGGAATTCAGGTAGCCCGTCTGGCCGGCGTCCCGGAAGCGGTGCTGACCCGCGCCGACGAGCTGGTCGGCCAGCTCTCTCAGGCAGACATCACCGGAGCTGTGGAGACAATGGCCGTCTCCCAGAAAAAGAAGGCGAAGCCGGTGCACTACGACGACGTGGATATGGGCCAGATGTCCTTCTTCAGCACGGTATCGGACGATGATGTGCTGAAGGAACTGCGGGAGATCGACATTCAGACACTGACACCCATCGACGCGCTGAACGAGCTGTACCGGCTTCAGAACAAACTGAAAAACCGGTGGAAAAACGGTTCGAAGGAAGGGGAGAGGTCCTAAACGCGTATGAATCAGATTCATGTTCTCGACCAGAAGACGATCGACCAGATCGCAGCCGGCGAGGTTGTGGAACGGCCGGCCTCGGTGGTCAAGGAACTCGTTGAGAATGCAATCGACGCCGGAGCCACCCGGATCAACGTCGAAATCCGGGACGGGGGGATCCGTCTGATCCGTGTCACCGACAACGGGCGCGGCATCGCGGAGGAGGATATTCCGCTTGCCTTCCTGCGTCATGCCACCAGCAAGATCACGGATGCCTCCGACCTTACATCCCTGTTCACGCTGGGCTTCCGGGGAGAGGCGCTTTCCAGTATTGCCGCCGTGAGCCGGGTGGAGCTGATCACGAAAACGGCCGACGCCCTTTCCGCCGCCCGTTATCTGATCGAGGGCGGACGGGAGAAGCTGAAGGAGGAGGTCGGAGCGCCGGACGGGACAACCTTTGTGGTCCGCGATCTGTTCTATAACACGCCGGCCCGCGCCCGCTTCCTCAAGACGCCGCTGACCGAAGCCTCTCACGTTGGCGCCATTGTGGAACAGCTGACGCTCGCCAATCCTCAGATTGCCTTCAGCTTTCTCGTAAACGGCCAGAGAAAACTGGCTTCGTCCGGCAACGGCAGTCTCCGCGACGCGATCTTCGGTATCTACGGGCGCAGTCTGGTGGATGAGCTGGCGGAACTGGATTCGGAAGAGGACGGCATCGGCATCCGCGGCTATATCGGAAAGCCTTCCGTCTCCCGCGGAAACCGGAACTATGAGAATTACTATGTAAACGGACGGTATGTGAAGAGCCGGATCGTCGCCAAGGCCATCGAGGACGGCTACATGAACAAACTGATGAACCATCAGTATCCGTTTACCTGCCTGATGATTCAGGTCGATACGAAGGCGGTGGATGTCAACGTCCATCCGACCAAGATGGACGTTCGGTTCTCGGATGAAAACCGAATCTATCAGGCGGTCCGGCGCGCGGTCCGCTCCACGCTTGACCGTACGGAGATGCTGCTCCGCGTCCGGGAGAACGGACAGGAGAAACCGGCGGTACCGCCTTCCTCCGTGCGTCCGGCTGAGGCGTTCGAGGAAAAGGCGGTAAGAAGAGAAGAGGAAAAAACGGTAAGAAGAGAAGCGGAAGGCGGAACTCCGACGCCGGCCCCGTCCGGTCCGGATGCCGGATACGAACGAAAGCTCCGGCAGCATCTTGTATCGGACCAGGAGAGTGCTTATCCCGGGGCCGGCATCATCCGTGATGAGACGAACCCGGTCGGAAAAGCGTCCGACGGAGACGGCCGCTTCGTGCAGCAGACCTTTGCGCCGTCCTTTCTCTCAAAGGAAGCCAAACCCCTCCGCCGTATCGTCGGTCAGGTTTTCCGTACCTACTGGATCTGCGAATTCAGCGACAGCCTGTATCTGTTCGATCAGCATGCCGCCCATGAGCGCGTGCTCTTCGAGCGTCTGATGAAGCAGTACGAGCAGCGGGCCATCGCCTCCCAGCAGCTCTCCCCGCCTCTGATCGTCACCTGTGACGCGCAGGAGAGCCGTCTTCTGGAGATATACGGCGAAGCCTTCGCCAGCCTCGGATTCGAGATCGAGCCATTCGGCGGCCGGGACTATGCGATCCGCGCCGTACCCTACACGCTGGGAGGAATCGACAGCGCCGGCCTGTTCCGCCAGTTTCTCGATCAGCTCGAGGTGACGCCTTCCGTCTCGGACATGCCGGCCTATGTGCGGCGGGTCGCAACGGAAGCCTGCAAGGCTGCGGTCAAAGGCGGCGAAACCCTTTCCGCATCAGAGGCGTCCGCTCTGCTCGATGAGCTGATGGCGTGCGAGGATCCGTATCACTGCCCCCACGGACGGCCGACGATCCTCACCTTCACAAAGGAAGATCTGGAAAAACGCTTCAAACGGATTCTATGAGGAGCACCATGCACGAAACTACCAAGATCCCTCTGATCGTCATCGCCGGCCCCACCGCAACGGGAAAAAGCGGATTCGCCTGTGAAATCGGACGCCGCATCGGCGGAGAGGTCGTCTCGGCGGACTCCATGCAGGTTTACCGCTATATGGATATCGGAACCGCCAAGGTGACGCTGGAGGAGCAGATGGGCGTCCCCCATCACCTGATCGACGTGATCGATCCGACCGACGAGATGGACGCGGCCCGGTATGCGGAACTGGCCGAAAAGGCAATACGGGAGATCGACGCAAGAGGACATGTTCCGATTCTCTGCGGCGGAACCGGCTTCTATATTCAGGCTGTGACCAAAAAGATCGATTTTTCACGGGCGGCGCCGGACGAGGCGTACCGCAGAAGCCTTGCCGGCTATGCCGCCCTGCACGGCAGCGAAGCGCTTCACCAGCGTCTCGCGGAGGTGGATCCCGCCTCGGCGGCCGCCATTCACCCGAACAACATCAAACGGGTCATCCGGGCGATGGAATTTTTCCATGAAACGGGTACCTCCATCGCCGCCCACAACGAATCGGAGCATGAGAAGGGCACGCCTTACCGCCTCATCTTCTTTTTCCTCGACGACGACCGGGCCGAGCTGTACAGGAGGATCGACCGCCGTGTGGATTTCATGATGGAAGAAGGGCTGGCAGATGAGGTCGCCTATCTGAAGGCAATGGGACTTGACCGCTCCTTTGTCTCCATGCAGGCGATCGGCTACAAGGAGATCCTCGCCGCCATGGACGGGGCATTCACAATGGAGGAAGCGGTCCGGATCATCAAGCGCGAGAGCCGCCATTACGCGAAACGACAGGAAACTTGGTTCAAACGCGAGAAGGACGCGATCCGGATCGACCGGTCCGCCTATGCGGAGGATGACGGCCGGATTCTGAACGCGATGCTGTCCGTCATCGAAGAGCGGACCGGCATCCGGGCAAAGGAAGTGAAGGCTCCGAATACCTGAGACTCTATCCGGAACCGGAAAACGGCAGTCCGGGCCGGTATTTCCCCGGACTGCGGAAAGAGAGACGGCCATGCTGTCTCCGCCAAGATAAAAAGGAAAGATCACACACGATGGACAGAAAAATCAGTCAGTATGAAGCCTGCGGAATTTCCGCGGATGTCGCACGGTTCGGGGAACAGGTGCTTGTGCCGCTTCGCGGCCGCTTTGCCGCAATCGACGACACCGCCGAGATCAATCAGCTGAAGGTCATTCACGCCTTTCAGAGCGCTCAGGTCAGCGAGGCGTGTCTCAGCGGAACCACCGGCTACGGCTACAACGATCTCGGACGGGACAAGCTGGAGGAAGTCTACGCGAAAACCTTCCACACGGAGGCCGCACTCGTCCGGCCTCTGATTTCCTGCGGAACGCACGCACTCGCGATCGCGCTGGCCGGCAACACGCGGCCAGGCGATCAGATCCTTTACATCACAGGCCAGCCCTATGACACGCTGGAGGAGGTCATCGGCATCCGGCCCTCCGCCGGATCGCTGGCGGAGTTCGGCGTGACATACGGCCAGGTCGATCTGCTGCCCGACGGATCCTTTGATCTCAACGGCATCCGAAAAGCCATCACGGATCGGACACGGATTGTGGCCATCCAGCGCTCCAAGGGCTATGCCGCCCGGCCGACGCTGTCCGTGAATCAGATCGGTGAGGCGGTCGCCTGCGTGAAGGCCGTCCGGTCTGATCTGATCGTCATGGTCGACAACTGCTACGGAGAATTTGTCGAAGAGCAGGAGCCCTCGGATGTCGGCGCGGACATGGTCGTCGGCTCGCTGATCAAGAATCCCGGTGGAGGACTCGCGCCGAGCGGCGGCTACATCTGCGGAACAAAAGCCTGCATCGACCGCGCCTCATGGCGGATGACCTGTCCGGGGCTCGGCGCCGAGATCGGTCCTTCGCTCAGCCTCAACACTTCCTTCTACGAAGGATTCTTTCTTGCTCCTGTCGTGACGGCGGCGGCTGTCAAAGGCGCCGTTTTTGCCTCCGCGCTCTACGAACGTCTCGGATTCAAGGTGCTTCCCGGAAGCGGAGAGGACCGGCACGATATCATCGAGGCGATCACCCTCGGTTCACCGGAGGCGGTGATCGCGTTCTGCCGGGGAATCCAGAAGGGCGCGCCGGTGGATTCCTTCGTCACGCCGGAGCCATGGGATATGCCCGGGTACGATGATCCCGTGATTATGGCAGCCGGAGCCTTTGTGGAGGGATCCAGCATCGAGCTCAGCGCGGATGGCCCGATCCGTCCTCCCTATAACGTTTTCTTCCAGGGCGGTCTGACCTGGCCGTCCGCGAAGCTGGGAATTCTGATGTCTCTGCAGTCCATGAAAGACGCCGGACTCGTGAAAATACCGGATATCGGTCCAGCGTCCGACTGAAAACGAAGACGCGGGAGAATCTGCCTTCGTTTTGGAGCAGCCGTCCTCGAAAGGAGATGCATATGCGCGAGATACTGATCATCGGCGCCGGGGCTTCCGGGCTCGCCGCTGCGGTCACGGCGGCCCCTTACTGCCGCGTCACCGTGCTGGAGCGGGAGAAAAAGCCCGCTTCGAAGCTTCTCCGGACCGGAAACGGCCGCTGCAATCTTGCCAACGCGTCCGATCTTCCCGGGCGTTACGAGGGATCCGACGCCGGCTTCGCCGAAGCCGTAACCGATGCGCATCCGCTCCAGGAGCTGCTTTCCTTTTTCTCAGATCTCGGAATCCCGACCCGTTCCTTCAGCGGATGGTACTACCCGGCCAGTGAGGAGGCGCATGCCGTCTCGGGCGCGCTGCTGGCGCGGGCGTCCTCCCTCGGCGTCCGGATCCGGCTCAGCGAAAGCGCCCGCGCCCTTAAGAGACTTCCGGACGGGCGGTTCGAGGTCCGTACGGATACCTGGTCTTACCGTTCCGACGCCGTCATCGTCTCGACCGGCTCGCCGGCCGGACTGCCGGCCGGTACAGACGACAGTTCCGGACTGCTTCACGCATTCAGCCTGCCTTCCGAGCCCTTTTCCCCGGCGCTCGTTCCTCTGAGGACCGATCACAGTCTGTGCGCCGGATGGGCGGGCGCCCGCGCCCGGGCGCAGGCCGCACTCCTTGTGGACGGAAGGGATGTACAGGCGGAGAGCGGCCAGATCCAGTTCGGCCGGAAAGGTCTTTCCGGCATCCCCGTTTTCAATCTCAGCATCCGCGCCGGATGGGCTCTCTCGGAAGGACGGCGGACGGCGGTCCGTCTCGACCTTCTGGACGGCCTGCCGGACCGGCAGGCTCTTGTCCTGCGCCTTGCGGAGCTTTCCGCGGAGGCGGAAGCGCACCGGCCGGGAGCGGAAAACCGCCTGCGCCTTTTTCTGAACGGGCTGATCCCGGAAAGACTGGCTTCGGTTCTCGTCCGCGAAGCGCATCCTCTGACTGCGCTGCCGCAGCTTCTCGGAGGATGGACGATCCCGGTTGTCGGCACAGGCTCTCTTCCGGAATCCCAGGCTGCGAGAGGCGGAATCCGAACATCGGCTGTCTGCCCTGACACGATGATGGTCCGCACGGTTCCGGGACTCTATCTGACCGGAGAGCTGCTGGAGCCGGTCGGACACTGCGGCGGCTTCAACCTTACGTTTGCATGGATCAGCGGCATACTGGCCGGAAAAGCGGCCGCCCGGGGAGTGAGCGGCCCGGTCTGAACCGGCCGTCACGATCGAAAACAGTCCCCCTCCGACGCGCTTGCATCGACTATCCGAATAGTGTAGAATAGACTCGCTCGATTTCGCCGGCATACCTGAGATGGAGAAAGAGAGCGGAATATGAAGCATCTGATGTTGGACGGACGCGCGGATACGATGCGTCCGTATGAAAAATGCCGTGCCCTTGGCCCTTCATCTCTCACGGATGCGGAGCTTCTGGCGGTCATCCTGCGCACCGGTGTCCCGGGTGTGCCTGCGGAACAGCTGGCGGATCAGATTCTGCATCTGCCGGGCTGTGAGGCAGGGCTCGGGGGACTCGGGCGTCTGTCCGCGGAAGAGTTCATGCAGATTCCGGGCATCGGAGAGGTAAAGGCTGTCCAGCTGACCGTGATCGCCGAGATGGCGGTCCGGATCGCCTGCCGCAAGGCCGGGCGGATGATGACGGCGGAAAATCCAGCCGCTGTGGCCAGCTACTATATGGAACAGCTCCGACAGGACACGCAGGAAAATGTGATCTGTCTGATGCTGGACTCCAGAAATCACTTTATCGGGGACGAGCGTCTCACCCGCGGAACGGTCAACGCGTCCCTGATCTCCACCAGGGATATTTTTCTCTGCGCGGTCAAATGCCGCGCTGTCGCCATCCTTCTGGTGCATAATCACCCGGGCGGCGATCCGTCCCCCAGCGAGGCGGATATTGAGCTGACGGAAAGGGTCGCCGCGGCCGGCCGGCTTCTTGATATTCATCTGCTCGACCATATCATCATCGGAGACGGCCGCTACATCAGCTTCAGCGAAAACGGGCTGCTTAAGCCCGGGAGTGTATATGTTCAGTAAAAATGTATTTGGCGTTGATCTTGGCACCAGCGCCGTGAAAATCTACAGTCTCAGGAAAGCGCGCCTGATGATCGAGCACGACCGGATCGCGGTCCGGAACGGCTCTCAGGTCATCGCCGCCGGCAACGACGCCTTTGAGATGTATGAAAAGAACCCGCCCTGCATCTCCGTTGACAGACCGATGGAAAGCGGACGGATCGCTGACGTGGATGAGGTGGAGATGCTCCTCCTCATCCTTCTTCGAAAAGCGGACCGTCACGCCGGAAGCCATCCTGTCATCTATTTCTCGGCGCCCGTGAATATGTCGGAGATCGAAAAAAGAGCGTACTATTCCATCAGCAGCACCGGCCGTCTCGGCCATCCGAAGGTGTTTCTCGTCGATCGTCCGATCTGCGACGCGATTTCGCTGGGCATCCCGCTGATCCGTACCAGGGGCAGCATGATCCTCGATATCGGCGCGCAGACCACGGAGGTTTCCGTTGTCGCGAACGAGCAGATCATTGTCAGCGACTCTCTTCCGGTCGGAGGGGAGCAGCTGAGCGACAGCATCATGAATGAGATCAGAAGAGAGAAGAACCTGCTGATCGGACACAGGACGGCCCGCCGGCTGAAGGCCGTGCTTGCCTCCTTCGAGCAGCGCGGAATCGGAGAGGCCAGAAAGGTGACGGGGATCGATACGCTGACCGGCCTCCCCCGGGAGGAAATCATCACAGCGGATCTGGTCACACGGGCCGTTGACCGGGAGCTTTCAAAGGGTGCGGCGGCGATGCGCCAGTTTCTCGAGAGGACACCGCCGCAGATTACGCGCTGCATCATGGACGAGGGCATCCACCTGACTGGCGGAACCGCCCGGATGCCCGGCATCGACCGGTACCTGAGCCGCCACATCGGCTGCCGGATCGTCCGTTCGTCGGATTATGAGTTCAGCACGGTAAAAGGGCTCGAGGAGCTGATTCTTCACAAAGATCTCCGCAAATGGGCTTACGCACTGAAGGAAAAGGGATCATGAAAAAATTCAGACCACATATGAGCAGCAGTCATTTTCTCGCGGTGATGTCGATCATCTGCGTCGGGCTCATCCTGATCACGATGACCATGCCGGGCGTATCCGCACCGGTCCGCACGGCGGCAGGCTATGTGGTGACGCCGTTCCAGAACGGGATGAACAGCGTCGGCAAATGGCTCGGAACGGCATTTTCCGGATTCAGCAGCGCGCAGAAGCTGACCAGGGAAAACGAGACCCTGAAAAAGCAGGTCTCCGAACTGACGCAGGAGAACAATGATCTGCTTCAGAAGGAAGGCGAGCTGACCCGTCTTCAGTCGCTCTACAATCTTGACAAGAAATACAGCGATTACACAAAGGTCGCCGCAGAAGTCATCTCGAAGGACCCGGGGAACTGGTACAGCACCTTCGTGGTCAACAAAGGATCGAAGGACGGCATCGCGGCAGACATGAACGTACTCGGTCAGGGCGGTCTGATCGGCATTGTAACCGAAGTGGGACAGAACTGGGCGCAGATCCGCTCTATCATCGATGACGACAGCAACGTCAGCGCGATGGCGTCGAACACGTCGGAGCCCTGCACGGTCACGGGCAATCTGCTGGATATGGAAAACGGAAAGATCGATTTCAGCGGTCTTCGCGACAGCGACAACGCCGTCACGGAGGGAACGTCTCTTGTGACATCCAACATCAGCGACAAGTATCTGCCCGGACTTCTGATCGGCTATGTCAGCGAAATTTCGCTGGATTCCAATAACCTCACCAAATCCGGCACACTGATCCCGGCTGCCGACTTCCGCGGTCTCCGCGAGGTTCTGATCATCACGGATCTCAAACAGACAAAGGAGAATTCGTAAGTGAAGAGAAAACTGATCATCGCGCTGATGCTGTGGATCTGCTTTATTCTTCAGACGACCGTCTTCAGTACGTTCCGTTTCCTGTCCGCCACGCCGAATCTGATGATGATTCTCACCGTCTCCATCGGCTTCATGCAGGGGCGGACGGAAGGGCTTCTGACCGGCTTCGCCTGCGGTCTTCTTTATGACATCTGCTACGGCGGCCTCTTCGGTTTTTACGCGCTGCTCTACATGCTCTGCGGTTATTTCTGCGGACGCTTCAGCAAAATCTACTTCGATGAGGACATCAAGGTGCCCCTGCTGCTGACCGGCGGCTGCGACGCCTTCTTCAACCTTGTCGTCTATTTCTCCAGGTTTCTTCTGCGCGGCCGGCTTCATTTCGCCGGCTACCTGAAGGCGGTGATGGTTCCGGATGTCGTCGCGACGCTTCTTCTGACGATCATCCTGTACCGGCTCTTCTACAGAATCAATCACTCGCTGACAGAAAAGGAGAAGAAAGGCAGGCAGTCTCTATGGATAAGGGAATGAAAAGGCATCCTCTCCGTCATTTCCGGTATACCCGGATCATCATACTCGGCGTCGTCTGCGCGCTTCTTTCGGGGATTCTGATTCATCGGCTCTATGATCTGCAGATCATCAACGGGGAGAGCTACCGGACAAATTTCAGCATCAAGACGACCAAGACCCGCACGCTGAAGAGCACCCGCGGCAACATCTATGACCGGAACGGAAAGGTGCTTGCCTACAACAAGCTTTCCTACAGTCTGACACTGGAGGACTCGGGCAGCTATGACACATACAGGCAGCGGGATCTTTCCCTCAACGGCGAGGCCTACCGGATCGCAAAGATTCTCTCAGAGCACGGCGACTCGCTTGACAATGACTTTCATGTGGTGCTGGGCAAAAACGGTCAGTACACCTATGACGTCGACGGCCGCACGCTCCAGCGCTTCAAGGCGGACGTCTACGGCTGCGCCAAGATCAACGACATGACAGAGGAACAGGCCCAGTCCACGGCTGACCAGATGATCCAGACCCTGAGCGGGAAGAAACGTTTCGGACTGGTCCGCTCCGACAAGCCGTACACGGCGGAGGAGCTGAAAAAAGCAGGCCTTCCGGAGACACTGTCCCCTGAGGATACGCTGAACATCATCTATGTCCGCTACCAGCTTTTCACCACGCAGTACCGAAAATACATGCCGGTGACGATCGCGCGCCGGCTGTCCGACCAGTCCGTGGCAGCCCTCAACGAGGAAAAGAATTCTCTGGAGGGCATCGAGATCGTGGAGGACACCACCCGCGTCTACTCCAACGCGGTTCCCTTCGCCTCACTGATCGGCTATATCGGCAAAGTTTCGAGCGAGGATCTCGCCGAGCTTCAGTCCTCTGATTCAAGCTACACAAGCGAGTCGATCGTCGGTAAATCCGGTATTGAAAAAGTATGCGAGAGCACGCTGCAGGGAAGTGACGGACAGGAGACCGTCTATGTGGACCGGTTCGGCAAGGTGCTGGAGCAGGACGAGAGCAAGACGATCCAGCCCACCGCGGGAGGCAACGTCTATCTGACCATCGACTCCGACCTTCAGAACGCGATTTACAAGATTCTTGAACAGCGGATCGCCGGCATCCTTGAGACCGTCATCATTGACGCGGATACCTTCGACACCTCGGGCGTCACGGATACGGCCAACATCCGTGTGCCGGTGACGGATGTCTACGACGCCATCATCGAGAACGGCGTGCTGGATCTTTCGCAGCTGTCCGCCCCGAACGCGACTTCGAGCGAGAGTCAGATTTACAGTATTTTCACGCAAAAGCAGAGTGAGGTCTTCTCCTCGCTGAGCGATCAGCTAACCGGTTCCGCTCCGACGCCGTACAATCAGCTCAGCGACGAGATGAAGGAATATGAATCCTATATCATCAATGATCTGCTGACAGCGAAGACCGGCATTCTCGACAGCTCGAAAATCGACAAGACGGACGCCACTTATCTCGCGTGGACCCGCGATGAGACGATATCTCTCAAGGATTATCTGACCTATGCGGCCAGCCGGAACTGGATCAATATCTCCGCGATCAATTCGGATGAAACCTATATGGATTCCGAGGAGACATATCAGAAACTCAGCGAATATATTCGGACGTACCTTGCGACCGACACGGCATTTTCCAAGATTCTCTACAAGTATCTGATCGACAGCAAGACGCTGAGCGGGGCGCTGGTGCTGGAGGCGCTGTATGACCAGGGAATCCTGAGCAACAGCGACGGCACGCTGGATGAGCTGCAGGCAGACGCTTCTTCCGCCTACTCGGTTGTTCTGAAGAAAATCGATGATCTGGAGCTGACGCCCGCCATGCTGGCTCTTGATCCCTGCTCCGGATCGGCTGTGGTCACCGACCCCAACACAGGCGAAATTCTCGCCTGCGTCTCCTATCCGGGCTACGACAACAACCGGCTTGCCAACACGATGGATGTCAGCTACTACAACAAGCTGGCGGCCGACAAGTCCGGCCCGTTCTACAACAAGGCGACGCAGCAGGAGACGGCGCCCGGATCGACGTTCAAGCTGATCACTACCACAGCCGGGCTTGAGGAAAAGGTCATCACGAAGGATACGATCTTCAACTGCACCGGCACCTTCGATCTCACGGAGACGCCGCTGAAATGCTGGCTCACGACCGGACACGGCCCGCTCAACATCATCGGCGGAATCCAGAACTCCTGCAATGTGTTCTTCTGCAATGTGGCCTACCAGCTGGGTCTCAACGAGGAAGGCAATTGGTCCGACTCGCTGTCCCTGAGCAAACTGCAGCAGTACGCGAAGCTTTATAATATGGACAAGCCTTCCGGCATCGAGGTGCCGGAGAACGATCCTCAGGTGTCCGACCAGTATGCGATCCAGTCCTCGATCGGACAGGGTACGCATGCCTACACCACGACGCAGCTGGCGCGGTACGTCACGACGCTGGCCAATAGCGGCACGAGCTACAATCTTTCCATGATCGACAAGACCACCGACGCGGAGGGCAATGTCATCAAGGATTATTCGCCCTCGGTGGAGTCCCAGCTTTCCATCAGCAGCTCGACCTGGGACATCATCCATGAAGGCATGAGAGCCGTGATCGAGAGCAAGCCGGACTACACGAATCTTGGCGTCGAGGTAGCCGGCAAGACCGGAACCGCCCAGGAAAGCAAGTCTCGTCCGTCTCATGCGCTGTTCATCTGCTACGCTCCTTACGACAAGCCGCAGATCGCGATGGCGATCCGGATCGGAAACGGCTACTCTTCGACCAACTGTCTGCTGACGGCGAGGGATATTCTGCAGTATTACTTCAAGCTGGCCGATACCAGCGAAATTATCACCGGCAAGGCAAAGAACGATTCCCTTAGTTCCGCCAACGTCGACTGACAGGCGGACGCTTCATTCGCCCGGACCGGCCTTCAGGCCCGGGCGCGGTTTCGCCCGGCCTGCTCAGTACCTGTGTCAGCACCTGGGTTTGTCATCACGAAGGAAGAGAGGATTTCATGCTCAGACAATACCGTTTGCGGGATTACGATTTCAGACTGGTTCTGTGGCTCGTCACGCTGTCGGCCATCGGCGTGCTGCTCGTCGGCTCCGCCGACGCCGCGCTTCAGACAAGGCAGTTAGCCGGTATGATCGCCGGCTGCACCCTCATGATCGTCCTTTCCCTGATCGACTACTCGTGGCTTCTGAACTTCTCGTGGGTTCTCTATTTCCTGAACCTGGCGATTCTGGCTGCGGTCCGTCTGACAGGGCACAGCAGCCACGGAGCGACGCGCTGGATCAACATCGGCGGCTTCCGCTTCCAGCCCGTTGAGCTGTCAAAAATTATTCTGATTCTGTTCTTCGCGCGGTATTTTCTTGACCATGAGAACGATCTGAACCGTTTCTCCGTTCTGCTTCGCACACTGGTTCTGATCACGGTTCCGCTTGCGCTGATCTTTGCCCAGCCGGACCTCAAGAACACGATCACCATCCTGATCCTGTTCACAATCCTCTACTTCATCGCCGGTCTCAGCGTCCGATACATCGCCATCGTGCTCGCCGTCATCATCCCGCTCGGGGCGATCTTCATGTCCATTGTCGTCCAGCCCGACCAGACGCTGATCAAGGATTATCAGCGCAAGCGGATCATGGCCTTCCTCAACCCGGACAGCGAGGAGTACACGGACGACACGACGCAGCAGAACAACTCGGTCGTCGCCATCGGAAGCGGTCAGCTGACCGGCAAGGGGCTCAACAATTCGGATGTGGATTCGGCCAACAAGGGCAAGTTCATCGCCGAAATTGACACGGACTTCATCTTCGCCGTAGCGGGAGAGGAGCTGGGGTTCCTCGGAAGTGCCGGAATTGTCATCCTCCTCCTTCTGGTCGTGCTGGAGTGTCTGATCACAGCGGCGAAGGCCAAAGACCTCGCAGGACGGCTCATCTGCTGCGGGATGGGCGCTCTGGTGTCGATCCAGAGCTTCATCAACATCGGCGTTGTCACGAGAATCCTTCCCAACACGGGGACGCCGCTCCCGTTTGTGAGCTACGGTCTGACTTCGCTGCTCTCGCTCTTCATCGGCATGGGTCTTGTCCTCAACGTCGGTCTTCAGGGACGCGTCCGCTTCGAGCGCATGCCGGAGCGGATGTACCGCGGCAGCCTTCAGCGGGAACGCGACGGCCGGTATAACGGAAGGAGAGTGAGATCATGGTGAAGCTGTTCCGCCGTCCGGCGCACACGCCGATTGATCCGCGCACACAGGGGAAGCGGGAAGACAAACGGCTGTGGCTGATCACGCTGGCCGGTCTTCTCGCGGTTGTGCTGGCCGCCGTCGTCATACTCGTGTTCCTTCTGAGCGGCAGTTCCTCTTCACTGACGATTCCGGACCGCTGGACCAACGCCCGCATGGTGTATGACACCAGCGAACAGACCGCCATGCAGTCGAAGACGTCCTTCACCTCCAGCCTCTGCATCGGAGCAAACAATGTGGCCAATGACGCCGTTTCGGTCGGAGACAGCGAAAAGGCGGCCCTGTTTTCCCTTGATGACCGGAAGGTCGTCTACGCGAAGGAAATGTACGAAAAAATCTACCCGGCCTCCATCACGAAGATCATGACCGCGATCCTCGCGCTGAAATCGGACAAGATGGATGAGACGGTGACGATCAACTGGCAGGACGTAGATCTCGAGAGCGGCTCACAGGTCGTCGGTTTCCGGATCGGAGACAAGGTCAGGATGAGCGAGCTTCTCCGCGGCATGCTGATCCACTCCGGCAACGATGCCGCCCAGGCGATCGCACGCACCGTCGGAGGCACGCAGGCAAAATTCGTGAAAATGATGAACGAGGAGCTGGAAACGCTCGGCTGCACCGGAAGTCATTTCATGAATCCGACAGGCCTCCATGACGACGATCACTACACGACGGTCTACGATATCTATCTGATGCTGAACGAAGCGATGAAGTACGACGATTTCGTCAACATCATCCAGGTTCCGGTCTATGATCTCACCTATCAGAACGCCGACGGCACCGAGATGCATGTGACGCTGGATTCCACCGATCATTTTCTGACGGGAGAAGTCGAGCCCCCGCGGAATGTAACTGTGCTCGGCGGCAAGACCGGCACGACCGCCGCGGCCGGAAACTGTCTGGCGCTGCTCTCGCAGAACGCCTACGGACAGTTCTATATCTCCGTCGTCGTGGATGCGCCGTCGAAGGACCAGCTGTATCAGGATCAGTTCTCGCTGCTTTCTTGCATCAACAGCTGAGCGGAGGCGGAGAGGAGAATCTTTGCTTGTTTTTTACATAGGCTTCGCCTATAATTAATGACAGATTACATGCCCGTTTTTACGCAGTCTACGAGTACATGCAAGGAGGTAAGCGCCAATGGTTCAGTTAATTATTGGACAGAAGGGTAAGGGCAAGACAACCGCAATTCTCAGCAAGGTGAATGAAGAAATAAAGACGGCAACCGGAAATATTGTATTTCTTGACAAAGACAGCCAGCATATGTATGAGCTGAACAACCGGATCCGTCTCATTGATGTTTCCGTTTATCCGATCTCGAACCCGGATGAGTTTGTCGGCTTCGTCAGCGGCATCATCTCTCAGGATCACGACATTCAGTCCATGTACCTCGATGGCTTCATGAAATGCGCGAAGCTGGAGGGAAAGGACATCACAGATACCGTCCGCAAGCTCGACCGTGTCAGCTCCATGTTCAACATCAATTTTGTCATCTCTGTCTCTCTTGACAAGAGCGAACTGCCGGAGGAGCTTCAGGATAAGGTACTGATCAGCCTGTAATGCGTATTCCTTCTTCAGAAAATGAACGGAAAAGAGTGCCAGACCGCCGTCGCCCCCGTCTTCCGCGTCTCTTCACGCTGAACATCGGAACGGTTGTGTTTGGCATTCTTTTTATCTATATCATCGGCAGCGTCATCCTCTATATGACCAGGACCCACGTCAGCTCCTATACCGTTACCTCCGGCCCGCTGGCGAAAAACCAGACATATACCGGAGTCGCTCTGTATGATGAAACGCTCGTCTCCGCGGAAGCCGGCGGCTATATCGATTATTACGCCCGGGACGGCGTGAAGGTCCGCAGCGGAGGCGTCGTGTACGGCGTGAGTCCGACGAAAAAGACCGGTTCCGCCGCCGCACCGGATCAGTCCACCCTTTCCGCGATCCGGACGGATATGAAGCAGTTCTCCGAAACCTTCGATCCGGTCAATTTCCATACCGTCTATTCCCTCCGTTATCAGGTGGAAGGACGGATCCTGAACGCCGCGCTGTCCGGCGATGCCGGCGCCTCCTCCGGTTCTCTGACAGTGGGAGACGAGACACTGTACACGGCCCCGTCGGACGGGATTGTCTGCTACTCCACCGACGGATATGAAAACCTCGATGAAAAGAAGCTGACTTCCTCGGTCTTCGACGAGAAGGAATACCGGTTGAAGGCCATCAAGACCGGCTCCGGCGTCACCACCGGAGATCCTGTCTACCGGCTGATCCGCTCGGAGAAATGGAGCCTTCTTCTCCCTCTGACGGCAAAGCAGGCTGTCAGTCTGGCTGATCTGAGCTATGTGAAGGTGAAGTTTCTGAAGGACGGCGTGTCACAGAACGCCTCGTTCTCCATCCATACGATGCATGACGGAACGCAGTACGGGCGTCTTGACTTCTCAAACGGCCTGATCCGTTATCTGGACAACCGCTACATCGAAATCGAGCTCGTGACCAATACGGCCGTCGGACTCAAGGTTCCGGTCTCCGCTGTCGTCACGCGCTCTTTCTTCACGATCCCGGACGGTTATGCCTCGGATGACGGCGGCAGCACCGTCGCGTTTCTCCGGCAGATGACTGACCGCACCGGAAAAGTGACTTACGCTCCGGTCAGACCCACGATCTACGCCCACGAAAACGGCGCCTATTACGTCGATGATTCCGATTTTTCTCCGGGTGATATCATCGTGCGGGATGAGACGTCCGCCTCCAACCGGTACATTGTCCGCGATACGGCCGAGCTGGAGGGCGTCTACAGTATGAACCGCGGATATGCGCTCTTCCGGCGCGTGAACATCATCGACAAGAACGAGGACTACTGCATCGTAGAGAGCGGAACCGCATACGGCATTGCCCGGTTTGACAACATTGTTGAACACGGCTCCTCCGTAAAAAACGCCCAGATCACCGCAGGATGACGGTTTCCGTCAGGCGGCCGCCCGGGCGGACGGTGTCCCGTTCCATCACATAACCAAAGAAGGTGAAGACAATGGTAACAGAAAATCTGGAAGCCGTGCGCCGCGAGATACGTGCGCATGCGGAAAAGGCAGGCCGGAATCCGGATGACGTGCTTCTTCTTGCTGTCAGCAAGACAAAGCCGGAATCCGACATCCGCGCCCTCTATGAGGCAGGGCAGCGGGATTTCGGAGAGAACTATGTGCAGGAGCTCTGCGAAAAGCAGTCCCATCTGCCGAAGGACATCCGCTGGCATATGATCGGCCACCTTCAGCGCAACAAGGTCAAATACATCGCCCCGTTTGTCGCGCTGATCCATTCCGTGGACAGCCGTGCTCTGGCGGATACCATCGAAAAGGAAGCGGCAAAAGCCGGCCGTATCATTCCGGTCCTGATCGAGGTGAACGTCGCCGGTGAGACGACCAAATTCGGCGTCACGCCGGAAGAGGAGCCGTCACTTGCCGGGTACATCCGTTCCCTTTCCCATGTGCAGCTCCGCGGCTTCATGACATCCGCTCCGATCGTGCAGGATCCGGAAGAAAACCGGCCGGTGTTCCGCCGCCTCCGTCAATTAAGTGTTGACATCAATCGGCAAAGCATCAATAATGAAAAGACAGATGTGCTCAGCATGGGAATGTCCGATGATTTTACAGTCGCTGTGGAGGAGGGTTCGACCTGTGTCAGAGTGGGGACACGGATTTTCGGCGCACGAGACTACAGCAGATAAACACAGGCAGGGAGAGCGATGGGTTTTCTTGACAGGTTCCTTGGCGCGATCAAGCTGAATGATGACTTTGACGACGAGGACGAGGATGATTTCCTCGATGACGAGGATCCCGATGACGAGGACTTCGACGAGGAGGACGAGCCCCCCGCAAGGACGAAGAGCCGGTTTTTCCGCCGCTTCGAGCCGGATGACGAAGAGACAGACGATTTTGCCGAGGACAAAGCACCGGTGAGAAAACCGGTTCCGCCCCGTCAGAATCCGACTGCCAGAACGGTTCGGGAGGCAAGACCGATTCGCCGTGATGATCGGAAACAGCCGAAGAGCCGCTCCAAGGTGACACCGATCCGGCGAAAGAACAGCGAGCCCCAGATGGATGTCAATGTACTGCGTCCCTCATCCATGGAGGATACAAGAGAAATCGCGGACGCACTGATGGACGGCAGCACGGTTGTTCTGAATCTGGAAGGAATGGATGTGGATATTGCCCAGCGGGTCATCGATTTCACATGCGGCGTCTGTTATTCCCTGCACGGCAATCTGCAGAAAGTTTCCGGCTTTATCTTCATTCTCACGCCGGAGAACGTGGATATCAGCGGCGACTACCAGAGCATCATTGACGGCGCCTTCGATCTGCCCTCCATGAAGGCAGGCTACTGAAAGACGCAGGACGAGAATACCGCAGCATCAGGATGAATCCCGTCCTGATGCTTTTCTTTTGTTTCTCTGCCGCCCAGGCAGCGATTCCGGAATCACATACCCAGAAAGGATGGCGACATGACCGCTACCAATCCTGTTACTCAGCCTCTTTTTCACGATTCATTCAACGCACTGCCTGACGCGCTCCGGCCGTTTCCTTTTGCCGGGCACCGTGCCATGCTGGTCGGCGATACCCACACTCTGGCGCTGTTCGGCCAGGCGGTGCGGGAACGTCTCGAATCCGTCTTTTGCAAAGTGAGTGTCTACGAATTTGAAGCCGGAGAGGAGCACAAGACGCTCAATTCGGTGAAGGGCCTGCTGGCCGCGATGATTGACGGTCATTTCGACAGAAAAGACTGCATCGTTGCCCTCGGGGGCGGTGTGGTAGGAGACATGGGCGGCTTCGCCGCAGCCATTTACCTCCGGGGCATCCCTGTGGTTCAGATCCCGACAACCCTGCTGGCTCAGGTTGACTCCAGTATCGGAGGAAAAACCGGCGTTGATTTCGACGGTTACAAGAACATGATCGGTGCGTTCCATATGCCGGCATGCATTTACACCAATGTATCCGTGCTGTCCGCCCTTCCCGACGACCAGTTCGCGTCCGGAATGGGAGAGGTCATCAAAAGCGCGCTGCTCGGCGACGCCGCGCTTTACCGCTGGCTCCAGACTAACCGGGACGGCATCGCCGCCCGCGATCCCGCGCTGCTTCTTGAGATGATCCGCCGCACCGCGGAGATCAAGGTGGAAATCGTGACAGAGGATCCTACAGAACAGGGACGGCGTGCTCTGCTCAATCTTGGTCATACCGTCGGTCATGCTGTCGAGAAGGCGTGCCGCTTCACCATGATGCACGGGGCATGTGTCGCGGTCGGGCTGGCCGCCGCCGCCTCAATGAGTATCTCCCGTGGCCTGATCCGTGAAGAGGACCGTACGGACATCATCCGCACGCTTCATGACTACGGGCTCCCTTCCTCCGTCAGCGGACTCCGGGCGGAAGACGTGCTCAGGATCACAAAATCGGATAAAAAGATGTCCGACGGCCAGATCCGTTTTATTCTGCTCCGCAGTCCGGGCTCAGCATTCTACACGGACGATGTCACGGACGGCGAGCTGCTCGCAGGCATCCGTTCCGTCCTGACAGACTGACGGGAAAGAGAGTACTGCGCATCCCCGTCAGAAAGAGAGGAGACAGTTCTTTGAATCCGGAAACAACAAAGCATCCCGGGCCGGCCGCGGGCCGTATCCTGCTGCACGATCTGATCCTGCTGATCCTTCTGATCTCGGCCGACCAGGTCACAAAATGGCTTGCCGTGCGTTTTCCCGGCCGGAACGGCGCGCTGGTTCTGATCCCGGGTGTTTTCGAGCTGCGCTATCTTGAGAACCGCGGTGCGGCCTTCGGCCTCTTCCAGAACGGTCAGATCTTTTTTATTCTGCTCACCCTGATCGTTGCCGCCGCGGTCCTCAGGGTTTATCTGCGTCTTCCCGTCACGCGGCGCTACCGGGCGCTACGCGCCGTCTGCGTCGTTCTGACTGCCGGAGCCGCCGGCAATCTGATCGACCGGATCCTGTACGGATATGTCCGTGATTTCTTTTACATCGTTCTGATCCATTTTCCGATCTTCAATGTGGCCGATATCTGTGTGACCGGATCCGCCGCAGCCGCGGTGATCCTGCTTTTCACTGTATATCGGAACGACGACTTCACATTTTTGAAAAAGGAGCGCTGATATGCCGCAGGAACGCATGCTGACCGTGACCGGAGAGGAGGAAGGGATCCGTGCCGACCGCTATCTGGCCGGACATCTACCGGAATTATCCCGTTCCTACATCCAGCAGCTGATCTCTGACGGCCGGGTGACTTCGGGCGGACGAAAGATCAAGGCGAGCCGGCCGGTGGCAGCAGGAGAGATGCTGCATCTTCTGATCCCTGATCCGGTTGTGCCGGATATCCGGCCTGAGCCCATGGAACTCCATATTCTCTATGAAGATGAGGATATTCTGATCGTAGACAAACCGAAGGGACTCACCGTCCATCCGGCTCCCGGCCATTGGAGCGGCACGCTGGTAAACGGGCTGCTGGCTCACTGCGGTTCTGAGCTTTCCGGAATCAACGGTGTCCTCCGTCCGGGTATCGTCCATCGCATAGACATGAACACCAGCGGTGTGCTCGTCGTCTGCAAGACGGACTCGGCACACCGCTGCATCGCGGAGCAGCTCCGCGTTCATTCCATCACCCGGCTTTATCGCGGCGTGGTGATCGGCAATCTGCCTGACGATGAGGGCACCGTGACGGGTGCGATCGGCCGAAGCCCGAAAGACCGAAAAAAAATGGCCGTGGTCCGCGAAGGCGGCAAGCCGGCCGTCACGCACTATCGCGTATTGGAACGCTTCGGCTCTTACACCAGCTGCGAGTTTCGCCTCGAGACAGGCCGGACTCACCAGATCCGCGTCCATATGGCTTCGATCGGCCATCCTCTGCTTGGAGATGATGTTTACGGACCGTTCCGCTGCTCTTTCCGTCTGAACGGACAGACACTGCATGCCATGGTTCTGGGGTTCCGTCACCCGCGCACCGGTCAGTACATGGAGTGGACCGCACCGCTTCCGCCGTACTTCGCGGAGCTTCTTGAAACGCTCCGGAGTCAGTCAAGTTCCTGATCCCGGAGCATACGCTTCAGTCAGGAGTTCAGCCGTACCCGCCGTGCCTCCGGCAGATCGGCGCGCCGACGGCCGCACCGAAGCAGAGCAGGAGAAGAGCAGGCCAGCAGGTTTCCTTCACGCCCGTCGGGACAATCCCCTCGCGGGTATTGGTATAGCAGACAGTCGTGTCCTGAAGCAGCACCCCCTTATCCGTCCGTTCTTTTTCATCCGTTTCGGCTCCGGAGGAGTCTTCAATCGTCACCTGATAGCCGGATGCCTCCTCTGTGATCCGATAGGCGCATCCCTCCGGAAGACCGTCAAAGCGGATCGACTGGCCGCCCTGAAGGAAGAAGACAGAAGCGGCCTTTCCGTCCGCGTCCGCCGTGACGGAAAGAGGGTTGTGCCGTTTCTCCTGCAAAGGCAGCTGCTCGTCCGCGTTTCCGAGATCAACCGCCACGGCCGAGCCGGCAGTCAGTCCTTCAAACACAGCCGAGAACGAAAAGTACCGGTTTCTCGATGCCTGATTTCCACGAACTTCCTTTCTGACGGTCAGACTGTGAGGCCGGTCTTTCCGATCCACCATGGTCAGAACAGCCTCCTCTGATTCCGGATCCTTCCCGTTCACAAGCAGCCTTCCATTCCGGGTGCTCACTTCGAATACGAGATCGGGTGCGGCTGAGTATCCATCCGGCGCAGACAGCTCCGTCAGACGATATGTCCCTTCCCGAAGCGGAACCGGAAGATAGACCCTGTGAAGATCGGCCAGCCGGCGGCCCGTCTTGGAACCGTTCCGGTACTCCGCGTGCGTCGTCGTGGTCCATGTGTCCACTGTCTCTCCGTCCGGTCCCACAACCCGCAGCACCGCACCTGCGATCCCGAATCCGTCCGGATCCGTCTTGGCCGCCCGAATGGGCGGAAGATCGAGATGATTGCTGAAAATCACTTCCGTGCTGCCGCTCCTTTCGTCCAGCGTCTTTGGTCCGGTTGAAAGCGGAAGACCTTTTCCGGCCGTACCCTGACGGCCCTCCATCTCATACGACGGGTCCTCCGGGCGAATCGCGTAGGAGGCCGTGTATTCTTCCGGTGTCTGCTCCGTCACCTCGTACGAGCAGCCGGACGGAAGATTCCGAATCGTCAGAGCGCCGCCCGCCGTAAGCGTGAAGTCCGACTGTGCACAGCCGCTGCCGTCGGCCCTGAGCACCACCGTTCCGTCATCCGCCGGATACGAGCTCCCGGCCGCAAGTCCTTCAAGACGAAGCCCGAACGAAAACCGGTCTGTGAGCCGGCAGCTCCCGTCCGCTGTTTTCCTGACCGTAAGAAGATAAGGTCCGTCCGGAATAAGCTGAAAGCTCACATCCGCCTTTCCCAGAGAACCGTGACCTCCGACCAGACGTCTCCGGAACGTACCGTCCAGCAGAATCAGATTCTGCCCCCCGCCGGATACCTGGTAGGTCAGCTGAAAGCTGTCAGGCACCTCATCCGCCGTGACGGCGGCCAGTTCCCCTGCCGTTCCGCTGAGTTTCACAGACGGCTCCGGGTTCGTGTAATACCACACGCAGGTCTGCAGAATCTCCGCCGCACCCTCGGCGGAAAGCTGATCACGAAGAGCAAAGGAATGATCGTCGTAGTACATGTACCAGATCATGGCCCGCAGCTTGTCTTCAAGCGCCTTTCCCTCGAGAAGCGGCGCTCCGGTCCCCGCGTAGGATTCCCCGATATAGAGCTCATCGAAATCAGTCGTCACGCTTCCCGGCGGAAGCGTACGCCCGTAACCGTATCCGGTCCGGTTGAGACAGATCTTCCCGCCTCCGATCCTTTTTGCGAACGATTCCTCAAAGAAATGCTCTCCGTCGGATTCCTTCTGCTCTGTGATCGTGATGGTCCGTTCCCTTTCCTTTGTCTGATAGCCATCCGGAATGCCGGTCATCTGAACAATATAGGTCCCCGGACCGAGAAATGTGCTGCAGCCGTCTTCCCAGCGGAATTCGGGAATCAGGACTTCCCCGCTTTCATCCAGTACGCGTAAACGGACTCCTTCCGGAACAGCTCCGCCGCTGCATGTAACGGAAACGGCCACATTGTCCTCCGCAGTCCCGTACAGCGTCCTCTGCCGGTCGGGAAGAACCGTCCATGTCGTCTGATCGGTCCGGTCGTACATCTGAACCGGCAGAATCCCCATCCGGTTGTTTACGCTGTCTTTCGGCGTCACCAGTTTCTGGAACCGGCACTTGTCAAAGATGCCGTCCATCGCTTTTACCTTCTCCACGGAGAAGGAGGAAAGATCAAGCGTGCGGAGGGAGTAGCACATCGCGAACATGCTCTTCATCAGCGTCACGTTTCCGGTATCGAAGGAGCTCAGGTCGAGCTCCCGGACGTGACTCCCGGAAAACATCATGGACATATCGTTCACCGCGGATGTGTCAAAATTCCGCAGATCCAGCTTCTTCATGCCGGAATCGCAGAACATATATGTCATGTCCTTCGCACCGGATGTGACAAAGGAACTGAGATCCAGTGACTCCAGCTCCTCACAGTAGGCAAACATCAGCCGGAAAGACGTGCCGCGGGAGGTATTGAAGCGGCTCACGTCCAGCGCCTTCACCTTGCCGAGATCGGTGAACATCGCGCTGAAATCCGTGGCGGCCGAAGTGTCGAAACCGCTCACATCCAGCGCCGTGATCTCCCGGCAGGACGCGAACATGCCGCTGAAGCTGATTCCTTTCGAAGTGTCAAACCGACTCACATCCAGCTCCTTCACGGCCGTGCATTCGTTGAACATATCGGCAAAGGACGTCACGCCTGACGTATCAAAGCCGCTCACATCCAGCCGGTCAACCTGCCGATCGGACATGAACATCCCCTCCATCCCGGTCACCCCGGATGTATCGAACCCGGAAACATCAAGATGCTTCAGCTTGGGACAGTAGCAGAACATCTGATTCATGCTCGTCGCTTCGGATGTGTCCAGACCGCGGACATCAAGCTCCGTGCAGACGGGAAGGACGCTGAACATCCGGTCGCAGTTTCCCACTGCCTTCACCCCGGACCCGATTCTGATCGCGGTGACCGGCTCGCATCTCTCGAACACATTTCCGGAAAGCCGGACCCTGAAAAGGCGGCCTTCGTGAAGATATTCCGCCGGTACCGTGACCTCCGTCCCGGATCCGACAAAGCGCGTGAGCGTCAGCATACCCGCCTTCTCATCGATCTCATACCGGAAATTCATCAGCAGATCCATGTCGTCGGCCGCAGCCTCTGCGGCCGATTCCATACCGGAGTCCGATGTTCCCGCTGTTCCGTCTCCGGATGCCGGAGCCTCTTCTACAGGACGTACAGAGGGAAACGCGGAGGAGGCGGGGCCGTTCGTTCCCGCCGGCTTCACGGCGGATTCTGCATCCCCGTCCCCGAACCTCTCTGCCGTTTCGCCCGCGGCCGCCTCCGGAGAGAAGATGTCGTCCTCCGTGTCACCATCTGAACGAGGTGTTCCGCTCTCCGAAGACACGGACGAAGCCGGAAGGGCCGCCACGCTCTCTGACGGTGCTGACGAAACCGAACAAACCGCTCCGTTTTCGGCTGTCCCTTCCTCCCCGGACAAAACGGTTTCCGTTTCAGGCGGAGCCGCCTGATCTTCCCGCACGGAATCGGCTTCCGGAGCCGTCCCCTCCGGAACAGCCGCAAGGGAACAGACAACCTGTGCGGCCCAGATGAGGGCAAACAGCACAGCTGCCGCACCCTTACGGGCTGCATGCCTTTTTCTCATACTTTTTCACCTCTTTTCTTAAAAAGCAGCATCCTGACCGCACAGAGGGCCGAAAGAAGAAAAGCTCCCAGCCAGAGCACAGCGTCCGACCGGTCCCCGGTCCGGATGCCTCCGCCGCCCGAACGGATCCCTCCGGACACGCCTCTCCGGCCGGACAAAGAATCTGTCTTTTTCTTTCCTCCGAACCGGATGCACTCCACTTTCTCCTTCGTATTGCCACGTTCAATGACGACGGTCCCCTCGAGGCGTCCGTCAGATTCGCTGACGACGCAGACTTGAACGTGGAACAGCGTGTCGGGAAAGGACGGATTCGTCACCGTATAGCGATAGGTGCCGGGCACTGTGTACGTCAGGTGGAAGCCGTCCTTCTTCCGTACCGCCTGGCCGGCGCTGATCCGGACTTCGCCCGCATCCGAGCAGACCGGAATAAGGATCCTGACGGAAGGCTCAGCGCCCGCCCTCGTCCTTCTGGAGGAAAGCAGCAGAAGAAGCAGAAGACTCCCGATCAGCCGGAAAGACCTCCGCCATTGTTTTGTCACTTGCGTTTCAACCATTGATTCACCTCCCTTTTCGAAAAGCGCGGGCTGTGTCCGCTCCGCCCGATTCAGCCCGATGCCGCTTTTCCTTCCTCCATCAGCGTTCCGGCAAGCAGCAGTCTCCGTGATGATCCTGCGTTGACGCAGGTGGACAGAGCGATCAGAGGCAGATTCGGCTCATATGAAAACGTAAAAATCGAACGGGACTGAAAAAAGGCCCGCACGGCCGCAGGATCCGTATCCTCCACCGAAAACAGCGTCCGGCAGTCCGCCTCCGCCTCGGCCACCGCGAAAAACCGGATCCTGAAAACCCGATTCCCGGCGGTAAGCGTTCCGTCCCGGTGCCCGCTGAAATAGTCCTTTGCCCGATAGCGGTCAAGCGCGCCGAACATCCGTCCCATCTCCATATGATGTCCGTAGATCAGACTGTAGCCGTCCGAGAAGTCGGATGAATTGGCCGCGTCAAGAAAGATGGATCCGGCGAGGGAATAACGGCCATACGGATCCCGATTCAGATAAGTCCGGTTGTCGGGCCCCTGCATCACGGGAAAATCGATCTGCGTATCCTTCACGGTCAGCCAGCCCACGCTGCCCGGCAGCGCTTCCGCCGGAGGGACGGAGGAATCCTTCGCAGAGCGAGCCTGCCTGAGACCCGGCTGTGCGGCCGACTCCCAGATTCTGACAGAGTCAAAGACACTGAAGGCCGACAGCAGAAAGACCAGCAGAAGAGCCAGCATCGCCGCATCGTCAAGAATCCGGAACGCCATTGTGATCATCCGTTGTCTCATCTAAAACCCCCGTCTCCGGAGCAGGTATACAAGCCTCCCCGCAGTCTCACCGGCGGATATTTTTCTCAGTACAGGTGCTTCTCCTTCGGATCCGGATATGACCAGCAGCTCGCCATCTCGGATTCTCCCCTCTGCCGCACAGTCCGGCGCGCCGTCGAGGGAAACCGCTTCCGCCCAGCAGTCCGAGAGCGCCTGACCATTGACGGTATAACGTCCCTCCGCGTCCCCGCCGGTCAGATCGCCGGCGGCGGCCACGGCACGCCCGATCCCGAGCGATCCGTCTTTTCCTCTCATGAGAATGATGTCGCCCGCGCGTACCTTGCCGCCGCGCAGAAACAGACAGAGATCACCGTCCCGAACGGATGGCTGCATCGCCATCCCTTCCATCCGGACCGGCCGGAAGCAGAGAAAACACACAATGAGCACCAGTGCGGAAAAAAGCCGGCGCAGGATGAGCACGAGGGGCCGCCTTCTTCCCGGACCTTCACATGCTCCGTTTCGTTTCCGTCTCTTCCCGGCCGGCTCACCGTCAGCGGATTTCATCCTTTTTCCGGCGCTGCAAGAACCGGAGCAGGAGAGCAGCGCCGGTCAGAACAGCAGCGGCCAGCGAGGATCCTATGCCGAGGAAGAGGCCTGTCGGGATCAGTCCGCCCCGGGTGTTGACAAAGGAAAGCGATGTATCCGATGTGATCCCGCTCGCAAGATCCGATACACCGTCACGGCGCACCGTCAGATCCGGGTCCTCCGTCTCCTTCGCGACCTTCGGAGTGTAGTCCTCCGCGTCCTCAGCGAGCTCGTACTTCGTCCCGTACGCGATGCCGTCAACCGTGATCCGCTGTCCGTTCTGAAGATAAAATGCCTGTGTCACACAGCCCTTCTCATCCGCGGTCAGCTGTTCGGGATTGGTCTGATCCCGGTACGCCGGCTTTGTCGCGTCTGTGCGCCCGCTCTTCCGGTCCGCGCCCGAAAGATCCACATGGTAACGTGTGCCCGGCTGCGCACCGGTCATCTTCAGCGTAAAACGGAAATACTGATCCCGTGCCGCCTGGTTACCGGCCACATGCTTTGAAAAAGTCAGATTGTCCGTATCGTACCGGTTGGTGAACCCGGCGCTTTTGTCGCCGAGCCGCCCGCCCGCATCCGACACGTCCGCCGTGCCGCCGGCTGCGCCCCGTTTCGGAGCGGGGGCCTCCGCGCCTCCGGTCGGCGCGTGCAGCACACAGGCCGCCACCTGAAGACCCTCGCCCTCGTCCGTCACGTAGACATCCGCCGTCCGGACCGTATTGATGTCATATGTGACGCCCGGTGCAGACGGAATCTCACGGATCAGATAACGGTACACACCGGGCTCCGTATAGGTGCATCCGGAAAAATCCACGGACACCTGCTTTTTCACAAAGCCTTCCCCTTTTGCGAGCGATACGAAATCGGAGGCGTCCGCCTGCGTCTTCACGGCATCATCCGCAGAGAAAACCGCCTCGCCGATGACCGGGCGGCCCGTCCCAGGAAGCACGGCCGTCGTGGTGTCCGTAGCCGATCTGGCTGTTCCGGGTACAACTTCGAAGCGGAAGGACAGATTCGGCGGAAAGGCTTCCCGGTCCATGACAAGATACTTGTCAAAGGAGATCACCTCTCCCCTGACGGGCGTATAGGACTGACCCGCGAAAACGGGAACGGCCGGCCTGAGTGAAAGAGCGGTCAGGACCGATACAGCGCCGACCGCCAGTCTGTTCGTATTCATTTTTCACAGCTCCTTTCTTCATCCTCCGGGAAAAAGAGCGCAGAACGCCGGCCCTCCGGCAAAGCCGGAAGACAAAATCTCATCTGCGGTTGTCCCTTTGAGGTTTTCAGAGGGGACGAGGGCGGAAATCAGGACTCGTCCCGCGAAACAGATTTGAAAAAAGAAAGGACCGGTTCTCTCGATGAACCGAACATTATCAGACGGCCGGACCGCCGTCAACAAAGAGAAGAGAAGTCGGATGGATCGTGCCGTAATTCAGACGGATAGTGAAAAAACGCAGGAAAAGACAGAAATGCAGATCATTCCTCCGAACGGAGATGAACAGCCGTCGCGGCCCGGCGCTTCCGGTCATCATCCATCGCCGCGTAATGCCTTCTCGTTGTGTCAACGTTCTTGTGGCCGAGCACGTCCGCCACCAGATAGATATCCCCCGTTGCGCGGTAAAGCGCCGTGCCGTAGGTGCTCCGGAGCTTGTGCGGCGTGATCCGTTTCGTCGACGTGACCTGCGAGGCGTATTTCTCCACCAGATTCTCGACGGAGCGCACGTTCATCCGTTTTCTCTGGGTAGAGTAGAAGAGTGCGTGCTCATGTCCGGGCACGGGGACCACGTTCGCTCTCACGGGCAGATACTGCCGCAGGGCGGCCTCCACCTCCGGCCCGAAATAGACATAGGCCTCATTGCCGCCCTTGCGGAACACCTTGATCCGGTTCTCCCTGAAATCCACGTCCTCAATATCAAGGCCGACGCACTCCGAAACCCGGATGCCTGTGCCGAGCAGCAGCGTGATCAGCGCCAGATCCCTCTCCCTCGTCTTCCGGTAGTAGGCTGCGGCCTGACCGGTCAGCGTCTCGCCGCAGTGGGCAATATAGTCGAGCAGCGCGGCCACCTCGCCCTCGTCGAGACGTACGATCGCCTTCTCGTGAATTTTCGGCATATCGACCAGCTGCGTCGGGTTCGTCTCGATCATCTCATGCCGGTAGAAGAAAGTGTAGAAGCTCCTGAGCGCCGACATCTTCCGCTTGAGCCCCCGCTCCCCGTTGGTCAGCGGCCCGCGCCCCTTCGCTCCCTCCTCGTCCGTGTGGTAGAGCTTCAGATACTGCATGTATTCCACGATATCCTGAGCCGTCACCCGGTCCATGTCGTCGAGGGTGAACTGCCGGAGATCGTACGAGCGGTACAGCGGGTTCTGCTCCTTCAGGAACTGGAAGAAGACCCGCACGTCATAGGCGTAGGCGATCCGCGTCCGTGTGGATGTCGTCGCCTCCGCCGCGCGGAAATATTCTTTCGCAAAGGGAGGAAGCGTATCGAGCACCTCCCGAAGCCGCAGAATGTTGTCCCGGTCATTCATCTCATGATATGTGATCCGTTTTGCCATCGCCGTATTCCTTTCGTCTTTCCGTATTGTAACACAGGTTGATTTGTACGAACCGTCGAAAATAAGGCAGGCACGATTGACAATTCCTGTCAGATTCACTATAGTAAGTTATGTAAAACTATTTTATCAAAGTTGCTGGGCTGCCATGGAAAAATTAGTGCCGACAATTACAGAACGACGACGCCTGACGCGCAACCGGATGTACCGCTTCATCTATGACGCCGGCCAGCCGGTCAGCAAGCAGCAGATCGCATCCGCCATGGGGTATTCCCTTCCGACCGTTCATCAGAACATCATGGAGCTGGGAAATGCAGGCCTCATCCGGCCCGGTGAGCTGCAGAAATCGACGGGCGGACGGCCCGCGGTCGGGTATACAGTCAACGAGACCTGCCGGTATGCCATCGGAGTCTCCGTCGTGTCGGACCGGATCCGGCTTCTCCTCACCGACCTGAAACAGAACGAGCTGGATTACCGCTCATGGGACTTTTCTTCCACGGACGGAAACGCGATCGGGCGCTTCATCGCCGGCGAGGTGGATCGGTGTCTTTCCGATCATGGCATAGACAGAAGCCTCCTTCTCGGCGTGGGAATCTCTTTCCCCGGTATTTTCAGCGAGGACGGACGGTCCATCGTCTTTTCCCCGACACTGAAGATGACGGATATTGACCTGGCCGCCCTGAAGGAACCGATTCCTTATCCCGTCTTCGCCGAAAACGACAGTACCAGCGGCGGAGCAGCCGAGTGGTGCGGGCTCCCGGCGGAAGAGAAGAAGAACGATTTCGTCTATCTCTTTCTCGAATACGGCGTGGGCGGCGCCATTTTTATCGGCGGGAAACCGTATTGCGGGGCCAACGGCCGAAGCGCGGAATTCGGACATATGTGCATCGTTCCGGACGGGGCGCTCTGCAACTGCGGAAGACACGGCTGTCTGGAGGCGTACTGCAGCGCCTTCCGTATCTCAAGGGATCTCGGCATCTCGATCGAGACGTTCTTCAGTGAACTGAAGCGCGGTAACGAAGCGTACGCCGCTCTGTGGGACGACCTGCTCCGCCATCTGGCGCTTGGCATCATCAACCTGAGGATGGCATTCGACTGTGACGTCATCCTCGGCGGATGCGTCTCGATGTACATGGGTCCCTACATGGAGACGCTCCGGTCCTATGTCGCAGGACGGAGTCCCTTCGAACGGGAGGCCGGTTACATCCGGCTCGGGAAATATCCGACCAAGGCCAACATGATGGGGGTCGCGTGGCATTTCTCCCGGGCTTTCATCGATCGGATCTGACAGCCGCACTGGAAAAAAGGCTGGCCGATCCCGGACATTTGATCCGATGCGTTTCGGATCTCCCGGAAGGGCGGCCGGCCACAGCATTCTCAACCAAGGAGGAAACAGCATGTTGTTTATCGGAATTGACCTCGGCACCTCGGCCGTCAAGCTGCTGCTGATGGACGGAGATGGGGCGATCCGCCGGATCGTGAGCCGGGAATATCCCCTTTATTTTCCGCATCCCGGATGGTCCGAACAGAATCCGGAGGACTGGATCGCCGCGGTGGAAGACGGGATCCGTGAGCTGACGGACGGCGTCGACCGTTCCCGGATCGCGGGCATCGGCGCGGGCGGACAGATGCACGGACTCGTGGCGCTCGATCAGGAGGATCATGTGCTCCGGCCCGCGATCCTCTGGAACGACGGCCGCACCCAGCAGGAAACCGACTATCTGAATCAGGCTGTCGGAAAGAAAAAGCTGACCGAATGGACCGGCAACATCGCCTTCGCCGGCTTCACCGCGCCCAAGCTGCTCTGGATGAAGAACCACGAGCCGGAGCTCTTCGCGAGAATCGCGAAGGTGATGCTGCCGAAGGATTACATCAACTACCGGCTGACCGGTGTGCACTGCACCGACTACTCGGACGCGTCCGGCACACTGCTCCTCGATGTGAAGAACCGGCGCTGGTCAAAGGAGATGCTGTCCGTATGCGGTCTCTCTGAATCCGTCATGCCCCGTCTCTTCGAGAGCTATGAGACCGTCGGCACGCTTCTCCCGGAGGCAGCGGAACGGCTCGGCATTCCGTCCGGCGTGAAGGTCGCGGCGGGCGCCGGCGACAACGCCGCCGCGGCGGTCGGCACCGGTGTCGTCGGCCGGGGCGGCTGCAACATTTCGCTCGGCACATCCGGCACCATCTTCATCTCGAGCGACAGCTTCCGGGTGGATTCCGGGAACGCGCTGCACGCCTTCGCCCACGCCGACGGCGGCTGGCATCTGATGGGCTGCATGCTGTCGGCTGCTTCCTGCAACAAATGGTGGATGGAAGAAATTCTGAAGACAAAGGAGTATGCGAATGAGCAGTCCGGTATCAGCACGGACGCACTCGGCACGAACCACATCTATTATCTTCCCTACCTGATGGGCGAGCGGGCGCCCCACAATGATCCCTCCGCGAGAAGCTGCTTCATCGGCATGACGATGGATTCGACGCGGGCGGACATGACGCAGGCTGTGCTGGAAGGCGTCGCCTTCGGCATCCGCGATTCCCTCGAAGCGGCCCGGGCGCTGGGAATCGACGTAAAGACCAGCATGATCTGCGGAGGCGGTGCGAAAAGCCCGCTCTGGAAGACCATCTTCGCCAACGTTCTCGGCATTGAACTGACCGTTCCGGAAACCGAGCAGGGCCCCGGATACGGCGGTGCGATCCTCGCCGCGGTGGCCTGCGGCGTCTATCCGACGGTGGCGGACGCCGTGCGCAGACTGCTCCGGGTGACCGATACCGTGAAACCGGATCCGGTCATCGTCCGGCGCTACGAGGAGAAATACCGGGTCTTCCATACACTTTATCCGGCGCTTAAGAATCTGTTCCCGACACTTTGACCGACAGGAGATCACAAGATGTCATGGCTTTCCAATTTGAACCGAAACAGCGGCGGGCAGAGTGAGAACCGCCGGCAGGGCGACCCGAATCTCCGGATCGGCCTCAGCGCCGTCGTATCGGTATATATCATCTATCTCGGCATCGACCTGCTGAAGGCCGGCGCCACACGTTCAACGGACGGGATGGCCCCCTGGGTGGCGGTCGTCTTCGGAGCCGTCTTCATCGCGGCCGGCGGGTTCTACGCCTTTGTGTCAGTCCGTTCCTATCTGACTGCCCGCAAAGCCATGCAGGAGGAGGCTGAGCGCGAGCGCCGGGCCGAGTCCGAGTCCGGCCGTCAGGAGCACGCGTTCTTCGCGGAAGCGAAACGCACGGCGGAAACGGAAAAGGAAGAGGACCTTCCATCTCCGGAGACGGCCTCCGGAGGATCAGCCGTCACGGATGAGCCGTCCGCGCCGTCTGATCCGCGATCCGTCTGATTCATTTTTCCTTGTCATACAGCCGGCACGCCTTCATTCCCGAACCGGGAAGAGGGCGTGCCGTTTATGTTCGCTGCATAATCCCGTGTCTGATCTTTCTCTTTCTCCTGTTCCCCCTTCTTGTTTACACATTGTGCGATACAACATTCATAGTCTGGCAAAAACGATCTTTTCATGTTACGATAAGAAAAAGTGTCTGTCTTCCGCTGTGTTCAGACTGTAAAATTCTGATTGTCCGCGCAGTTGTCCGAAGCAGGCACGGACAAGGAGACACGGTATGAGAAACATGCACCTGACCACTTTGCTTCTCACTGCATTCGTCTGCACCGCGCTGACCGGCGCCGCCGTACGGGCCGATGATGATCGGGATCCGGAGGAAACGGTCACGGTTCAGGCCTCCGCTTCGGTCTACACTGTTCCGGACAAGGCCCGGATCACCTTCGAGGTGACGAAAGAGGGCAGTCAGGCTGACAGCGTGCAGTCTGAGGCCAGCCAGACCGCCGCCGCTGTGACCGACGCCATTGAGGGCAGCGGAGTGGAAGAGAAGAGCATACAGACCAGCAGCTACAGTCTGGGACCGAAGTATAACGACTCCAATAAGCTCATCGGCTATACCGCTACGGTGAGCATCACCGTCAGGGATCTGGACATCAGCGAGGCCGGCCGTCTTATCGGGACCGCCACCGGTGCCGGCGCCACCGGCGTCGACTCGGTTCAGTACTTCTGCAGCGATTATGACGACCGCTACGAGGAAGCGCTGGCGAAGGCCGTGGCTGCCGCCGCCAAAAAGGCGCATGTGCTGGCCCATGCCGCCGGACGTAAGCCAGGGGACGTAGTCTCGGTCACGGAGGGCTATCAGGATACGTCCGCCCGCTACGAATATGCCTCCGGTGCTCAGTACGAGCTCGCCGCCGCTTCTGACAGCGCGATGAACTTCGATCCGGGCGTGACCGAGATTGAAGCCAGTGTTACGGCCGTTTACGAACTGAAAGACTGAATTTTCTTCCTCAGTGAGCACAGGCGGCTTTCTCTCATCGGCGCTTTTCGTTCCGCTTCCCGGATCGGGCAGCGCCGTTCCTTTTATTTCCTCCTCAGTGAGCACAGGCGGCGTTCTCTCGTCAGCTCCTTTTCTCTTTTTTTCGTGCTTCCCCCGCTCCGATTTTTATCCTCTCCTATCATGCGTATCCGTTATTATCCCACATAATCCATCCAATTATTTGATTTGTCTGTATATTTACATTATGTAAAGTTATTATAGCTTCAATATACTTCCAACTTTCTGTCAGTCATGTTAAAAATGAAGAAGTAAACAGGACCTGACAGGAAGGAGAGCATATTGAAATGAAGAAAAAAAGGACAAAAGTATGGAGAGCCGTTCTGGTCATGATTCTGGCCGCGGCGTTTCTGTTCCAGAGCGCCGGGCTGATCAGCGCGGCGTCTTCGGATGCGGCAGAAGCCATTCCGGCCGGAACGGAAACCATGAGCACGGATCCGGAAGCGGAGAGCGGCGGACAGGATTCGTCCGATTCTGAAATCACCCAGAGCGGCAGCGCGCCGTCCGAAGCCGTTCAGCCGGAATCCGAAGGCAGCGAAAGCGGCACGGCGACATCCGAATCCGTTCAGTCGGAGCCCGCGGTCAGTTCCGCGGAACCGGCCGTAAGCCGCAGAGCGCCTGCAAAAGGAAACGAATCCGCTGATCTTGCTGATTTTCTCAGGAAGGCGGCGACCAGCCTGACTCCGAATGAGGACGGCACTTATACGGTGACTCCCGGCCAGAGCTTCACTCTGAATCTTTCCTTCCAGGAGAGCGAAGGAAAGCAAATGGCCGACACCTCGCCTCTGACATACACGATTCCATCCGGGCTCACGCTGGACGGAGCGTCCGGCACCTTTGACGTGACCATCCGCGATGAGAACGGCACCGGAACCGTCAGCGGAAACACCTACAGCGTCAGCGGGAACGTGCTGACCGTGAATCTGAACCAGAGCGACTCCGCCTTCAGCCGGCTTCAGGCCGCGGGCGATGTCGGCTTCAGTCTGCAGTTCAACGCAAAGCTGGACGGAAATCCGGACTCCATTACGCTGATCGACGGCATCACCTACGATTTCAAATATGATCAGCCGCAGACCAGCGTATCGGTGGCAAAGGAAGGATCTTATAACACCGGAAACGGTCTGATCACCTATACTGTGACAGTCCGATCGACCGGGCACAATATGAATGTCACGGTGAGGGACGAGATCGCCGGCACCGCGCTGATCTATCAGAAGAATGTATCCGGGATCTCCGACCGAAACGGAAATCTGAATCTTTCGCCTGAGAACAGCGAAAAAGGCTACACTGTCGTCATCCCGTCCATGGAAGACGGCGAAACCGTCACGCTGACCTACACCGCAAAGGTTGATTACGATAAGCTCTCCGGCGAAGGGCGCGGAACCTTCGACGAGACCAACAATACCGTAAAGGCCACAAGCCGGGAGGATCCGGACGGCGATCAGGCGTCGAAGGACTTCACAAATCAGATCCGCTACCGGACACTGACAAAGGAAGCAGGAGAGACCTCGGAGGATTCCGAAGGCCGCACAGTGATCCCCTGGACCGTGACCGCCAATCAGAACCGTCAGATTTCACTCGCCGGCTCGACGATCAGGGACACCATCGATCCGGAGTCGCAGGAAATCATGCACTACAGCGGCAGCGGGATCACGATTCTGGTCACGAAGGAGGACGGTTCCGAGGAGACCCGGACAGTGTCCTGGCCGGATCTCAGCACGGAAGGCGATCCGCCTGTCTCATGGAGCTACCGCGTGCCGGATTCGGACGGAAAATACAGCTATCAGATCCGCTATCAGACGACCGTCGATTCTTCCGGTCTGATCACGAATACCACAGTGAAGAACCGCGTGACCGACGGAAAAATCACCGCAGACGGATCCAAGGAGATCGGAGTCGGAGAGGGGGAGCGGCTTTCCATTCTGAAAGAGGTGGTCAGCTCTGACTCGGATAATACATCCTGGAAGATCACCGTGCATGTCCCGAAGAAGGGTTATCCGGATCTCACCGTCACGGACGCGCTTCCGCATGCCTGGATTGAAAACGAACTCTACACGGATCCGCTGGAGGACGGCTCTCTTCAGGTATCCGGCCTGACAGGCGGGGAAACCTATGCTTACGAAAGTCTCGCCGCGGAGAACGGAGAGGCTTCCTTCCGGCTGACCTTCTACCGGGACGGGAACAAGACACCGGGGCTTTCCGCTTCCGAATCCGGAAGGGATATCGTGATCACGTTCCGGACTCTCAATCATCAGGGATGGATGGAAAAGTACGAGAAGGACCGCGTCGACTGGTATAATGATCATACCAATAAAGCGGCCGCAAAGGTCGGGAAAATCACGAAGGATAGCGAAGCGACGGCCCATCCGGCCCACTCGTCCATCCGAAAATCGCTGGCAGAGCAAAGTACAGAGATGAGGGACGGAGTGGTCTATCCGGTCTATCGCTACCGGCTGCTTCTGGAAAACGTGACAGAGGATTCGTTTGATCTGGCGGATGCATTTCCAACGGAATACCTTAAAGTCGATGAGAATGCCGGCGTCACGATCACAGGCGGTGATGTCTACGGCCAGTACGATACAAACGGCGGCTCGGCGGAAGCAGAAAACACGGCTGCCGGAATGACGCTTCATATCC
This sequence comes from Chordicoccus furentiruminis, assembly GCF_019355395.1. Taxonomy (GTDB): domain Bacteria; phylum Bacillota; class Clostridia; order Lachnospirales; family Lachnospiraceae; genus Chordicoccus; species Chordicoccus furentiruminis. The sequence goes on from NZ_CP048829.1 coordinate 89,759, forward strand.
ACTCCCTGCCGAAAAAGAACGGAACGTCGTTCTGGTCCGTCTACGCGGTCTCGTACACGCTGACGGTCCGCGACAGGGAGGCGCTGGAGGCGCTGAACAAGGCCAGCATCACAAGCGGCAAAGGCGTCGATCTCAAGAATACCGCGGAATGGAACGGCCTTCAGTCCAACGAGGTGACGGTTCACTACGAATATGACCCGCTCAGCAAGGAGATGGTCACGGCTCCGTCAAAGGACAACCATTACCGCGCGACCTATCATCTTGTCGTCAACCCGAACGCCGCGGACCTGCTCGCCGGATCGGACGAGCTGACGCTGACCGACCATCTGTCCGAAAACCTCCGCTTCCTCGAGGAGACGCTTGAGATCAGTCCTTCGGAAGAAACCTCATTTACCTGCGCGGACTCCGTCCTGAAGATTTCGATCCCCGACCGGACCCGGGTGGAGATCACCTACAGCGCCTATGTGCTCGGGAAGGACAGCCAGACCTTCACCAACAGCGCGACGCTGGAGGGCGTCACAAAGAGCACCGAATACACCGTAACGGTTGACTCCTCCGGCGAAGGAACCGGAAGCAACCCGTTCGTCATCCTCCACAAGGTGAGCGCGGAAGATCATCAGAAAAATCTGGCGGGCGCTGTCTATCAGCTGTACCGCTATGACGAGGCCGGCAACCGGAACCCGGTGACCGATCAGAACGGAGAAGCGGTCCGGTTCACCACCGACAGCACGGGAACCGCCCGGATCATCGGCAACCAGAACACGCTCGGATGGGTTCTCTGGAAAGACAGCCGCTACGCGCTGGTGGAAACAGCCGCACCGGCCGGTTACGAACTGAACAATGCGCCGGTTGATTTCACGATTTCCGATACGCTGGGACAGGACGGAACCTACTACAGCGGGGATACGATCACCGTCACGGATGAGCGGAGCAAAATCAGAATCAGCGGAACCAAGACATGGGACGACGGAAACAATCAGGACGGCCTCCGCCCGGAATCCGTCACCGTCCGTCTGCTGGCTGACGGAACGGAAATCAAGTCCGTCACGGCAACAGCCGGTAATGACTGGACCTATGATTTCGGCGATCTTCCTGTGTTCAACGATAACGGCAGCAAAATCGCCTATATCGTCCGCGAAGATCCGGTGAAAGGATACACCGCGGATGTTGACGGAACCAGCATCACCAACACCCACCAGCCCGACAAGACCAGGATCACGGTCACGAAAAAATGGGATGACAAAGACGATCAGGACGGCCTCCGTCCGGATTCCGTCACCGTTCATCTGCTGGCAGACGGAAAAGATGCCGGAAAGTCTCTGGTCCTGAAGGCAGCAGACAGCTGGAGCGGATCCTTTGAAGAGCTGGATGTCTATACAGACGGCAGAGCCATCCTCTACACGATATCTGAGGATCCTGTGGACGGGTATCAGAGTGAGACCGTCGGAAGTGCCGCGGACGGTTTCACAGTGACAAACACGCACCAGCCGACTGTCACGCCGACCGTAACGCCGACCGCGACGCCGACCGCCACGCCGACCGTAACGCCGACCGTAACGCCGACCGCCACACCGGACGTGACGCCGACCGCCACGCCGACCGTAACGCCGACCGCGACGCCGACCGCACCGGCCGCGACGCCATCAGGTCCGCGCAGCTCCGTCAGTTCGCCGAAGACCGGAGATTCCTCCGATCTGGTCCTTTACGGGATCCTATTCGCGGCGTCCCTGCTGGCCGTTGCGCTGCTGGCCGCAAGAGGAAGAAAGAAACGCAGACACTGAGCATAATATAGCAGCGGAATCCTGTCGATCATCACATAAAAACAGGCCGGGCGGCATCAGGAAGCCGTCCGTCCTGTTTATTTCCGTTAATCTATTCTATAAACTGTCGTTTTGCGAATAGATTGCCCGAAATGGGACACTGTCTCCCATAAGGATTTCCGAATCGAAATACTGCTCCTGAAACCGAACGGCCGATCTGATTTCTTCTTCCGTGAACGATCGTCCTGCAGGTGCGACGACCAGTTTGTCCTCCACGTCATCCCTGCGGTGAATGACCGCGATGATCTTTCCGACAAACCGTTCAACAGAATGATCAACTCCAAGAATATACGCATCCAGTTCTTCCCCGTCAGGCGCGATGATGCCTTCCAGATAACCGTAATTAACCGGATAATACAGATCCGGGTGTTCCGGATGCCGGGATCCGGCGGGTCTGTCGACGATGACGGTCACATTTTCTCCCCGCATATCAATCCTCCGTCTGGCTTTGACGGTCTGCTCACAGCATCCCGGAATTCTCTCTGAGCATCTGATGGTAGCGCCGGCTGTAAAACTCTGCCTCCTTCTTGCGCTGCCACTGAAACCGTTCCTCACAGATCGCCAGCATCTCATCGGCGATTTCCTCGGCGGATCCCGGGTTCGCCTTCTCAAGATAAGCGAGCATCCGGTTCATCGTCTTCATCGTTCCGAGCTGATTCGCGATCGCGCGGCCGAAGACTTCCGGATAGCCCATCTGAACCAGCCGATCCTCCAGTTCCTTCTTCTTGCGGATAATACTGCGGTCAGGACCCGATGTGGACATGCATTTCCCTCCTCTGTCTGACATCTTCATGTGCTTTTCCGTTCACAGCGCTATTATCGCTCAAAGTAACTGTTCAGAACCCCCTGCACTGACATAGTTTTACATAATAGTGACACGTAACATTTGATATTTTTCCTTAATAGTGATACAATATAATAAAAGTAACACTATTAAGGAGACAGATTCATGGCAATCGTAAAGGTTCATAATAAAGCTCGCAATATAACATATGTCTATGAGTCTGTTTCCTATTGGGATAAGGAGCTGAAGCAGCCCCGTTCCCACCGCAAGCTGATTGGCCGCATCGATCCTGCCACAGGCGATATTGTCCCGACGGGAAAGCGGACAAAGGCAGATGCTGCTTCCCTGACCCATAGTGATACAGACTATAGGGCATTGTATGAGCAGGCTCTGGCAACAATAGCGCAGAAGGATGCCCTTATTGCAGAGCTTCGTAGTCAGCTTACCGCCGCAGAAGGCGAAACCCGTTTCTGCCGCTGTTCGATGAAAAAGGCTTGTGATATCCTGATGGATACCGCTTCCGGAAAGGAGCGGGTCAATGGATGACAAAGATCTTATTATCGAAACAATGGCAAAACAGAATGCGGATCTCACCGCACTTGTGCAATCACTGACGGAAACCATCAAGGAATTAGAGGAAACTATCCGAGAGCTCCAGCGCCAGCTGAATCAGAACTCCCAGAACAGTTCCAAGCCACCTTCCAGTGATGGTTTCAATAAACCAAAGCCTCAAAGTCAGCGGCAGAAATCCGGCAAGAAGCAGGGCGGACAGAAGGGGCATCCGGGCTCCCATATGTCGATCCCGCATGAACCGGATGAATACAGCAAACATTTGCCGAAAAAGTGCCTTTCCTGCCCGCGGCTGAACGAGTGCGTCATGAGCGGCAAAGTATTTACCTGCGGTGAGAAGCGTTATGAAGTCAATGCAGTCATCACAACCAGGGTGACAGAGCACCAGTCCATCCAGGTGGCATCATGTCCATGTACGGGGGAAGCCCTGGCCGGGGAATTCCCTGAGGGAATCCGGGCATATGTACAGTATGGCGATTCCGTTTCCGTACTTGCCGGATTGCTGAGCACCTATGGAGCAGTCAGCACAATGCGGATCCATGTCCTGCTGGGAAGCCTTCTCGGGATCAGCCTGTCCACCGGGACGATCACCTCCATGGTGTCGAAGTGCGCCCAAAAAGTGGGCGGTACACTTGAGACTATAAAGTCCATGCTGATCGGGTCGAAGGTCGCCAACTTTGATGAGACCGGCACCGACGTGAATGGAAAAACCATCTGGGTGCATAATTCATCCACTTCGGATCTGACCTATCAGACGATCAGCACCAAACGTGGCCAGATCGGCATGGAGGGGAATGGTGTGCTCACCAAGTTTGGCGGTATTGCTGTACATGACTGCTGGTCTCCATACTGGAAGTATGACGATATCACACACGCAGTTTGCAATGGACATCTGCTGCGCGAACTGACCGGTGTTGAACAGTATAGTCCGGGACACATGTGGGCGCCGGGGTTCAAGACCCTCCTCCGTTCCATGAAAAAGGCCCGTGATAAAGCGGTGGTCAAAGGCAAAACGGAACTCAGCTACTATCACCTTCATAAGTTTGACACAGAGTATGACAGGCTTATGATGATGGCAAATGAGGAATGTCCTCTTTCCCCAGATCCGCTAAAGAAAAAGAAAGGGCGGAAGAAAAAAGGGAAAGAGCGGTCGCTCATCGAACGCCTTATGGCACTCAAGGCATCAGTCTGCCTTTTTATCAGGGACTTCGATGTTCCCTTTGATAACAACCAGGCGGAGCGCGATGTCCGCAATGTCAAAACAAAAACCAAGGTGTCCGGATGTTTCCGTACAGAAAGTGGGGCGCAGGATTATCTGGACATCATGTCATACATTAGCACAGGCAGGAAGCACGGTATCAGCGCTTATGAAGCTTTGACAGCTGCTTTTACTGGGAACGCTGAGATCGTCCTGCAGTAAGCAGGGGTTCTGAACAGTTACCGCTCAAAAATGTTATTTTCACAACATTCACCTGTATGAGTTCCAGATTCCGTCAGTGAACGGCGGTAATTCAGGAGACCGTCTGGTTTCTCCCGCGCAGCATACACTCTTCAGTTTTCTTAAAGACCGTCTTCTGAAGATTTTACGATTCCTTCACATCTTTTTCCGAATCCGGCCTTATAATAAGAAAATGCGTGTGCGAAAGGCGGACAGTCTGAGACAGCTTTCTCTCTCTTCCGTTTTCGGAAAATGCATCCGCCCGCCGACACAGCAGAATCAGCCGAACTGACCGGGAGTAAAGATTGAATATGACAAAGAAAAAGAATCTGAAACTGACAAAATGGATCGCCGTCAGCCTGAGCATGGCCATGCTGGCCGGTTCTGCGGCCGCCGCTGCGGCGGATGATCCTTCCGCGGATCTGACCGATGATCCGGGGCTTGCAAGAGTCGACGCGGCGGATGATGCGGCCGTATCGGGCCCGGATGATCTGTACGTCGGTTCGCTTCCGGACTCTGCCGACAATACAGACTCTTCCGCCGCAGACAGCGTGGTGGAGGGTGTCAATCCTTCACCGGCCTTCACGTTTCAGGGCTCCGGAACCGACACGGCCGTGATGCAGGCAATCTGTGATTATCTGACCAGAACCATCAATACAAGATATGAAGTCAACAGCCGCGTCGTCGCGACGGTGCCGGTCGTCAATGTGGTCAGCTCGCATGTCAGCGGTTCAAGCCGGTACGTCCGCGGCGGCTTCTCCGTCTGGAATTTCACATCCGACGGAAAAGGACGTCTGGTGTATCTGAGCGGCGGTACCGACATCGGACTCCTCGTGCTGCGGCCGGATGAAAACGGATCCTATCAGGTGGACGAGAACGCCTCCTCGCTCACAGGCGACAGCACCCCGGACAGCGGCCAGACGTCTTCCGGCTCCGCTTCAGACGGCAGTACGGCTTCCGACAAAACGTCAGACAGCAGCGCTTCTTCCGCCGTGTCCTCGCCGGAAGCCGGCGCGTCTCCGGCGGAATCCGGAAGCCCGGCCACCGGCACAGCGTCCGGAAGCGCATCCGCTGTACCGTCATCCTCTCCGGACGGCGGACAGGAAACCGCCTCCTCCGGCACGGTTTCTTCTTCCGCTTACAGTTCCGCCGTCAACGATTCCACGATCAGCAGCGCGCTCAGCTTCGATGCTTACGAGAAAGAAAACCAGACAGCCCGTCTGGTTGCTGTCTTCACGGACGATGCGGACCGGACCCAGTATCTGACGAGCGCCTTTATCCGGATGTATCTTAAGGAAAACGGCCTTTCCTACTCCTCCTATTCGCTGAGCGATCAATCCGTCGCCTACTCTCTTGCCGAAACGGATCCGATCACCCCGGAGCCGACGCCGTCCGCTTCCTCCGGCAGTGCGCAGTCCGAAGGTACGTCATCCGTAAATCCGGATTCGGCATCCGAAACGGCTTCATCCGATGCGGAATCGGTCGAATCCTCCCGGATCGTGCCGGCCGACCCTCCGGAAATGAATATCGTCGGAGACTGGATCAGTTCGTCCGGAAACGTGCGGATGCAGATCGCGGCGGAAAACGAGGACAGTCCGCTGATGATCATCGACCAGCAGGACAGCGCCTCCCAGAACACCGAATGGATCCTGCACGGAACTTATCTGGACGGCGTGATCTCCTATACCTTCGGAACAAAGGTCACGCAGACCTTCGATGAAAATGGAAACGAAACCGACACGGTGCAGTACACGGACGGAACCGGCATTTTCAGCGTCAGCGCGGACAGCAACACGATTTCATGGGAGGATGACAAGGGTGATACAGGCAACGGGCTGGTTTTCTCTCAGGCATTCTGATCGCAGTTCCTCTGCCGGGCCGATGACATAAAGGAGAAAAAGCAGCGGGCTGGATTCCATTCAGCTTAAAAGCCTTTCGTTCCGGCGCCTGCCCGCGCTCAGGACGGATGATTCCGGTCGTAGATGACCACCGGCGTACCCGTATCGACCGTTTCGAAAAGCTGCTTCTCGGCGTCATAAGGCGTATTGATACAGCCATGACTGCCGTCCGTCACGTAAATCTGTCCTCCGTAGCGGGTGCGCCACGGCGCGTCGTGGATATAGATGCCGTTCTCGCTGTCGATCAGAAGCGCGAAATTGACGAAGGATGATCCGTAGCTTCCCCGCATCGTGTAGTGACTCATCTTGTTCATCACATAGAATACGCCCGTCGGCGTCTCCCGGTTATCCGCCATTTTGCCCGTTGTCACATCTGTCTCCGCGGCCAGCGTCCCGTCACGGTAATACCACATATGCTGCCGGTCGATGCTGATCTCGATATAGGTCCGTCCGATATCGTCGCCTTCCGGCGTGATCGTGCGCCCTGTGCGTTCCCAGACAGCCTCCGCCTTCACGGATTCGCCTCCCAGAATCGCGTCCTCAAGCACCCGCTTCGTATCCTCCTTCTGCAATGTGAAACCGTAATTGTCATGGCCGCCTCCGCCAGCCGCGACTGTATCACCGGCCGACGTGCGGAATTGCCTTGCCTTACCGAACGTATCCAGACGGCCGGCAAGGCTGTTCACATAAGCCGTCAGGGCGTCCTGGTCCAGCGAGACTTCAGCCGTATCCTCATCAAACTGAAGCCAGTCAAAGAATACGGACTTGTCAACCGGAATCGAGGAACCGTAGAGCTCCAGCGTGACCGTCTCGTTCTGAACCGCGTCGATGCGATCGAAAGCGGACTGCAGATGCGCGTCGTCAGACCGACGGGCCGGTTTCAGGTAGCAGTCTTTCTCCCCCAGACTGATCGACGTTTCTCCGGACTCAATCGCCTCCTCCGCGCATCCGAGCACCTTCTTTTCGTCAAGACGGTTTCCGTCCGTCGCTTCAATCAGCTCATACCGGTCCTTTCCTTTCACGATCGCCGCGTCCTCCGGATCGACGATGCCGGTTCCGGATATGGCCTGAAGCGCATGAACCCGCTTTTTCAGGCGCTCTTTGTCATAGGTGAACCCTTTCTCCGAAGTAAATGCTGTCTTCCGCCAGAGGCTCACCGGCCAGAGCCAGTGATTCTGACCGGCCGCCAGATACGCGGCCGAAGGCGTCCGGGTATGCTCATATCCGACGGAACGGTAGGAAATGGTTTCGCTCCGGCCGCCCATCTCGCGGAACGTGAGCACGCGGTCCGTCCCTCGCTCACGGGTCATACGGTCGATCTTCTCCGGAGACTGAAGGCTCACATCCTCGCCGTCAAGCGTCGTGTTTGGCAGAAAGACACCCTCCAGCTTTTGAAGGCCGCGGACGTACAGGCCGCCTGATACGGCCAGCAGAAGAATCAGAACGACCCACGGCCACTTCCGGCGCGGCTTCCGATCCGCTTGCTGTCTGTCCATCCTATTCTCCTCCCCTTCCCTCACGCATCGGGTCGGGCTGCGCCGGAATTCCGTTCGGAATCCGGGACCGCCTTCCGATGGGATCGCGTTCAGCCGCTCTCAGACGTCTCCTCCGCAGCAGAGACACCCTCTCCCGTTTCGCCGTCCGCCACCGGCCTCATGCCAGAGAGCACCGCATCCAGCGTCCCGTCCGAACGGAACCGGTACGTGCCCGTCTGCAGTGTCACCTCGCCGGTCAGCATCAGCCCTCTGTCGCTGAAGCAGTAAAGACTCCCCCCGATGACGCACCAGCCGGTCACCGGCGTCCCATTCTCCAGATAGCAGGTTCCCTGATTCAGCGCCAGCCATCCGCTGTATCCCGATCCGCTCTTCTCCTCCGGAACCGCACGGACGGAAAAGACTTCTCCGTCGCCGGCAGCGGTTATCGCTTCCGCGGAAGTCTCTCTGCTCTCTGTCCGCCCGTCCTCATGATGCCGCGCACTGTCAGGAGCCGAGGAAGCCCGGCCCGCCCTTTCCTTCCCTGATCCGGTATCGGAGACCGGACTTTCCGCCGTATCCCCTGATTCCGTTTCCCGGAGACCTTCGTTGCCATTCACTCCCGCCGTCTCGGTATCCGCTGCAGTTACACGCATCCCTTCCGTACTTCCGGCATCGCCGGATCCGACCGCCTCCGTGATCAGCTGGAAGATTTTCCTGTATGTGTCATCCGTATAATGGAGCCCGTCCGTCGTCGCGTAATCGGCGAGCACCCGGCCGTACAGGTCCAGATAGGTCACATCCTCCGAAAGCAGCGGCCCGATCGTCCGGTTCCAGTACTCGATATCGGAATTATGCTCCTCGCTGTCGAGAGAATCGTCCACCGGAAGAATCGACACATAATATGTCCTGACGCCCCGTTCCTTCCAGACAGCTGCCTGACGGCTGATCGCCGAGGCATACTGCTGAATGCGGAAAGAGTCGATGACATCATTGACTCCGAGGGCAATCACGACGGATGTGCCGGCTGTCACCGATGCATCCGCTGCGGGAAACGCGTCCGATATCATCCAGTTATAACCGCTCCCGATCCGGAAGCACCAGCTGATCCCCGCGTCCCCGACCACTTCATGCATCCCTTCCGCCCGGGAATCCCCGATCAGCAGCATGCCGCCGTCCGCGCGCACCTGCTTCGCCGCGGACAGAGCCGCGAGCAGAATCAGGACGGCCGCGGCAAGTCGGATCAGATCAAAAACGGCCCCGCCCTGTCCAATCGGTTCGTCTGTGCGATACTCCATACGTTCTCCTTCGTCCGCTGCTCTGAAAAACAGCCGGCAGAAGACGTAATTCACATAACGAATTTATGTAAACTCAAATCTTCTGCCGTCTTTTACCAGTATACCTTGATGATCCACAGTGCGTCGGAGCAGCTGTAATAGTAGCGCATCGAAGACGCCGAGTCCCACTCCATACGCTGCCGGATCGGTGCGTTGATCAGACTCTCCCGTCCGCTGTCCTCCGAAGGAAACAGGGCCTGCTGCGCCTCTGAATAGCTCTCAAAATCGGAAAACTTGAAGTAGACTACATCCTCCGCGTTGTCCACGGCGTTCCAGAGTGCCTTCGATACGCTGTCTTCATGGTATCCCTCTTGATAGCAGCCGTTCAACTTATAGTAGTCATAGCTCCGGTCCGTGCAATCCGGAAGCGTGTAGGTGTCGTCCGGTTCATGTCCGGCTCTCGTCATCTCATCCGTCGTCAGGCAGAGGTAGTCATAGATGATGTCCAGCCGTTTGGCGTCCGTCTGGTCTTCTCCGTAAGTCGGATCTCCCCACGACGGATCGACATAGGTGTACACATCGCCGATCCGGACCAGATCCCACGCGTGCCCCTCGCCGGAATCGGAAGTTTTGCCTTCGACATAGGCGCACCAGATACCCGCTTTCTGAAGCAGATACTGGAATGCGCGCGCATAGCCCGCACAGACAGAGGATCCGTTCAGAAATACACTCTGAATGTTCTGGTTCTGCGTGCTGGACAGAGAGTAGTCCGTGAGGTTTATGATGTACTCGTACGCGAGCTTCACCTTGTCATACTCGTTTGCGCCATCCGGAATCGAGGAAAGGTACTCCTCGGCCTTCGCCTCGATCCGGCTCCGCACGCTGTCGATCTGAGACACGTCGATATTGAAATGCAGCGTGATTCTCCAGATGCCGAGGCTCCGGAAGCCGCTCATGCAGGCCGTTCCGTCGATCCAGAAAAACTGAGGACAGTCCGTCATCACGGCGGCCAGCGCCGGTTTGATGTCGTCCGTGTTCTTCGCCCGGATCGTAAACGAGGCCTTTTCAGCGGAGATACCGGTGTAAAGCTGTGCGTAGACATCCTGAACCGCGCTGTCAAGCTGATCGAAGGCAAATCCGGAGAGGCCCGGCGTCTCCTCAACCGGATCTCCGATCGTCTGCTCCGTGAGGCTGCCATCCTGCTTCTCCGTGACCTCTGCCTCGGAACTCACGTATCCGCTGCCTGTCGAATCGGCGGGCCGGCCGCCCAGCTTTGCCTCGGAGAAGATGGCGGCCGCGTCGGAGACCATCTCCCACATGCGCCCAGAGCATCCTGTCAGCCCGGAAAGCGAAAAAAGCGCCGCAGCGCAGACGGCCGCGGCGCGGCGCGCATGCCCCGCTGTCAAGTTTCCGGATCCTCCTTCTTCAGAAAGTTCTCCGGATCCAGCTGCTTTCCGTCCTTCCAGATCCGGGTAAGGTCATAGAACGCCCGGGCCTCCTCATCGAAGATATGGATCACGACGCCCCGAAAATCCAGCAGCGTCCAGTTCGCGTTCCGATGACCCTCCACGTGATCGGGGAAAATGCCGGCCCGTCCGGCCTTCTCCTCCACCGCCTCCACCATCGCCTCGGTCTGGCTCTGGTTTGTTCCGTTCGCGATCACGAAATAATCCGCCAGAGGAGAGATATCATCGATCTCGATGACCTCGATGTGCTCGGCCTTCTTCTCCTCCAGTGCGCTGACCGCAAGAGCGACAAGCTCACGGCTTTCTTCCTTCGTCATAAATCAGTCTCTCCTTTCGTCATGCACTTCCTCATAGAAGCGGAATGCCTCCTGCGTATTTCCATCGATCTCGCCGCAGCGCGAATGCAGGTACAGAAGCATGTCCTTCAGAACCAGATAGCAGCATTCATCCAGGTCCCGGAAGGCCATCCGCCGGATTTCGGGAAGATGTTTGGACTTGTTGCGTCTCGGCTCGATATAGTCCGCGATGAACACGATCTGCTCAAGCGGCCTCATGCCGGGGCGGCCCGTAGTGTGGTAGCGGATCGCGTCCAGTATCTCCTGGTCCTTCACACCGTACTTTTCAGCAGCGATATATGCGCCGACCTTGGAATGGAGAAGGAAAGGATTGTCACGCTCCACATCCGTGATTTCAATATGGTTCTTGTCGCAGATCCGGATCTTTTTCTGATCGGAAATGCACTTGGCGCAGTCGTGAAGCAGTCCGGCCGTCTCCGCCTTTACGAGATCCGCGCCGTGAGCCATCGCCATCGCCGTGCTGGTGTACCGCACGCCCTGAGTGTGATAGAAGCGGTTCGTGTCAATGTACCGTTTCAGCTTTCTGCTCATCTCTTCCAGATTATAGATTTCTCCCGTCATGCCTGTCCTTTCAGATGTCCGTACACGTCGTGGGATACGATATAGTCTCTCACCGTATCCGGCACATAGTAGCGGATCGACCGGTCTTCCGCGCAGCGGTGCCGGACCATCCGGGAGGATATATCGATCGTCTCCGTATCCAGTCTTTCCACCTCCGCGTGAAAACGTTCCCGGATATGCTCCATCGCGGCCTCCAGCGCGTCGTCATCCGTGTGGTTTCTCGTTGCGGCCACCAGCGTACAGGCCGCGCAGATCCGGTCCGGATTCCGCCACCGTTCAAAGTCAAACAGAGAATCCGCGCCGAGAATAAAGTAAAGCCGGACCGACGGATCCTCCGCACGCATCTCCTCCAGCGTGCGGTAGGTGTAGCTGAATCCGCTCTCCCGCATCTCGCGGTCGCTGACGGAAAAGTGAGGGTTGCCGGCACAGGCCAGTCTCACCATCTGGAGCCGCTGGGCGTTGGTTGCTCCTCCGGTCCGGTTTCTCTTGTGAGGCGGATTGCCGGAGGGAAGGTAGACGATGTGGTCGAGACCGAACTGCTCGTACGCCTGCTCGCCGAGAATCAGATGCCCGATATGAATCGGGTCAAACGTGCCTCCCATAATCCCGATTTTCATCCGTCCGCGCCTCCGCGATCACCGTTACAGCTGAATCCGCTTTTTGTCGTCCTTTCCCTCCCGGTACAGAACAATTTTCCTCCCGATAACCTGAACGACAGAGGCGCCGGTACGCTCCGCAACAGCATCCGCGATCAGGTACGGATCGTCGTCGCAGTTCTTCTGTATCCCGAGCTTGATCAGTTCCCGTGCGGCAAGCGCTTCCTCCACGTTTCTCAGATTTTCATCCGTCAGAGAGGATTTGCCCACATACTGCACCGGGGTAAGATTCATCGCCAGCCCTTTCAGATACGCGCGCTGCTTACTTGTCAGATTCATCCGTCTCCTCTTCCTCCTCGTAGAACGTGAACTCATGGCCGTACATCCGGACGGTGTCTCCTTCTCTGACACCTGCCTTCCGAAGTGCATCACTGATACCCGCCCGCTTCAGGAACTGCTGGAAATAGCGGAATCCCTTCTCCGAATCCAGATTCGTATAGCTGAGCATGCGGTCGATCTTCGGACCTTCGACGACGTAGCGGACCGTCCCGGCATGATCCTCCTCTGTTGTGATCGTATACGGCAGATCGCTGCTCGCGATCATATCCTCCGGGAAAAATTCCTGCTCATAGTATAGCCTGTCCTTCGCTGTCGTATCAAGGAGTTTTCGTACATCCTCCAGCAGCGGGCGGACACCCTCCCCGGTCACGGCCGAGATGGGATAGACCCGGAGGCCTTCCGGCTCGAATGCTTCTCTCAGTCTTCTGACCGGATCGTCCGGAAGATTCCCGGAAACATCGATCTTATTGGCCGCGATCACCATCGGTTTCTTTAAAATCTCCGGGTTGTATTTCTCCAGCTCGCGGTTGATGGTGCGGACATCCTCAACCGGATCCCGCCCGTCGAAGGACGCCGTATCCACCAGATGGATCAGCACCCGCGTCCGCTCAATATGACGGAGAAACTGAAAGCCGAGTCCGACGCCCTCCGACGCCCCCTCAATCAGCCCGGGCATATCGGCAATCACGAAGCCGCGGCCGTCCCCGAGATCCACCACGCCGAGATTCGGATTGATCGTCGTGAACGGATAGTTCGCGATCTTCGGGTCAGCGCGCGTCACACGGGAAAGAAACGTGGACTTCCCCGCATTGGGGAAGCCGATCAGCCCCACATCCGCCACCAGTTTCAGTTCCATCGTGCAGTCCAGTTCAAGCGCCGGCCGGCCCGGTTCCCCGTACTGCGGAGCCTGATTGGTCGGTGTCGCGAAATTCATGTTCCCGCGCCCGCCGCGGCCGCCTCTGAGGATCACCTGACGGCGGTTGTCGCCGGACATATCCGCGATCACCTTGCCGGAGTGCTCCTCGCGGAGAATCGTCCCCTCGGGCACTTTCAGCGTGATCGACGCTCCGTCCTTTCCGTGGCAGCGCTTCTTTCCGCCTTCCTCTCCGTCCCCGGCTCGGAACTGATAACGGTGCTTGTAGATGAACAGCGTGTTCATCGCCGGATCCACCTCCAGGATCACGTCGCCGCCGCGGCCGCCGTCCCCCCCGTCCGGACCGCCGGCCGGGACGAATTTTTCTCTTCTGAAGCTGACGTGTCCGTCTCCGCCTTTTCCTGATTTGATATGGATTCTTGCAAAATCTGCAAACATAGTTTCTCCCGTGTATGGATCCGCAAGCGGTCCGAATGATATATGAAAAGGCTTCAAATCATAACGATTCGAAGCCCTCTCGCAACCGGCTCCGAAAAAGGAGCCCGGATCAGTTATTCTACTTACTCGGCGCTTTCCGCAACAGGCTCGATGTAGCACTGCTTGCGGTCTCTTCCAAGTCTTGCGTAACGGACAATGCCATCCGCCTTCGCATACAGCGTGTCATCACCGCCGAGACCGACGTTCACGCCCGCATGGATATGCGTGCCGCGCTGTCTGTAAAGGATGTTGCCCGCTTTCACGAACTGACCGTCAGCCCTTTTGGCTCCGAGTCTCTTCGCTTCAGAATCACGGCCGTTCTTGGTGGAACCGACACCTTTCTTGTGGGCGAAGAGCTGAAGATTCATATTCAGCATGACTTAACCTCCTCGATTTCGAGTTTCACAAACGGCTTTCCTGTCTCTTCCTGCACCGTTTCAGCGACCTGCCCGAGTCCGAGCAGCATGGCGTCCATCAGAAGCGTTCCTTCTTTCGAAAGTCCCGAGGGAAAGCGGCAGCGGATCCAGCCGTCCCGCTCCTCGTCCCGGATCTCATCTCCGGTAAGTTTCTCGATGGCATTGGCCGTATTGATCGTCAGAACCGATACTGCGCTGCAGATAATATCATAACCGCTCTCCGCGTAGTCCGCATGGCCGCGGGCCTCATATCCTCTGTAGCCGGTGCTGTCCCGGAATACCGTCACATGAATCATATCAACCGTTGATCTTGTTGATTCTGACAGCCGTATAGTACTGTCTGTGGCCGTTCTTCTTATGATAGCCTGTCTTCGGCTTATACTTGTAGACGACCAGCTTTCTCTCACGGCCCTGCTGAAGCACTTCCGCTTCAACGGTCGCGCCCTTGACATCCCCGCCGAACTTCAGCGCATCGCCGCCGATCGCAAGAACCTGATCAAACGTCACGGTCTCGCCCTTCTCAGCGCCGAGCTTCTCGACACGGATGATATCACCTTCGGATACTTTGTACTGCTTTCCGCCGGTAGCAATCACTGCGTACATGAAAGACACCTCCTTATTCACAATACTCGCCAGATACGGCGCCGCATGTCGCAGTTATCACAAAAACATGCAGACTCTCAGCCTCTCTGTGCGGCACACTCTGGTATAATAGCACGAGTTCCCGCAGCATGCAAGCTTTTTTATGATTCTTCCGCCTCTCCAGAACCGGAAGCGTTCCCGGAAAACGCCGCCAGTTCCTCCGCCAGCGGTCGGCGGACTTTCTGCCGCAGGATTTCCATGATCCCAAGCGGCGTCAGATCCACCACTTCCGTATGAATGTGATCCTTCCGGACAAGCTTCTTCATCACGTTGACCAGTTCCTCATTGTGATCCGCTGCGCGCATCGAGATGAAATCGACCAGAATCATCCCCGACAGGTTCCGGAGCGAAAGCTGTCTTGCGATCTCCGCCGCCGCCTCGAGATTGACTCTCCGGTAGGTTTCCTCCGGAATCTTTCCTTTCACACAGTGCCCGGTGTTGACGTCGATGCTGATGAAGGCCTCGGTCCGTTCGATCACCAGAAAACCGCCGCACGGGAGCCAGACTCTCGGCTGGGCCAGACGCTCGAGATCCCTCGGCAGACCGTAGAGCGCCGGAAGAGACAAAGCGCCGGCCGCGTGTTCGAACAGAACCGGATTTTCCCCTCTTCCCCCCATCGACGCTCTCAGCCGGGTCAGCTCTTCCGCGCAGGCCGGTATATCGCTGAACATCCGGTCCGGCGCCTCGTAGAGATCACGCGCCGCTTCTATATAGAAGGGCTCCGGCCGGTAAAGCACCGTACCCACAGACGCGCCGCCGGCCGCATCGAGAATCCTTCTCATCGAGTTTTTAAGGCGTTCCAGTTCCGCCAGCAGCGTCTGCTTGTCCGTCCAGGCGGCGTTGGTCCGGATCAGAACATGAAATTCCTCCGTGTCCTCCCTCGGAATCCATTTCCGTATCAGCGCTCTCTGCTCCTCCGTCAGCTTCGAGGAGAAGCTGATCCGTCCGGGCCGCCTCGAGACCACCGCATACCGGCCAGCCAGAGAAATATTTCGCGTCACGACCGGCCGCTTGATTCCGGCCGCGTCCCGGACGACCTGAACCAGGACGGGTGAGGAGGCGTTCACCCGGCCGAACGGATCCGACGCCCCGGTCGGAAGAAAGACATTTCCCGTCCTTCCGTCTGTGCAGACAAACGCGCCTCCGATATTCTTCGCGGTATTTTCCACGCGTCCCTTCACCACCGTGCCGACATCAGACCGGCTTCCGAAGGTTCCGACACGGAGCATCGCCAGCTTCCGGTCCTCGTACAGGGCTGCCGCCAGAAGCCCCCTCATTCCGTCCTGCAGCTCCGTCACAATATAATCCCGCATCGCTTGTCCTCCCGCTCCTCTCCCCGGTCCGCCTGCGCATCCGCCGCGCTTCAGTATGTCAGAACAGGCAGCTGATCAGCGTCAGAATCGCGGGTCCGCCCTGCATCAGAATAATCTTCGGGCTGCTTGTGGCGCTTCCGTACAGCGCGACCGCGACGATGTAGAGCATCAGCGCGATCAGCGCGGCCCGGCTCGCAAATCCGAACACGGCGATCAGGATCAGTACGGCTAGGAGGCCGTTATAGACACCCTGGTTTTTGAAGAGTGTATTGACAGACGGACGCCTCAGTTCCTCCACAGGCATCCCGAATACCTTCGACGTCTTCTCCGAATCCGTCGCCAGCGTTTCCAGATACAGAATATAGACAAATTCAGCCGCCGTCAGAACGGCCAGCACCTTCGTGATCAGGCTCATCGTGTTTTCTCCTCTTCATTCAAAACGGCGTACCGAGCGAAAGCAGCGGCCTCATTTCTCCGTCCATCAGTTCCGTGCGCACCAGACGTGACAGCCGGTGCGGCGTCTCCTCCCCGCACCACGATCCGAACGCTTCCAGCACCGCAGCGGGCTTCAGGTTCTGCGTGCTGCCCGCCGCGCATGTCAGGTGCAGGATCCGTTCTCCTTCCGGTCCTTTCACCGCCGTCAGAGAGCGGATCAGCGGGCGGATATCCGTCTCCCGCTCCGCCTTCTTCGTATGCTTCATCACCCGGATCTCCGGCCTCTCAAGAAAGGCCCTCGTACGCTCCGCAAGGCTCTCCGCGCTCTGACCGGGAAGCGCTTCCTCCGCCAGCATCAGGTCCCATGACGCGAACCGGACCAGCGCCATCGCCTTGCTGTCCTTCGTCAGCCCGACTCGCGCCGCGCCGGTTACGCTTACGCCCTGCGGCATCGCCTTATCCAGCCGGGCCGTCAGCTCAGCGGCCGCCGGCGGGTCCGGAAGATGCTCGTTGTCGAGACCGATGTCCTTCATCCGGTATGCCTCCTGTTCTGTGAGCACGCCCGGGTCACGATAGGCGAACTCCACATCCACGCAGTCTCCTGTCGTCTCCTCCCCGACACCGAGCGGCGCGGCGAAGCTCAGCAGCATATGCGGATTGAAGCCGGCCGTATAGACCGCGTCAAGCCCGCTCTTGCGAATGCATTTCTGAAACATTCTCATAAAATCAAGATGGCCGACGAACCGGACAGGTCCGGTTTTTTCAAAGCAGATTCGGATTCTCATCGTATCGTCTCCCCTGCCGTCTGACGGCCGCCGGATGCATATTCCTGACTGTTCTCGAAGCAGACGCCCTCGCCGACCGTTCTGGCCCCGCAGCCGGAACAGTGCTCACGGCAGTTGGCGGTCGTACCTCTGCCTTCAATGGCTTTCAGCCACTCCCGGATAAGGAAGTCCTTCGATACCTCCACGTCGATGAAGTCCCACGGAAAGACCTCATCGAGTCTCCTCGGCCGCCTCGTGTAGAATTCCACATCCAGTCCGCACGCCTCATACGCTTCCCGCCAGATCCGGTAGTCAAAGAAATCCGTCCAGGAGTCAAAGCGCGCGCCATGCCGCCATGCGTACTCGATCACCGGCGCGACCCTGCGGTCTCCCCGGGCCAGCAGACCCTCCAGCTCAGTGCCGTCCGCCTCATGCCATTTGTAATGGATCCGCTTCTGGTTCTTCATGGCGCGGATCTCGTCCCGCACGGTATGCGCGTAATCGAGATAGTCCGACGGACGGGCCATCTGCGCCCACTGGAACGGCGTAAACGGTTTCGGAACCAGAAACGACGTGCTGACTGTCACGTCGACCGGACTCAGCCGCCGTTCCTTCGGCACCCCGTCAAAATACTGCTCGCAAATCTTCTGGGCGAGATGCGCAATGCCCCGCCTGTCCTCATCCGTCTCAGTCGGCAGGCCGAGCATGAAATACAGCTTGACCCGGCTCCAGCCGCCCTGAAAGGCCTGCGCCGCGCCGTTCAGGATTTCCTCCTCCGTCAGTCCCTTGTTGATCACGTCCCGGAGCCGCTGCGTGCCGGCTTCCGGCGCGAAGGTCAGAGAGCTCTTGCGGACGTCCTGCACCTTTGACATCACGTCCAGCGAGAAATTGTCGATCCGAAGTGACGGAAGGGAGAGATTGACATGCTTCTTCTCGAACAGATCGATCAGATCACTGAGAAGTCCGGGAAGATCCCGGTAGTCGCTGGAGCTCAGCGAGCTCAGCGACACCTCATCCTGTCCGCTCGACGCGAGCATGCTCTTCGCCAGACCGAGCAGATACTCCCTGCTGCGCTCCCGCAGAGGACGGTAAACGATCCCCGCCTGACAGAAGCGGCAGCCGCGGATACAGCCGCGCTGTATCTCAAGAACAGCCCGGTCCTGCACCGGCCGGATGAACGGGACGATCGGGCGCGCCGGGTACGGCGTGCGGTCCAGATCCGTTGCCACCTGTCTCCGCACTCTGGCGGGCACATCCGGATAACGGGGATCGAACCTGAAAATCGTGCCGTCCTCATGATACGTCACCTCATAGAGGGACGGAATGTAGATTCCGGGAATTCCCGCCGCCTCACGCAGAAACGCCTCCCTCGTGCCGCCGCTTTCCCGTACACGCCGGTAGCAGTCCATCAGGCGGTCCATCACCGTCTCGGACTCGCCGATGTAGAAGAGATCGAAGAACGGCGCAATCGGCTCCGGATTGTAGGCGCAGGGACCTCCGCCCATCACGACCGGATCGTCCCATGTTCTCTCCTCAGCATGAAGAGGGATCCCCGACAGGTTGAGAATATCGAGAATATTCGTATAGCAGAGCTCATACTGCAGCGTGATGCCGAGGAAATCGAAGGATTTCACCGGATCCTGTGATTCGAGGGCAAACAGCGGAATCCTTCTTTCTTTCATGATGTCCGCAAGATCCGGCCAGGGGGCATACACCCGCTCGCACCACGTATCCGTCCGCCGGTTCAGCTGTTCGTAGATGATCTGGATGCCGAGATGGGACATGCCGATCTCATAGACATCCGGGAAACACATCGCGTAGCGGATCCGGACGGAGTCCGGGTCCTTGACGACCGCATTCGGTTCTCCGCCGATATAGCGCGCCGGCTTCTCTACCTGCTGAAGAATATCGTCATCGAGTGCCAGACGGTTCATATTTTTCCTCCCGTTTGGAGACCGCCGACGCCCTCCCACGGGGAACTGCCCCCGCGGGAGGGCGTCCGTTCCATTCGCAGGATGTCCCGCCGGTCTCCCGTTTCTCTTTCTCAGCGCCGCGCCAGCTCGTCGGTGATCTCCTCCCAGGTCACGCCCCGCTCCGCCATCAGGACCATCAGATGGTAGAGATAATCGGCGATCTCATACCGGATCTCCTCCCGGTTCGGGTTTTTCGCGGCGATGATGATCTCCGTGTTCTCCTCTCCGACCTTCTTCAGAATCTTGTCGATCCCCTTGTCGAAGAGGTAATTCGTGTAGGAGCCTTCCTTCGGATGCTCACGGCGGTCCAGAATCACCCGCATCACCTGCTCGAAGACATGGTACGGATTCGTCTCCCGGCTCTCCTTCGACGCAAGCGGCGTGTAGAAGCAGCTGTGATGACCGGTATGGCAGGCCGCTCCCACCTGAACGACCTTCGCCAGCATGGTGTCGCGGTCGCAGTCAATCGAGAGCGACTGGACATACTGCACATGCCCGCTGGTTTCTCCCTTCATCCAGAGCGTCTGCCGGCTCCGCGAGAAATAGGTCATCCGCCCCGTATCAAGCGTCCGGCGGAAACTCTCCTCGTTCATCCACGCCATCATCAGGACTTCGTCCGTGCGCGCGTCCTGCACGATGCACGGAACCAGTCCGCGGTCATTTTTCGTAAATTCGCTCCATGGAACCGCGCTGGTCAGAATGTCCATCCGGATTCCCTGGTTCCGGAGAGCAATCTTCTCTCCGATCAGATCCTGCCCCGGCCGGCTGACCGAGCCTCCCGTGACGCCGGAGACCGGGCCGGTGCGGAGAAGATCCGAAATCGTTTTCTCCGATCCTCCGCTGTGGACGATCAGATGAAGATCTGTCTTTCCTTCAAATAAAGACGTCTCCGAATCGTCGAGGAGAAGCAGCGTATCCGCCCATGTCCCGATGGCGTCCCTGTGGAGGTCAAACTCCGCGTAATCCGAGACGCTGACAGCCAGATGATCCCGTCCGAAGCGTTTGGAGACATCCTCCAGCATACGGAGGTTGGAATCCTTCGAGCCGTTCAGCACCGCCCGCTCGCAGCCGGCGTAAAGCAGCTTCTTCACATCCTCCGCCCGCCGGATGTTCCCGGCCGCCAGTACCGGAATCTGCGCCGTCCGGACAATCTCCCGGATACAGTCGATCGCAGCGTCATGCGCGGCGTCTCCGTCGGAGAAATCAAAGATCAGCAGCCGGTCGGCTCCGCGGTCGCTGTATTCCCGGGCCGCCGCCACGGGATCGCCGTCTCCGAGCAGATTGGTCTGGCCGAAGCCTGTGACAGACCTGCCGCCAAGAAGATAAATGCAGGGAATCAGATCATGGATCATTGCAGCCGCCTTTCCTGTACGCGGTATCCGGAGAAGACTCAGCCATTCACCGGAAACCGCCATTTCAGCCGCCCGTCTTCATACGGGCGAATTCATGATTTACGCAAGGCTCCCCTTCGTTGAAAGCACGTCTGTGATGCGCGGGTCGAAGGAGGTCGCCTCATCCAGCGCCTTGGCCAGCGCCTTGAAGGACGCCTCGGCCAGATGATGATTGTTGACACCGGCCAGCTCGCGGAGATGGAGATTCATCCGCGCGTTCTGGGCCAGCGCCAGGAAGAACTCGTCGAACATCTCGGTCTCGAACTCTCCGATGCGCTCCGCCGTATAGCGGACGCTGCTCACATAGCTTGCGCGCCCGCAGAGGTCAACCGCGCAGAGCACCAGCGCCTCGTCCATCGGAAGGATGAAGCTGCCGTAGCGGCGGATTCCCCGCTTGTCCCCTGCCGCCCGGCCGATCGCCTCTCCCAGGACGATGCCTGTGTCCTCGACGGTGTGATGCGTATCAACATCAAGGTCGCCCTTCACATGCACGGTCAGATCGAAGAAGCCGTGACGGGCGAATGCGTCCAGCATATGATTGAAAAAGCCGATGCCGGTGTCGATGTCCGCCTTTCCGCTTCCGTCCAGATTCAGCTGCACGAAGACGTCCGTCTCTCCCGTCGTGCGGCGGATCTCAGCTTCTCGTGCCATGTTCATCCTCCCCGAAACGGACCTGAATCGAATTGGCGTGGGCTGTCAGTCCCTCGGCCTTCGCGAACGAGACAATATCGCGGTGCAGCGCGTCAAGCGCTTCTTCCGAACTGTAGATGATGCTGGTCTTTCTGATGAAATCGTCCACGGACAAAGCGGAGAAGAAACGGGCCGTGCCGTTGGTCGGAAGCACGTGGTTCGGGCCCGCGAAGTAATCGCCCAGCGGCTCGGAGGACCAGGGGCCGATGAAAACGGCTCCGGCATGCCTCACCTTCGTCATCAGAAGGAACGGATCCTTTGTCACGATCTCCAGATGCTCCGGCGCGATGGCATTGACGGCGCGGACCGCCTCGTCCATCGAAGAAGCCACCAGCAGATGTCCGAAGTTCTGCAGGGATTTCAGGATGATGTCCCGGCGCTCAAGCGTCTTGACGTAAGCGTCGATTTCATCTGATACCTGCTGCGCAAGCTTCTCCGACGTCGTGACGAGAATCGCGGATGCCAGCTCGTCATGCTCCGCCTGTGACAGCAGATCAGCCGCCACACAGTGCGGATCCGCCGTCTCATCGGCCAGTACCGTGATCTCCGACGGACCGGCAACCGAATCGATGGAGACATGGCCGTAGACAGCCCGCTTCGCCAGCGCCACATAGATATTGCCCGGGCCTGTGATCTTGTCAACCTTCGGGATGGTTTCGGTACCGAAGGCCATCGCGGCGATCGCCTGAGCGCCGCCCGCCTTGTATACGGCGTCCGCACCGGCCTCATGCGCCGCTACCAGCGTCGTCGGGTAGACACGGCCGTCCCGTCCGGGCGGCGTGCACATCAGGATCCGGCCGACTCCGGCGACCTTCGCCGGAATCAGATTCATCAGCACCGAGGAAGGATAGGCCGCCTTGCCGCCCGGCACATAGACGCCGGCCCGGTCCAGCGGCAGAACCCGCTGACCGAGCACCATGCCGTTGTCCTCGGTCATGAACCAGCTTCTCTGCTTCTGCTGCTCATGGAAAGCCCGGATCCGTTCGATGGCGCGGCGGATCACCCGGACGAAGTCCGGATCGACCTCTTTATAGGCCTCCTCAATCTCCCGATCCGTCACGAGCAGCGTCTCCGGTGTGAGCGCGCAGTGATCGAAGCGCGCTTCACAGTCGATGACCGCCGCATCGCCTCTTTTCCGGACGTCCTCCAGAATAGCGGAAACCGCCTTCTCCTGTTTCGGATAGCTGTCCGTGCTCCGTTTCCGCATGCTCTGCTCGAGTACCGCAAAAGTATCTCCGCTAAGCGATTCGATCTTCATATTACAGCGCCTCCTTCAGACGGCTGATCAGCTCCGTGATCCGCACGTTCTCCATTTTCATGCTGACCTGATTGACTACGACGCGGGCGGACAGCGGGCAGACTTCCTCCAGCACCACCAGCCCGTTTTCGCGGAGTGTGGAACCGGTCTCCACGATGTCGCAGATGACCTCGGAGAGGCCGACGATCGGAGCCAGCTCGATGGATCCGTTCAGCTTGATGATCTCGACCGTCTGGTGCTTCCGGTTCAGGAAGTAGTCCTTGGCGATCTTCGGATATTTGGTTGCGACGCGGATGGTTTCTCCGGAATGCAGCGCCTCTCTTGCGCTCTCCGGTCCGCAGATGCACATCCGGCAGCGGCCATATCCGAGATCCAGTACCTCATAGATCGGGCGTCCTTCCTCGAGGATCGTGTCCCTTCCCACGATACCGATATCCGCGGCGCCGTAAGCGACATAGGTCGGGACGTCAGGCCCCTTGGCAAGGAAAAAGCGGATTCCCATCTCCTCGTTCCGGAAGATCAGCTTTCTCGTGTTCTCATCGTCCGCGCCGTCCGCGGAGATGCCGACAGACTCGAACAACTCCAGCGTTTTCTTCGCGAGGCGACCCTTCGTCAATGCAATCGTCAGGTCGTGCATTCACGCCTCCTTTTCCGCACGCTTCCGTGCCAGTGCGTTCATCAGCTGGTCGATGGAGACGCCGACGCCCACCGCCGGCGCGTCCATGCCGAAGTGACCCAGCAGTCTGTCGTACCGTCCGCCCTTCGCCACCGGCTCTCCGACGCCGTAGGTGAAGGCGGAAAAGATCATGCCCGTGTAGTAGTGGAACTTGCTCAGCAGACCGAAATCATAAGAAATGTAACGGTCGTTCCCGGTATCGGCGACCAGGCGGCTGATCTCGATGAGCCGGGCAATCGCCGCCTTCGCGCCGTCGTTGACCGCGTAGCGGGCCGCTTCCTCCAGCACCTCCCGGCCGCCGAACAGCTGCGGCATCCGGACAAACGCGCCCTGAATCGCCGGCTGAATCTTCTCCGACTCCAGAAGTTCACTCACACCGAAGAAATTCTTGTTGGAAATCAGGCGGCGGACATCCTCGATCCTCTCCGGCGTAAGACCGGAATCCTGCGCCAGCGCCTTGAAGTAATCGTTTTCGCCGACACTGACCTGAAACTCCGTGAGGCCGGCTTCCTTCAGAAGATCGCAGGTGATCCGGAGTATCTCGGCGTCGGCAGCGGCCGAACCGTCCCCGATCAGCTCCACTCCCATCTGCGTCTGTTCCTTGAGATGAAGCTGGTACTCGCGGGAATTGACATAAGTCTGCCCCTGATAGCAGAGCCGGACAGGAAGGGTGGACGGTGTCCGGTGCATCGCCACCGCACGGGCCACGGAAGGCGTGAAGTCCGGCCGGAGTACAAGCGTGTGGCCGTCTCTGTCAAAGAACTTGTAAAGCTCGTTTGACGGCGTCGTGCCGACATCGCTGCCGAACACGTCAAAAAATTCAACCGCCGGCGTCTCGATGTCCGAATAACCGGACGTCTCGAACACACGATGGAGACTGCGCATCAGACGCTGTCTGCGCGCCTCTTCCTCTCCGTAATAGTCCCGGAAGCCCTCCGGGGTATGAATCATCAGATTGCTCACGTCTTTTGCCGCCTTTCCTGCTGTTCCGTCATGTATGTGCGTCCCGCGCGTCCAGATCCTTCTGGAGCCCCTCGAGAATCGGCAGTCCTCCGTCCCCTTCCACGTTCAGAAAGTATGCCGGGTCAAGCTCCGAAATCAGAAAGCTCTTTCGTCCCCCGTACTCCCGCCGCTTCCAGAAAGCCATTACCTCCGCGTAAGGCATATAGTAAAATTCGCCTCTTGACGTGAAGGCGAGCATCAGGAAGGAAATACCCTTCTGACGCTCAAAATCCGTCATGAACGCGATCTGGTGCGGATGAATGTTCGCAAGCGGAAATGTATCCTCCGCACATTCCTTCGCGTCGAAGCAGACCGGAATCCCCTGTACCACGCCGAGGTAGTCGACGGTGCTTTTCCGGTCGAAATAGGCCAGCGTGATGTGCCGTGTCGCCTGATCGATGTGAATCGGCGTGATCGGCGTCGGTACCTTCTGGATCAGCGCCAGCCCGCGGTCGCGATAGGAACGGATCGTCTGATTGATCAGCTGCTCCAGCGCTGATCCGCGCAGCCCTCTCGAGTTCCATGTCGCCATCCGTCAGCCTCCCTCTTCCGGCCATCTCAGTTCCTCGCCGTTCATCACCCGTCGGAAATCGGCCGGCGGTCCTGCCCGGAACGTCCGCCCCTGAAGCGCCGTGATCTCCGCCGACGAAGGAAAACGCACTTCCCACGCATGAAGCATCTGCCTCGTGAGCCTGTACCGCTCCGTAAGAGGCGCGTCGGCGGTCCTTAAACCGTACTTCGGATCGCCCGCGACCGGAATGCCCAGCCACGCCAGATGCGCCCTGATCTGATGTGTCCGACCGGTGATCAGCCGGACGAGCACCAGCTGGCAGAGCGGGCTGCGGGCCAGCACCGTGATCCCCGTCACCATCTCCGATGCGCCGCTCTCCGGCCGGTCGGAAAGCTTCATTCTGTTCGCGCATCTGTCCTTCAGGGCATACACGCGGTAAACCCCGTCCGGCACACTGCCCGGAACTGTCAGGGCAAGATAGCGCTTCTCCAGATCCCTCGTCCGAAGGGCCTGCGACAGGTACTGAAGGCCCGCCATCGTCTTCCCGCAGAGAACGAGACCGCTCGTATTCCGGTCAAGCCGGTTGACCGGCGCCGGCGTCACCGCCCGCAGATCCTCCCTGCTGACCGCTCCACGCGAAAGAAGCCAGCCGGGAAGAAGATCCGACAGTGCCGGTTCCGCGCCGGATGCAGGCTGAACCAGCATACCGGCCGGTTTATTGAGAATCAGCACGTCGCCGTCCTCGTAAACGGCAGGCGGCTGCTTCCGTCCACTGGGAAGAGCGGCGCCGTCTGTCCGGGCGGCGGAAGCCGTTCCGGATCTGCCTTCCGCGCCCGGTGCGCCGAAACGCGTCAGCGTTTCCTCCGACAGAAACAGCTCCAGCCGGTCTCCGGGCACAAGAAGCTCGCTGCCGGCCGCTTTCCGGCGGTTCAGAAGAATGCTCTTCTTCCGCAGCATCTTGTACAGAAAGCCGCTCCCGGCATCCCTCATATATTTCCGGAGAAATTTATCGAGGCGCTGTCCCGCTTCGGCCTCCCGGATGACAAGCTCGCGCATATCAGAGCGAAACCGCCAGCGCGCTGTGGCGGATCATATCTTCGCGGCCGTATCCCTTCCATGCTTCTCCGGGCGTGAAAGTCAGCCCCTTCCGGAGCTCGTCCGCATGTTCATTCATGCTGTCCATCCGGCGGATGAACTGCCTGCGGTCTCCGAGCATGTGAACGGATACCTTGAAAGAAGCGGCTCTCAGCATTTTCTGAAGATGGTCCTGCGCAAAATGAAGATCCGTCTTCGGATCGCTGACATAGCCGACGACCTCCGAACCGCAGATCGCGAGACAGTCGACAAGCGCGTTCTGCTTCTCGGATGTCAGATAGAGCTCATAGGCAACTGTGAGGTTTCCTTCATGGGCATGCAGTTCCCGGTACTCCTCCTCCGGGAGAGACCGGCGCATCAGTATCATGATGAGCCCGACGCAGGAGATGGCCGCAGGTATGATGCCGACCATCGCGACAACCGTCATCAGGTTCCGTCTGGTGCCGAAGTACAGGAAGCTGGTCACGTAGATAAAGATCGGGATCGCGAAAAGCACCGATGTCGTCAGGATCCGGCGCCGTTTTTCCGAACTGAAGTACCCCCACTCTCCCTTCCGTGATTTCATGCATCTCCTCCTTCTGCCCGTGAATTTTCTTCGATTCTACCATAGGAATGCACAAAATGCATCAGTCGTTTTTGTGCATTCTCCTTGCTTCAAAAAGGGCTGCCGCCGGACAATCCGGGGGCAGCCTCTCACGTTCTGTGATTGACGGGCAGATCGACGGACTGAGCCAGCGATCCTTCCGCGATGATATCCAGCTGTCGGTGGAACCGCTCGAGCTCGTCCAGATTGTGCATCGAGAAGATGCGGTAGAACTCGTTCTGGATTTTCACCACCTCGCGCCGGTTGTCCAGCCGGTAGAGATTCTCGATATCCCGGAGGATATCCTGCACAAGATTCGTCTCCATCTGGCTGTCCAGCTGGGCGTCCATAATTTCCGAACGGACCTGGGACATCTCATTGTCAAGCGTCCAGATCGCGTCCGCCGCCCTGATCAGCTGATTTTTGACAGGCTCCGGAATATCTCCCTTGTATTTATACTGCAGTGAATGCTCTGTCGTGGCCCAGAAATTCATCGCCATCGTTCGGATCTGAATCTCCACCTGCAGCCGCTTCGGCCCCTGAAGCGTCTGAACCGTGTACCAGACAATCAGATGAAGGGACCGATACCCGCTCTTCTTCTGATTGGTCAGATAGTCCTTGCGGCTCCGGATTTCCATATCCGTCCGGCCTGCGATCAGCTCGTCGATCCGCTCGATGTCCTCCACGAACTGACAAATGATCCGGATACCGGCGATATCCTCCACCTCTTCCTCCAGCTCCTCGAACGGAATTTTCTTCCTCTGCATTTTTTCGAGGATGCTGGCGACGGTCTTCACCCGGCCGCTGACGCTCTCGATGGGTGAGTAGAGGTTCTTTTTTCTGTGTTCCTCCTTCAGCCCGTGAAACTTGACCAACAGTTCGGAAACTGCCTGCTCGTAAGGATCAAGCAGTTCCTTCCAAAGCTGTATTTCCATAGCAGAACTCCGGGCTTTCTCTCAGTTCAGCGCCGCCAGCACGCGGGTCAGAAGAGCCCATGTACGGCCGACCGAGGAGATACTGAGCTTCTCGTCCGGCGTGTGAATGCCGGTGAGTTCCGGTCCGATGGAAACCGCATCCAGTCCGCGCATTTTCGATGCGAAAAGCCCGCACTCAAGACCGGCATGAATCACGTTGACAACCGGTTCCGAACCGTTCAGCTCCGTATAGCACTGTACCATTGTCTCGCGGAGCGGTGAGGTCTGGCGGAATTCCCATGCCGGGTATTCGCCGACGGTCTGGATACCGCCCCCGATGCTCTCGGAGAGATCCCGAATCGAAAGCTCAAGCGCGTGACGCGCCGATTCGACCGAGCTCCGGACGCCTGTGGTCGCGGCGAATTCCTTTACGCCGGTGCGTATTACGCCGAGGTTGCAGGATGTCTGCGGGAGACCCGGCGTCGTACCGCTCAGCTGACTGATCCCGTCCGGCGTATGAAGCAGGAAGGAAATGACGTGATCCTGACTGTCCATCGACATCACTTCGAGCTTATGGGCGTTGCCCTTCGTCAGTCCGATATGAATATTTTCGTCGATGCCGCGGTATTCCTTCCGGATCTCGCGCTCGAACTTCTCCGAGCTGGTGACGATGATCGGGTAATCCTCCTCATCAATCACGATACCGGCCTTCGCCTCCGTCGGAATCGCGTTGTCCTTCTCGCCTCCGGACACGCTCTCAAGGGAGAACGCCGCGCTGCGGCCGAGATAATAGAGCAGGCGTCCGAGAACCTTGTTGGCGTTCGCACGCCACTTTGTGATCTCCTCGCCGGAATGGCCTCCCTGAAGACCTGTCACCGTAATCATCACCGGAAGACCTCTCATCCGCATCCGCTCGATCGGAACGATCGTGTTGACACGCGATCCGCCGGCGCAGCCGCAGGTGAAGACGCCTTCTTTCTCGGAATCCAGATTGATCATCCGACGGCCGCGGAGCAGCGAGGTGTCAAAAGCCGACGCGCCCAGAAGGCCGATCTCCTCATCGGTTGTGAACACCGCCTCGATCGGAGGATGCTCAAGCGTATCATCCGCCAGCACGGCCAGCGTAAGTGCCACGCCGATTCCGTCGTCTCCGCCGAGGGAAGTGCCGTCAGCGTAGAGCTGGTCGCCCTCCACGAAAAGATCCAGAGGCTGGGTCTCGAAATCATGGTCCGAATCGGCGGTCTTCACGCAGACCATGTCCATATGGGACTGAAGGATCACCGGCGCAGCCGACTCACGTCCCTCCGATCCGGCTTTCCGTATCAGGACGTTGCCGGCGTCATCTGCGGATGCCTCGAGATTCTTCTCCGAGGCGAATGAAAGCAGGTACTGTTTCACCGCCTCCGTGCTGCCTGAGCCTCTCGGGATATCGGAGAGGGCTTCGAAATAATGGAACACCAGGTCCGGTTCAAGTCCTTTTAACATATCCATAGTCTATGCTCCCTTCAGTATTCAGTATAAAGAAAAGGGACGCCCTTCAGCAGTGAAAGCATCCCTTCGCTCAATCGTTATGTTAGATCACTCTTCGTCATCATCGAGATCGCTGAAATCGACATCCGAGTCCAGATCATAATCGTCGTCATCCGAAGTCCGGTCCTCCTCCTCACCGCCGGCCTGCTGCTGGGATGCGCTCTGGGAAGCGGCCGGTGCGGCGCCCGGCGCCGGCACGGACTGCTGTGTCTGCGGGGCAAGTTCCTGACGGTTCTGCTTCACCGTGCTGTAAGCGGTCTGAAGCGACTGTACCAGCGCGTTGTACTTCGAGCCGACATCGTCAATCGTCGTCCCGAGAATATTCCCGAGATTTGCCAGCATGTCATCCGTGTAGGTGATCGCCGAATAACGGATATTGTTGGCGTCCTGTGTCGCCGAATCGAGAATTCCCTGAGCCTGCTGGTTCGCTTTGTTGATGGTATCATTGGCCTGGGCGTATGCCTGCTGCATGACTTCGTGCTGACTGACCAGCTCTCTGGCGCGGGCCTCCGCATTGGCAACGATGCCGTCAGCCTTCGCCTGGGCATCCGCGAGGATCGCATCCTTGTTGGATATAATCTTCTGATAGCGCTTGATCTCGTCAGGCGTCTTCAGCCGCAGCTCGCGCAGCAGCTCCTCCAGCTCCTCCTTGTTGACGACAATCTTCGTCGTCGACAGCGGCTGGAACTTGCAGCTGTCGATATACTCCTCAATCTCTTCAATGATCTGCTCGATTCTGCTGGCCATAACCTCTTCACTTCTCCTTCTGTCGGCTGTTCTGTCAGGCTCCGTCAGCCTGCCGCAGCGGTCATTCGCAACGAAGCTTTTCCCTCATCTTTTCAGCAACAAACGGCGGGACGAATTTGTCGACACTCTTGCCAAATGCCGCAACCTCCTTGACCGTCGTGGAACTCAGATACGCGTATTCAAGGCTGGTAATCAGAAACATCGTATCGATATCCGGCGCGAGGATCCGATTGGTCTGGGCCATCTGCAGTTCGTATTCAAAATCAGTAATGGCGCGCAGACCACGAATGATCACCTGCGCGTCGCACATTCTGACGAAGTCAACTGACAGTCCGTCAAACGATTTAATGACAACATTCGGTATGTCTTTTGTCACTTCGTTTAATATAGTAACACGTTCATCTGTGGAAAACAACGGAGTTTTTGCCGAATTGCGCAAAACTCCCACCACCACTTCGTCGAACTGTTTGGCCGCCCGCCGGATGATGTCAAGATGTCCGTTGGTGCACGGATCAAAGGTACCCGGATAAACCGCTCGCCTCATACTGTATCTCCCGCCCTCTCCAGAAAGAGATGGGTGCTCTGTCCGTAAATCTTATGCCGGATCACCCTGTATCCGAGATCCTCCACATAGGAAAAATCGGTTCTCGGAGACGCCTCCACGACGACCACGCCTCCGGGCGCAAGGAGCTTCATCCCTGCCAGCAGGGTCAGTGTCTGGCGTTCAAGGCCGTGATCAAACGGAGGATCCATGAAGATGATGTCAAACGGATCTTCCTTTTCCAGCGAAGGCAGAACGGACTGCACATCTCCTTTCAGAAGTGTGGCGCGCTCAGCAAGCCGGGTGAACTCCAGGTTCTCAAGAATGAGCTGCTGCGTCTTCCGGTCTTTCTCGACGAAATACGCGCCGGCCGCGCCGCGGCTCAGCGCCTCGATGCCGATGGAACCGGATCCCGCGTACAGGTCAAGGAAGCGGCATCCCGGAATCCGGAACTGCAGAATATTGAATAATGTCTCCTTCGTGCGGTCCGTGGTCGGCCGGACATCCTGACCCCGGACAGTGCGGAGAGGCATGGACCGCGCGGTCCCCGCGATGACTCTCACAGCTCTCCGCTGCTCTTCATGCCGATTCTCCAGTCAAGGTCGCCCCGTCCGAGGCCGAGAATCAGCATTTCCGCAGTGGCAATATTGGTCGCGACCGGAATCGTATTCTGATCGCAGGCAGTGACGATCGTGAAGACGTCCGGGTCCTTCGGGTCAATCATGGACGGGTTATAGAAGAATATGACCATATCCATGGCGCCGCGCTCGATCATTTCCGTAAACTGCTTGTCGCCTCCCAGAGAACCCGGCAGAAATTTATGGACATGCAGCGAGGTAACCTCCTCAATGCGGCGGCCGGTCGTGCCGGTCGCATAGATGTCATGTCTCGACAGAATCCCCTTATACGCGATGCAAAAATCCTCGATCAGTGTCCGCTTACTGTTATGCGCAATTATTCCGATATTCATTCGCTGCCTCGCATCGTTCTGAAAGCTGTTATCATTATCGACCATATTGTATCATATGCCATCGACATTTTACACAAAAAAATCTTTCTCAGAGCGTGATGTTTCGCTCATTTGCACTCATGTAGCGGTTCAGCTCCTCCCGCAGCGACTGATGATCCTCCGCAAGAAGCGCCGGATCCTCCGATAGAATCCCTCCCGCCGTCTCTCCGGCCATCTTAAGCATCTCCCGGTCACGGGAGACATCGGCCAGCCGGAACATCGCGTCCCCGCTCTGCCGGATCCCCAGCAGATCGCCGGGTCCTCTCAGTTCAAAGTCCTTCTCCGCAATTTCAAATCCGTCATCCGACTCCTTCATGATCGAAAGCCGCTTCATGACCGCCTCCGAAGTCTGACCGGCCATAAAAATGCAGTAGGACTGATGCACGCCCCTGCCAACGCGCCCCCGGAGCTGATGCAGCTGGGCGAGCCCGAACCGCTCCGCGTTCTCGATCAGCATCACGGTGGCGTTCGGGACATCGACGCCCACCTCGACCACGGTTGTGGAGACAAGAATCCGGATTTCGCCCGACGCGAACGACTCCATCACACGGTTTTTCTCCTCCGGTTTCATCCGGCCGTGCAGCATGCCGACCTTCAGTCCCCCGAACTCCTTTGTCAGTGCAGCCGACTCCACTGTCACGCTGGCGAGTTCGAGTTCCTCGGTCTTCTCGATCATCGGGCAGATCACATATGCCTGACGCCCCGCCTCCGCCTCCCGGTGGATGAACCGGAGCGCATTCGGTCTCCAGCCGGAATCCACGACCGCGCTGCGAATCGGAAGCCGTCGGGCCGGCCTCTCGTCCAGAACCGAAATATCCAGATCGCCGTAGAAAATCACACCCAGCGTACGGGGAATCGGTGTCGCGCTCATCACCAGTGCGTTCGGCATATCCCCTTTCTCCGCAAAAGACTTTCGCTGCCGTACGCCGAAGCGGTGCTGCTCATCCGTGATCACCAGGGCCAGACGGTTGTACAGGACCCGGTCCTCGATCAGCGCATGTGTTCCGACGATGAGCTTCGCTGTGCCTTCTTCGATCGCCTTCAGCGCCTGCCGCCGGTCCGATACGCCCATCGAGCCCGTCAGAAGAACCGGATGAAATCCGTCGAGTTTCATCCGGTCAAGCAGCCCGCAGAGCTTCTCGAAGTGCTGCCGCGCCAGCACTTCCGTCGGCGCCATCAGCGCCGCCTGCATACCGTTCGCCGCTGTCTGCAGCATGGCAAGAAACGCAAGAATTGTTTTGCCGGATCCCACATCGCCCTGAACAAGACGGTTCATCAGCCCGTCCGCAGCCAGATCCGTTTCGATCTCCCGCCAGACCCGTTTCTGCGCGCCGGTCAGCGGATAAGGAAGCGCGTCGATCACTTCCTCGGTGATCCAGACAGGCGGAACGGGAAGCGGACGGCTGCCGTCCTTTTCCTCGCTCTTCAGTCTGCGGAGCGTTATCACGGACAGGAAAAACTCATCGAAGACAAGTCTCTGCCTTGCCCGGAGAAACTCCTCTCTGTCATGCGGAAAATGGATGCTCCGAACCGCCTCCTGCTCGTCCTGAAGGCCTAGCAGCCGTATCAGCGTCTCAGGCAGATATTCATTGACGAGCCCGGCCTCCCGGCCGAGCGCCTGACGCACAGCCCGGGCAATCGTCTTGCCTGAGAGTCCCTTCGTCAGTCCGTAGACCGGAACGAGCGTGCGCTCCAGCTCGGCGTACTTTTCCGGCGTGAACACCTCTGGGTGTTCCATAATGCGGACGCCCTTCACGGTGCGGACAAGGCCGCGGAAAACAAGCCGGGCGCCGCGCCTGAGCACACCGGTCATGAAGGGAGCGTTGTACCAGGTCAGTCGGATTTTTCCAGTCGGATCCGAGACTTCCGTCGTGACAATCTGAACCTTGCGGTACCGTCTCAGCGTCACGGAGCCGCTGATCACGCCGAGGACCGCGCCCTTCGCGCCCTCCGCGAGGGCGGACACGGCTTCCGGCGGCGTATACTCGTCGTATCCGACCGGGTAGTAGCGCACCAGCTCTTCTGGGGTGGTGACACCGACCTTATTAAGAAGTGCTGCCGTCTTGGGTCCGATTCCCTTCAGATCCGTCAGTTCCATCCGTCATCCTCAAAAAACAGAGAAGCATGCCAAAGTTCCTGCCGCGGCCGCCCAGTGCTGACGCACGGGCGGCCGCGGCAGGAACTCTGGCGCGCGGCTCACAGCTTTTGCTTACTCTACCGACAGTATACAGTAGTAAATCGGCTGTCCTCCGTAATTGGTCTCCACATCGACATCGCTGTAAGCCGCCTCAATCCGCTTCGCAAGCGCCTCCGCCTTCTCTTCCGGGAAATCCGCTCCGTTGTAGAGACTGATCAGCTCGGAGTCGTCGTCCACCATTTTCCCGAGCGCGTTCATCACCACCTCATCAACTTCACTTCCGGTAGCGAGAATGCCGTCGTCACCGATCGCCATGATGTCGCCGTCATGGATTTCATGTCCGTCGATCTTCGTATCCCGGACCGCGTATGTCACCTCGCACGTCTTCACCGTCCCGATCGCCTCGGTCATCGCTTCCAGATTTTCCTCGGCGGAATTGCCTTCCACATAGCTCACCATCGCGGTGATGCCCTGAGGCACGGTTTTCGTCGGAACGACGACGACCCGGCAGTCCTCGGTCAGTTCCTGAGCCTGATTGGCCGCAAGAATGACATTCTTGTTGTTCGGAAGGATATAGACGGTCTCCGCGTGAACCTCGCGGATCGCCTTCAGCATATCATCCGTGCTCGGATTCATCGTCTGTCCGCCCTCGATGAGGCAGTCGACGCCGAGTCCGCGGAAGATCTCGCTCATGCCGTCCCCGATTGTGACGGAAATGAAACCGGCCTTCTTTCTGGGCCTGTTCTCCGTCTCTGGCTGATTCTTTGCAAAGGCGGCCTGCATTTCCGACTCCTTGAAGAGCTTCTCCTGATGCTCGATCCGCATGTTGTCAATTTTCATCCGGCTGAGGCTGCCGTATTCCAGTCCCTTCTCAAAGGCAAGTCCCGGATGATTCGTGTGCACATGAATTTTCACGATGTCATCATCCGCGACCAGCACCAGACTGTCTCCGATGGAGGTGAGGAAGGATTTCAGATTCTTTTCCTCCACTTCGGAGAACGGCTTTTCGAGATTGATGATGAATTCGGTGCAGTATCCGAACTTGATGTGATCCGTGCTGATTTCTTTATGTCCCTCCGGTGCGGTCTGCGGCATCTTTGCGCCGGCAGGAGCTTCGAAGGTCAGATCCAGTTCCTTCCCGTTGAACGCGTCCACACAGCCCTCGAGCACGGTCATCAGTCCCTGTCCGCCGGAATCCACGACGCCGGCTTCCTTCAGAACCGGGAGCATGTCCGGCGTCCTCTTCAGCGTCTCCTGTCCTTCCTCAAGAATCAGGGAGAAGAAACCGGTAAGATCCTCCGCGCCGTCCTGGACTTCATCCGCCTTCAGCGCCATCGACTTCGCAACGGTGAGGATCGTGCCCTCCTTCGGCTTCATCACGGCCTTATAGGCCGTCTCCACGGCCTTTCCCATCGCCTCGGCGATCAGCGCCTTGTCAAGAGACTCATGGTCCCGTATCGTCTTCGTGAATCCCCGGAACAGCTGGGAAAGAATCACGCCCGAGTTGCCCCTTGCGCCTCGGAGTGATCCGCCGGAAATCGCCTTCGCCAGCTCATCGATCCCTGCGCTCTCCGGCAGTGCGTTCACCTCGCCGGCTGCCGAAAGGATCGTCAGCGTCATATTGGTTCCCGTATCGCCGTCCGGCACCGGAAACACGTTCAGCTGATTGATCCATTCCTTCTTGAGCTCCAGATTTTTCGCACCCGTCAGGAACATCCTGCGAAGCATCTGCGCATCAACCGTATTCATCGCCACGACGTTCACCCTCCCCATCAATCGATCACACGGATCCCTTCCACGAGCACTTCGATACGTTCAACCGAAAGACCCGTGAACTGTTCCACCTTGTACTGAACGGCCTCGATCAGGTTCCCGGAAACCGCAGGGATGCTGACGCCGTACGCGACGATGCAGTGAATGGTCAGCGAAATCCTGTTGTTGTCAATCCGCACATTGATTCCGTATTTCAGGCTGTCACGCTTCAGCAGATGGACCAGTCCGTCCTTCATGCTGTATGCGGCCATGCCGACGATTCCGAAACAGCCGACCGCCACACTTCCGGTATAGGTCGCGATGACATCCGGATCGACGAGAATCTCGCCGTACTCGGAGTTCAGATGTCCTTTCATATGCCACCTCCGCATCTCTGATAACTCCGGTTATTATACCCTGTTTGACGGGGTATGAAAAGATGTTTTCCGTTTCGGCGCTTCATACAGGCGTTTTGGACCGCCTTCTTTTGTGGAAAACGCTTGCAATGGCGTCCGCTTTCTGATAGAATAGCGATGTTCGGGCCCGACGGGGCTTTAATCTGTTGCAAGGAGGTGTTTACCGGTGGCAGTTTGTTCAGTTTGCGGAAAGGGCGCGCACTTCGGAAATAATGTGAGCCATTCTCATAGAAGATCCAACAGAATGTGGAAATCCAACATCAAAAGGGTCAGAATTAAGGTCAATGGCGTTCCGCAGCACGCGTATATCTGTGCTCAGTGCCTGAAATCAGGTAAGGTGGAGCGTGCGTAATCACCCCCGCCCGCTGCCGTTTGTCTTTTGATTCGCGGCACAATCGGACAGGAACAGCAGATATGAGGATAAGACACAGGCCTTGAGGCCTGTGTTTTTCTTTTGAAGGCGGGCGGAAGAAGTGCAGACTGCAAAGCGGCCTGCACTTCTTCCGCCCGCTCATTCCGTTTCCGGATTCTTACGCGTTCTTCGTGCCGCCGTCCTCTTTCTCCGCCTTCCGGTTTGTGAACCGGCTCATCACATCCGGCAGCATATCCATGATCTTCGAGAGACTGTCCTGGTTTTTGACATTAACCAGTTTTGTCGTCCCACCGGAGATGATCAGCAGCGCGCTGGGCGTCATCTTTCCTCCGATTCCGCCGCCGGCGTTGGGATTCTTCCTGTCTCCCTGATTCGCGCCGGCGCCCGCGCCGAATGAGACGTCCATCAGCGGAAGAATCGTCGCACCGTCTACCCTGATCGGCTCTCCGACGACGGTTTTTGACGTGAGGAAACCCTCCATTCCCGTGAAAAGCGATTCCACCGTGTTCTGAAAATCATTGCTGTGATCAGCCATCTTCTTCCTCCTTCACCGTTTCTGTTATTTCTCCGGCCCCGCCTTTTCCGGATTTCCGCAAGAGGCGGACCAGATACCGGACATCCCGGCTTATCAGCGCGGAGACCGCCAGCGTCAGCGGGCAAATCAGAACCACCCTGCCTGCAAGCCGGAGACGGCCTGCCGCGTAGGTTCCGTCAAAATCAGGGCAGACGGCGATCCGACCCGCTGTCAACGGATAGAAGACGGACAGAGCCGCCAGCACCTCCCCGGAAGCAGCCGGGTCACCGCAGCCGAACCTGATCTCGCCCGAAGCCTCCCTTGGCCTCAGGTGGCGCAGCAGCCGCTTCAGCTTGTCAAGAAGCGTCCGCAGCGCCCCTTCCGTCCGCGGATCCGTGATCACATCAAGAATGCCCGCCGCCTTCCCAACCGCTCCGGCAGCCCCTGAGAAGAACCTTCCAAGCCCGGCACTGATTTCCGCGGGCAGGAAACAGAGCTTCAGAAGCAGATCATAGACAGTCCAGAACCCGTCTCGCACGGCACTCCACAGCGCCCGGAAAATCCTTCCTGTCACGCCGAGACTTTGCCTCGCACGGATCAGCAGGCGCTCTCTGTGGTCCTTCGCCTTTTTCAGCGCTTCCTTTTCCGCCTTCCGGCGGGAAGTCTCCTCCTCCGCACGCCGCGTATTCTCCGCTTCTCTGGCTTCCCGGCGCGCCTCGGCCTCGCGCTTCAGTTTCTCGTATCGCTCCGGATCCTCCGTTTTCAGACGATCCAGCTTTTCTTTCTTAACCTGCTTCCTGTGCGCGGCCTCTTCTTCCCGCCTTTTCCTTCTGCGCTCTCCCGGATGAAATCCGAATACCGTGAAGCGGATGCCTCTCCTCCCGTCCGGCGCGGCTTTCCGGTCGAAGGCATATGAAACGGTAAAGGCACCGGCCAGCCAGGAAGCGCGTGCCTCGCCCCTCGCATCGCCGGTGCGGCTGTCTCCCTCTCCGCTGATCCGGTAACGGACCGGAACCAGAAGAACCAGCGCGATCAGAGCCAGCACCGCAAGAAGCAGGATGACGAAAATGCGGCCGATGACAGCGAAAATGCCTGCAGCAGCGCTCATTTCACTCCTTTCATCCGGAAATATGCCCGGAGGTCCGCATCTCCGCGTGCGCGGAGCGAATCGCCGATCATCCGCTCGACGAGGCCGACAGCCTCCTCTTTCGATGAGGCAAGACCGACGATCACGGGAAGATGCAGCCGGAGCGCCGGCTGCCGCAGAAAGACGGTCGGAACCAGATCCAGCATATCCGTCCCGTTGGACGCCAGTGTGATCACAATATGGCCCCGGTCCGGTCTGTCCATGTCAAGCCTGTGCCGTATGGCCCCCGCTTCCTTCCGGACGCTCTCTCCCAGATAGAGCGTATCCGCCCATCTCAGCATCCGCCGCTCCATGCCCGTCATCCTCCGTAATATGTATCCAGTACCTTCTCCGCGATCGGAACCGCAGTGGAGCTTCCCGAGCCGCCGTTTTCCGCCAGCACGGCGATCACCAGATCCGGATTGCCCGGATTGGTAAAGCCGACAAACCAGGAATGGGTCCCAATGGACCCGTCGCTCCGATAGTACTCGGCTGATCCGGTCTTTCCGGCTGCCTGATAGCTCCGTCCCGAGAGGGCGGACGCGGAGCCCTCCGAAACCACTTCCTTCATCAGATCCGTGAGTTTCGACGCCTCATCCGAGGTCATCAGCCGGCGGTACGTCTTCGGCTTCGTCTTCGACACGGCGGAGCCGGCTGCATTTTCAATATGATCAATCAGATACGGCTTCATCAGCACGCCGTCGTTGGCGATCGCCGAGACGATCAGCGCCATATGATAGGGCGTCACCAGCGTTTTTCCCTGTCCGAAGGCAGTCTGCACCAGCTCCACCCTGCCCGAGGAGGATGTCAGCGACCAGCGGCTCTTCGAGCTGGCGAGATCGAACGGAAGCTTCTGTCCGAACAGCATATCCTTCGCCACCTTCGTCAGCGGGTTTGCCCCGAGATCGAGCCCGATCGTGGAGAAGGCCGTGTTGCAGCTGTGCGCGAAGGCCTGGGTGAAATTCTCTTCCCCGTGCGCCGTGCCGTGATAGCAGTGAACCGTGTAATCGTCCACCTGCAGCTCGCCGGTGCAGGTATAGCTGAAACTGTCGAAGGTATGATACCGGCGGTAATAGGCCAGCGACGTCAGGATTTTAAAGGTGGATCCGGGCGGATACAGCCCCTGTGTCGCGCGGTTGACCAGCTGGGAATTGGATGAATCCGCCACCATGTCCGCATAGCGGCTGTCGAGCGTGTTCGGATCGAAGTCCGGCTTCGAGACCATCGCCTTTACGGCGCCCGTCTTCGGATCCATCACGATGACGGCTCCGCTGTAATCGCCCAGCGCGCTGTAGCAGACATCCTGGAGGGTGGTGTTGAGTGTGGTCACAACATTGTCGCCCTTCGTCTTCCGTCCCTGAAAATCATCCAGTATCTGATCGATCAGATTGCCGTGGGAGGTCAGCAGGTCATAATTCGCGGCACTCTCGAGCCCGCTCTTCCCGTGCGTCACGAATCCGACCACATGGGCGTACTCGTTGGCGTAAGGGTAGACGCGGGTCTCACTACCCTCGTCGTCCGTCTGTGTGTAGGCGAGCACGCTTCCGTCAAGCGCCTCGATCTTCCCGCGCAGCACCCGGTCGGCCATCGAATTCTGGCGTTTGTTGTACGGGCTGTTAATCACATCGTCCTTCAATGAGACGTTGAAATACACCAGATAGCCGATCAGCAGCAGGAAAAGAATCACGAAAGCGGCTGAGATAAACAGATACGGGCCTTTGGAACGTCTCCGCTTTCCGGGTGTCCGGCTGCCGCTCTCCTGAGATGGGTATCCCGGCGCTTCCCGATATGCGGCGCGATCCGGCTCACCAAAGCGTTCTCCGCGCTCCGGTGTTCTTCTGTATCTCTCGTTCTCCGCCTCCGCGCGGCGCCTCCCGGTGCCGTCCTCCGTCCGGCTGATCCGGTGCGTTCCGCGCTCTCCGGGTGCCGCTTCCCGCACCGACCCGATGCCCCGGTCCTCCATACCCGGATAGATCTCCGGACCGGTTTCCCTCTTTAACTGTCCGTCTCCGCGGCCTTCCAGAATCTCGCGCACGTCCTCGTTGACCGACTGCGTCTCGCCGCTTCTTTTCCGTGATCGTCTCAATCGCATTTCCTCACCGTCTGTATCGTTGCCGTCAGAACCCGTCTGCCGTTTTCACTCCTCTTCCTCCCTCAGAATGTAGAGGCCCTGGATGATGGCCAGCATGGTGATCGTGCTGACCACCGAGCTGCCTCCGTAGCTCACCAGAGGAAGGGTAATGCCGGTCATCGGAATAAATTTCGTGACACCTCCCACCGTGAGAAACACCTGAAAGGCGTACTCAGTCCCGAGTCCGATCGCGACGAGCTTGCAGAACCGGTTCCGGATCAGCATCGAGATATTGCAGATCAGCAGATACATGCTCATGCATACGAGCAGGAGGCCGATGCTGAACAGTCCGCCGAACTCCTCACAGATCGCGGCAAAAATAAAGTCCTTGGTCGCGACCGGAATCGTATCGGGCCGGCCCTGATAGAGCCCGCAGCCGAACCACCCTCCGGCCCCGATGGCGAACAGGCCCTGCACGATCTGGTAGCCGGAGGTATCATAGACCGCGAACGGGTTCTTCCAGGCCGTGACGCGCTGCCGCACATGGCCGAACAGATGATAGGCTCCGACCGAGGCCAGCGCGCCGCCGCCCAGTCCCGCCAGCGCGTAGACAGGCCGCCGCGTCGCCACATAGGTCATCACGATATAGGTGATGAAGAACACAAGCGCGGTTCCGAGGTCGGTGGATAGGACGAGGATGATGACATGAAGTGCCGCTGCCGCGGTGGCGATCGCGACGCTGCGGAAGGACACATCCCTTGACAGCTTGGAGGCCAGGAAGAAAACCAGCGTGATCTTCACGAGCTCCGAGAACTGGATCGTGATGCCCCCGACCGAGATGGAGAGTTTCGCTCCGCCGCTGATTTTCGCCAGCGCCAGCACGCCCAGAAGGGCCAGAATTCCCACCCCCGCGTAGAGCCACGTCAGGCGCCGGAGCGGACGCATCCAGCGGCGCACGATCACCGGGATGACAAATGCGATGACGGTGCCGGCCGCCGCGATGATGAACTGCTTCAGCGCCTCCGTCAGATTCAGCCGCCCGATCATGATAAAGCCGATGTCCAGCAGCATCAGCATGTTGTTGACCAGCAGCATAGAGGCATCGGGATAGAGAAGGCGGTAGCAGAGAATCGTAACCAGATGATAGAGCAGAATTCCGGCCATCAGCGCCACGGAGAGCAGCGTCCGTTCATTGGCGATGATGATGCCGTATCCGAGCAGCACCATCAGAACCAGAATCCGCCTCTGTCCGCTGATCTCCCTGTTTTTCTTCTCTTCATCGGAACGGGCCAGATACAGATAGGCCCGGAGCACATACAGCAGCATCAGGACGATGAAGAGATACTTCGTCGCAGACGCGGCAATGCGCAGGATGGAATTCATTATCGTCATAGATCATTCGACTCCCCGTAAGAAGTGTCCCCGCGTAAACCTCCCGCCGAAACGGATTTCCGCTCCTCTGAGTGCGCAGCGCGCCATCTCAAGAAGCCGGCGGGTTTCCGCTCCCGTCTCAACTGTGCACTGTACCCGCACTCCGGGAAAACCAAGACTCTGTATCGTCTTCATCTCATCAAACAGCATCAGCGGCACACTGTTCAGAACCTCATTATAACAGAAAATGCAATCGCAGCCGACAAGGAATTTGGCGCCCGTCCGGTCGGTAAGCGTATGCCTCTCCGAACGGCCGGTGCAGCCCACCGTCTCTTTCACCAGACACTGAGCCGTGATCATCAGCGGAATGCGGCCGTATAAAATCAGCTCACTGGACCGGTTGTCCCGCTCCGCCAGCTCGTAACGGTTGAGCTCGAGCGGCGCGGTCAGCCTTGTGACGCCCGTATCCTCAAGAAAGGCCTCGGCGTCCCGGTTGAAGGTGTAGAGCCCCGCGTCCGCCCGGACAAGAGAAGTCAGCCCGGCTTCCCGGAGACGTGCCAACATTTCCGGGCTCCGGGTCAGCAATGTGCCGCAGCCGGTTCCCGGAAGACGGACGGCAAGATTCTTCAGTTTCCGGTCGGCCGGCGTATCCCGGCTGACAAACGGAAGAGCCACGCCGAAGGTCTTCCTCTTCCGCTTCAGCGCGGAGGAAATCCGTTCCGCGGCGGATGCCGGATCCGTCTTCGAAAGCAGGAGCGAACTCTCGACGAGTACCTGATCCGCTGCACTCTCCATCGCAGCCTCAAGCTGCTCTTCCGTCGAAACCAGCACGCTGAGCTCCGGAAGACCTCCCGGAGCGGAGAAAGCGGCAGGAATAACGGTCTGCACCGCTTCCGAAGGCGCCGTTTCCCCGTTTCCCGTCTCCTCAGCCGGCTGCCGGGCATTCTCCTCCGCTTCCGTTCCCGGGAGGCGTCTCCATTCCGCAGTCAGTGCGTCTCTGAGCGCCCCGACCCCCGCTCTTCTGAGCTCATTCAGCGATTTGACCGGAAGAAAGCTGCATCCGTCCGTACGGACGCGGACCGACACGGCTTCAAAATCCGTCTCCCCTGTCTTTGACATATTGGCACGGATCTTCGCTTCATCAAGAGGCTGGCTTTTCGCCGCGGAGACAGGATCTCCGGTGACGCGAACCGTCCTGCCGCCCGCCGTGAACGACGCCTCGGCCGGTCGGCCGGCGAAAACGGCCGCCTCGATCCGGAGCGGCACCTTTTTCTCCCTGTCCATGAAGCATCGATGCATCTCCGCGTACAGCGCGTGCCTCCGCTCCGTCTCCTCAGACGTCAGCTCATGCTTCACCAGCGCCATCATCTCCGGTCCGTTATGCCGGTGAAGATACCCGTCGGTGAAGCCGCTCCGGTTGTAAAGATCGTAAAGGAAGCTCCGGTCCTCCTGCGCCACCCGGTAATCCGAAGGA
Source organism: Chordicoccus furentiruminis (assembly GCF_019355395.1). GTDB lineage: Bacteria > Bacillota > Clostridia > Lachnospirales > Lachnospiraceae > Chordicoccus > Chordicoccus furentiruminis. The sequence continues at coordinate 132,411 of NZ_CP048829.1, forward strand.
TTTCGTTCCAGAAGGTCAAGGTACTTTCTGTAAACCGACACGACGCCGGCCGCATACTCGGGCTGCTTCATCCGTCCCTCGATCTTGAGAGAATCGACGCCCGCACCGGCCAGCTCGGGAAGCAGGTCTACAGCGCACAGGTCCTTCGGGCTCAGAAAATGCCGGGCCTGTTTTTCCTCCAGTATGGAAGTCCGCCCTGTAAATCGCTCGTCATCCTTCAGATACAGCAGCCGGCACGGCTGGGCGCAGCGTCCGCGGTTTCCGCTCCGCCCTCCGATCATGCTGGAGTAGAGGCACTGACCGGAATAGCAGACGCACAGAGCGCCGTGCACAAAGACCTCCACCTCCGGTCCGGCTTCGCGGATCCGGCGGATCTCTGGAAGAGACAACTCTCTGGCCGGCACCACCCGGGTCACGCCGTATCCGGCCAGCATCCTTGCGGCGGCCGCGCCCGTGACATTCATCTGCGTGCTGGCATGAAGCGGCAGCGACGGAAACGACCGGTGCAGCCGCCTCAGCACGCCGAAATCCTGCACAAGCACAGCATCCACGCCGGCTTCGACATACGGCCTTACATACGGCACCAGATCGTCCATCTCCCGTTCCTTCAGCAGCGTGTTCACTGTGAGGTACACCTTCACATTCCGGAGATGCGCGTAATCGATCGCTCCGACCAGCTCGGCTTCCTCCGGATTCTGAGCATAGGCGCGGGCTCCGAAACGGCTTCCTCCGATATAGACCGCGTCCGCACCGGCCGCGATCACGGCCTTCAGCCCTTCCACCGATCCCGCCGGCGCCAGCAGTTCCATTTTATTTCCCATCTTTCCGCTCCTGTTGCCCTGCAGCCGTGAAGGCTGCGGCCGCTCTGTTTCCGTTCAATCTGAAAAAGCGCGCACTACGAAAAAGGGGTGATCGCCATCCGGCGGTCACCCCTGTCACCTGCTCAGCGTTTCTGTCCGGCCTTCTTCATGTTCTCCATCATAACCTGAAGCGAAGCCAGCTCCTGCTTCAGACTCATCAGCTCCTTGTCCTTCCCCGTCACCTCGTCCTCAAGGTTCTCGGCCCGCTCCTTCGCCTTGAAATAATCGTCCGCGATGTTGAGGGACAGCAGCGTGTTCTTCTGGTCCTGCGTCATCCTCCGCCAGCCGGACAGGGTGCCGAGCTCATCCAGCTTGTGGTTCATATAGTGCGCGACCTTCTCCAGATACTCTTCGCTCTCGTAGCCAGAGAGCCGGACGACCTTGCCGCCGATCAGAACCTGGACTGAATTTTTCTCAGACATGAGCACCTCCGGTTTTCCATATACTGTCATTATACTGAAAACGAACCAAAAGTAAAGGCTTCACCCTTCTCCCTCTGGCATGTCGTAGCCGAGATGCTCGTAGGCCCTGCGTGTCGCCATCCGCCCTCTCGGCGTACGGACGAGGAATCCCGTCTTCAGCAGGTAAGGCTCGTAGACGTCCTCGATGGTTCCCGAATCCTCTCCGATTGAGGAAGCCAGCGTATCCAGTCCCACCGGCCCGCCCGAGAAGCGGACGATCATCGTCTCCAGAATATCCCGGTCCAGCTTCTCCAGTCCGAACTGATCCACCTCAAGAAGGTCCAGCGCCTCCGAGGCCACTCTGGATGTGATCCGGCCGTCAAAGCGCACCATCGCATAGTCACGGACCCTCTTCAGCAGCCGGTTCGCCAGACGAGGCGTCCCTCTTGAGCGTCTCGCGAGTTCCTCCGTTCCCCGCCCGTCGATCTCGACATGAAGTTTTCCGGCCGTCCGCCGGATGATCGCACTGAGTTCATCGACCGAATAGTAGTCGAGATGACCCGCCACCCCGAACCGGTCACGCAGCGGGGCGGACAGCATCCCCGGTCGGGTCGTCGCGCCTACCAGTGTGAAAGGCGGCAGATCCAGCCGGATTGACCGGGCCGTCGGACCCTTTCCGATCACGATGTCGATGGCGTAATCTTCCATGGCGGGATAGAGGACCTCCTCCACCTGACGCGCCAGACGGTGAATCTCATCCACAAAGAGGACGTCGCCGGGCTTCAGACTGTTCAGAATCGCCGCCATCTCTCCCGGCTTCTCGATGGCCGGACCGCTTGTGACCTTAAGAGAAGTCCCCATCTCGTTGGCGATGATGCCGGCCAGCGTCGTCTTGCCCAGTCCCGGCGGCCCGTAGAGCAGCACATGATCCAACGGGTCGCCTCTGAGCCGCGCCGCCTCGATGCTGACGCTTAAGTTTTCCTTCAGTTTCTGCTGGCCGATGTACTCGTCGAGCGACTGCGGGCGGATATGGTCCGATGCGAGAGCCCGGTCCTCCGGCATCTCCTCGGTTCCTGTCACAATCTTTCTCGCCATCGCCTCCTCCTTCCTGCTCCCTGCTTATCCTGCCTCTCAGCGGTACAGTTCCTTCAGCGCAAGCCGGATCAGTCCTTCCGTATCCGTGCCCGGTTCCTTCTCCTCCGCGCTCCGTACCGCACGGAAGGCCTCGGAGTTCGAATATCCGAGGGCGGTCAGCGCCATCACCGCCTCCGATTCCGTTCCGGTCTCCTTTACGCTTCCCTGCTGCGCATGCTCCTGCTTTTTTTCAAATGCATCCGCCAGATCAAGCTTGTCCTTGAGCTCGAGGATCACCTTCTGCGCCGTCTTCTTCCCGATGCCGGGCGCCTTCGAAATTCCGGCCGCATCGTCCGAAAGCACGGCAAAGCGGAGGTCGTCCGCGTTCAGGACGGACAGGATGCCGAGCGCGCCTCTCGGTCCGATCCCGCTGACGCCGAGCAGCAGGCGGAACATCTCGAGATCATCCTTCGAGAGAAATCCAAAGAGCTGCATCGCGTCCTCCCGGACGGAAAAAAAAGTATACAGCCTTTCCTCGCTTCCTACGGAAACCGAGTCCGCCACGCCGGCCGGGACAAAGATCCGGTATCCGATCCCATGATTGTCGATCACCACGGTTTCCTCCGTCACCTCCGCGACGGTTCCGGTAATATATGCGTACATAGCTGACTCCCTTCGGGTGCTGTCCGATCCGTCCGTATCCATTCCATTCTTCTGCGGCATTTCGCGGCATCGGTCCGAGTGTGCTATACTGTTCCTGCCGGACCGCCCGCGAAGGACAGACCGGCCTCCTGATATCCGGCAACAGTATACTCCGAAACGGAGGAAAATCCTATGACACAGAAAACGCTGTCCGTGCCCGGCTCCGAGCTGAATGAAAACGAACAGATCCTTGATATTGAAACAACCGGCCGCTACTGGCGGACAAGCCGCCTTACATCCGTCGCGCTCATCGCCCCCGGTTCTTCGGCCGGAACGTTCACGGAGACAGTTCTGGCCGCCTCAAATGATGAGGAGGAATACCGGCTGCTCAACGATCTCCGGTCTCTTGTCGAGAATGTCCGGACGCTGGTCACTTATAATGGGAAAGCCTTCGACATCCCGTACCTCAACGCGAAGTACAAGGCATACGGACTGGTCAATCCTCTTGCCGGCACAGGAATCGAGGATCTCTTTCTCTCTCTTTCTCCGATCCGCACTCTGCTCGGGCTGCCCTCGCGGCGTCTTCGCGATCTGGCCTCTCCTCTTGAACCTGTCGGCGGAACGGACGCCGAGCAAACCCTCCGCGTCCTGACATACCGTCATTTTCTTTCATTGCTGGACGGACACTTCAGACTGCTTCAGGCAGAAAGGGAGGGAGATCTGCTTCAGTACCGGCTCGGCCTGAACGGTTCCTTCGCGGGCAACGCGTCCATCCACGACGCCCCGTTTCATCTTACCTGTCACGGAACGGAGGCTGGACTCGGCGTCCATGTATCCGGTGGTCAGCTCCGCGTTTATCACACGGATACCGCCAACTACCGGTATCTGCCGGAGGAAGGCTACGCCGTCCATGTCTCCGTCGCACGGTACGTGGATAAAAGCCGAAAAGAAAAAGCAGTTCGTACGAACTGCTTTCATCTTGTTCCGTATTCGGATGCATTTCTCACTGATGAGAAACGGATAAACAGCTACCTCCGCTCCGTACTCAGTTATCTTCGTTCTGCGGCTCATTCTCGAGCGCCTTCATCGACAAGCTGATCTTGCGGTCGTCGGCATTGAAATCGACAACCTTCGCCTCGATCTCCTGACCGATTCGGAGCACGTCGGACGGCTTATCCACATGCTGTCTGCTGATCTGGGAGACATGAAGCAGCGCATCAACGCCCGGAAGCAGCTCAACGAACGCACCGAAGTCCGTCATTCTCGCAACTCTGCCCTTGACAATGGAGCCGGTCGCGAATTTCTCAGATGCCTCGATCCACGGATTCTCATCCGGGAACTTCAGAGACAGGGCAATCTTGTCATCCTTGATATCCTTGATCATGACGCGAAGCTGGTCACCCACATGGAAGTTCTTGTGCGGGTTCTCCACACGGCCCCAGGACATCTCGGAAATATGAAGAAGGCCGTCCGCTCCGCCCAGATCGACGAATGCGCCGAAATCCGTGACGTTCTTGACCGTTCCCTCGACCACATCGCCGATCTGGATGCGGGAGAACAGCTCCTTCGCAGCCTCCTGCTTGCGCTCGACGATCAGATGACGGCGGTCACCGATGATTCTTCTTCTTCTCGGATTGAACTCCGTGATGCGGAACTCGATTTCCTGATCCGCATACTTGCTCAGATCCTTCTCATAGACATCAGAGACAAGCGAAGCCGGGATGAAGACCCTGGTATCCTCGACGAGCACGGTCAGACCGCCGTTGAGGACCTGGGAAACCTTCGCCTTCAGCACCTCCTTGTTGTTAAACGCTTCCTCGATCCGCTTGTTGCCCTTCTCAGCCGCAAGGCGCTTGTAGGAAAGGATCACCTGGCCGTCGCCGTCGTTGACCTTCTGGACCTTCACTTCCATCTTGTCACCGACCTGCATCTTGGTCGTCAGGTCAACATCCTTTTCATTGCTGTACTCGGCACTGGTGAGAATTCCGTCTGACTTGTAACCGATGTTGAGATAGGCAACATCCGGTTTCACGTCAAGAACAGTGCCTTCAACGACCTCTCCATTTCTAATAGTCTTGAAGCTCTCGTCGAGCATCTGTTCAAAGCTCAGTTCTTCTGACATTTAAGTGAAACCTCCTGGATTATTGTATTTGGGGTCGATGCCCCCGCTGTAATACTTACGCACCTATCTGATGGGATACTGACAGACGCGAGATCCGCGGCGGACTGAATGTAGTACGTGTGAGGACATTCCCTCCGGCAGATCTCATAAAGCTTCTGCGTGTTCGAGGAAGACTTTCCGCCGATGACGATCATGACATCGGACTGTTTGGCCAGCTGAAGCGCTTCGCTCTGACGTTCCTGTGTTGCATTGCAGATGGTATTCGTAACTACTACATGATAACCCAGATTCTCAATCTTTTCAACCAATTCCTGAAATTTTTCATAGTTGAATGTCGTCTGAGACACAACGCAGATCTCATAATCCTTCGAAAACGGAATCGAAGGGAGATCCGCCTCCGATCCGACCACCGCGCAGGGACCGCTGACCCACCCCCGGATCCCCTGCACCTCCGGGTGATCCGGTGAGCCGATGATGATGATCGGATGGCCCGCCCGGCTTTTTTCCGATACGATCCGGTGGATCTTGCCCACAAAGGGACATGTGGCGTCCACGATCCGCCAGCTGCTCTCCTCCAGCTGCCGGTGCATCGCGCGGGTGATGCCGTGGGAACGGACGATGATCGTCGAGCCGGCCGGCGGAACGGATCCGTCCTCCTCGCACCGGAACTGATCGTCAATGATGCGTACGCCTTTCTCCCGGAGATCGCCGACCACCGCTTCGTTATGGATGATCGGACCCATCGTGTACACGTTCCGTCCTTCGGCGCCGGCCAGAGCAGCCTCCCGGTAAGCAAGCCCCACAGCCCGTTTCACTCCGAAGCAGAATCCGGCGCTGGCGGCTACCGTGACGCTCATAGGGCGGCCGCCTTTCCGGCAAGAACGAGGATTTTCTCCGTAACGTCTCCGACTGTCATCTCCGACGAATCAATCAGCACCGCGTCCGAAGCCTTTCGAAGCGGGGATTCGGCCCGGCTTGTGTCCCGTCTGTCACGCTCCTCGATATCCTTCTCGATGCGGGCGATCTCGTTCCTTGCCTCGTCACTCTCCGTCTCCGGTTCGGCGCCCTCCGCCTGCCGCTCCTGAAGGTAACGGCGGACCGCTCTCGTACGGGCTGAGGCGGTCAGGAAAACCTTGACTTCCGCGTCCGGCAGCACGACGGTCCCGATGTCGCGTCCGTCCATGACCACATCCTGACCGGCGGCCAGCTCTCGCTGGAGTGCTACCAGTCTCGTTCTCACCGCCGGATAGACCGAGATCGCGCTGGCCGCATTGCCGACCGCCTCTCCCCGCAGATGCTCCGTCACATCCTCTCCGTTCAGCAGCACATGCTGACATCCGTCCCGATAGACGATGGAGACGGACGTCTCCTCCGCCGCCCGTCCGACCGCCTCGCCGTCCTCCGGACGGATACCCATTCTCAGCACCGCCAGTCCCATTGCCCGGTACATCGCGCCGGTGTCCACATACACCGCGTGCATCCGCTTCGCCACCAGACGGGCAATCGTGCTCTTCCCGGCGCCGGCCGGTCCGTCAATCGCGATTTTCATCTCTGCTCCTTTCCTGTATCCTTCGTCAGATCCCGCGCCGCGGCCGCAGCCGTGCTCCACGCGATCTGCAGGTTGTAGCCCCCGGTCAGCGCGTCCAGATCCAGCACTTCCCCGATAAAATAGAGATTGTCCCGATCCTTCGCCCTCATGCTGCCCGCGTCGATCCTTCTGACGTCCACGCCCCCTCTGGTGATCACCGCCTCATTGTATCCTCTGAGAGCAGTGAAGGTAAGCGGCAGATGAAGGGTTGCGCGGACCAGCGCCTCGCGCTCGCCCCTCGTCAGATCGCGGAGCCGCCGCTCCGGGTCCACCCCGGCCACCTCAGGCATCACGGCCTGCATTTTCCCCGGATACAGCTGTCCGAGGACACTCTTCAGTTCCCGATTGGGTCCTTCTGCGGTCATACGCAGAAAGCGCGCGGTCAGCTGCTCCTCTGTCAGAGCCGGCTTGAGATCGATCCACGCGGTCAGCGGCTTCACTCCGATCAGATGACCGGCCACGGCGCTGGCGCTGAGGACCAGCGGGCCGGTGATGCCGAAGTGGGTAAACATCATCTCGCCCTGCTCCGCGAACAGTTCTTTTTTTCCGCTCCGGACATGAAGTGATACATTCCGCAGGGAGAGGCCCTGCATCTCCTTAACATATTCCTCCGCGCAGACAATCGGAACCAGTGAAGGAGAGGTCTCACTGACCGGCATCCCCATCCGGTCTGCAAACCGAAAGCCGTCGCCGGTCGATCCGGTACCCGGATAGGACAGTCCTCCGGTCGCAACCACCACAGCGTCCGCCGCAAGATCCTCCGTCCTGCCGGACCTCCGGATCCGTACGCCCCGCACGCGGCCTTCCGTCCCGGTCAGGAGCTCCTCCGCCTCCGTCTGAAGCATCATCTTCGCTCCCGCCCGCCGGAGATTCCGGCTGAGAGTGTCGATCACGTCTGCGGACCGGTCAGAGACAGGGAACACGCGCCGGCCCCGTTCGGTTTTCAGCGGAAGCCCCATCGACTCAAAAAATCTCACGGTTTCCCGCGGACTGAATCCGTAGATCGCGCTGTAAAGGAATTTCGGATTCGACATCACATGAGCGAGGAACTCTTCTTCCGTACAGTCATTCGTCAGATTGCACCGTCCCTTGCCTGTTATATACAGTTTTCGTCCGGGCTTCGCGTTTTTTTCCACGATCGTGACGCCGCATCCGCCTTTCGCAGCGAGAAGGCCGCACATCATGCCCGCGGCCCCTCCGCCGATGATCACAACCTGCTTCAAATGGTTTCCTCCATAGCGATGCACCCGGAGCAGCGCTGGCCGTCCCGGGTGCAGATACCGTCTGATCTCAGAATCGATCAGACAGGATACGCCTTGTTCTCTTTGTCCGCCTTCTTCACATCAACGCCGGTGTCCTGAGCATCCCTGTACTTGAAATAGTCCAGTGCGACCTCCGGGAACAGAGCGTACGTGAGCACGTCCTCATCCTGCTTCCTGTACGGAGCCACAGCCTGCTCGAACTTCGGAAGACCCGGCTCAAGCAGATCCGCGGGACGGCAGGTAATCGGCTTCTCGTCCCCGATCACCTTCTTCTGGATCTCCGGGTTGACCGGCAGCGTCGTCTTGCCGTACTTGCCGAGGAACATATCCTTTGTCTCGCCCGGGACGACCTTGTAGCGCTCGCCGGTGAGGACGTTCATGACGGCCTGCGTACCGACGATCTGAGAGGACGGCGTGACCAGCGGCGGCTCGCCCATATCCTCGCGGACCTTCGGGACCTCCTCCAGCACCTGGTAGAACTTGTCCTCCGCGTGCATCTTCTTCAGCTGATTCGTCAGGTTGGAAAGCATGCCGCCCGGCACCTGATACTGCAGCGTCTTGATGTTGACGCCGAGGTTCTTCGGGTTCATCAGGCCGTTTTCAAGATACTTCTCCCGAATCGGACGGAAGTAATCCGCGATCTCGGCCAGAGCCTGCAGATCAAGCCCGGTGTCGTAGGGCGTCCCCTGGAACGCGGCCACCATCACTTCCGTCGCCGGCTGGGATGTTCCCAGCGCGAACGGGCTCATCGCGCAGTCGAGGACATCGACTCCCGCCTCCACGGCCTTCATATAGGTCATGGACGCCTCGCCTGATGTGTAATGGGTGTGAAGCTCGATCGGAAGCTTTGTGTTTTCCTTCAGCGCCTTCACAAGCTCGGTCGCCTTGTACGGAAGGAGAAGGCCGGCCATGTCCTTGATACAGATGGAGTCCGCGCCGAGAGACTCGATCTCCTTCGCCATCCTGACCCAGTAATCGAGCGTATAGGCCTTGCCGAGCGTATAACTCAGCGCCACCTGGGCCTCGCCGCCCTCCTTCTTGGTCGCCTTCGTCGCCGTCTCGAGGTTTCTCAGATCGTTCAGGCAGTCAAAAATCCGGATCACATCGATGCCGTTGGCGACGGACTTCTGAACGAAGTACTCCACCACGTCATCCGGATACGGCTTGTAGCCGAGGATATTCTGACCGCGGAACAGCATCTGAAGCTTCGTGTTCCTGAAGCCGGCGCGGAATTTGCGGAGACGGTCCCACGGGTCCTCATGCAGGAAGCGGAGTGCCGCGTCGAAGGTCGCGCCGCCCCAGCATTCTACCGCGCGGAAGCCGATTTTGTCCATCTTATCGACGATCGGGAGCATCTCCTCGGTCGTCATACGTGTCGCGATCAGACTCTGGTGAGCATCACGCAGCACGGTTTCAGTAATCTGAACAGGTTTTTTCACTGCTTCAGCCATGTGTGATTTCCTCCAAATGTAGTTGATCGCCGGACGGAAACGCGTGCGGAACATGCAGCCGCCTGCACCCCCGTCCGGTCTTTGCCGTCAGATGCCGTAGATTGCCATAAAGGTACCGGCCGCGACAGCCGTGCCGATGACACCGGCCACGTTCGGACCCATGGCATGCATCAGAAGGAAGTTGGTCGGATCCGCCTCCGCGCCGACCTTCTGCGATACGCGGGCCGCCATCGGAACGGCGGAAACGCCGGCGGAGCCGATCAGCGGATTGATCTTTCCGTGCGTCACGTTCTTCAGCAGCTGGCCCAGCCAGACACCGCCTGCCGTACCGGAGATAAAGGCAACCAGGCCGAGTACCACGATCTTCAGCGTGCTGACGTTGAGGAAGGCCTCCGCGCTGGTCGTGGCGCCGACCGATGTGCCGAGGAAGATGACGACGATGTACATCAGCGCGTTGCTGGCCGTCTCGGTCAGCTGGTTGACCACGCCGGACTCACGGAACAGATTGCCCAGCATCAGCATGCCGACCAGCGGAGCCGTCGTCGGAAGAATCATGCAGACCACGATGGTGATGACGATCGGGAAGAGAATCTTCTCGAGCTTCGATACCGGACGAAGCTGATCCATACGGATCTTTCTGTCCTTCTCCGTCGTGAAGAGCTTCATCACGGGCGGCTGGATGATCGGAACCAGCGACATATACGAATAGGCCGCCACCGCGATCGGGCCGAGCAGATCCGTCTGTCCGAGCTTCGTGGCGAGGAAGATCGAGGTCGGGCCGTCCGCGCCGCCGATGATGGAGATAGCCGCGGCGGACTTCCCGTTGAAGCCCATCAGGATCGCCAGGAAGTAGGCGATGTAGATGCCGAGCTGTGCCGCCGCTCCCATCAGGAACGAAATCGGGTTGGCGATCAGCGGACCGAAATCGGTCAGCGCGCCGACGCCCATGAAGATCAGCGAGGGGAGAAGGCTCCACTTGTCAAGCGTATAGAAATAGTACAGCATACCGCCCACGCCGTTGGACGAATCCGCCGGGCTCAGCATGATATCCGGATAGATGTTGACCAGAAGCATGCCGAAGGCGATCGGAACCAGCAGAAGCGGTTCATAACCTTTTTTGATTGCCAGATACAGGAAAATCAGCGCCACCACGATCATGACGTAGTTGCCCCACGTCAGCGAGAGAAAGGCGGTCTGGTTCGCCAGATTCGACAACGTGTCGAGAATACTCATCTACTAACCTCCATTGTCAGTTCATGGTCGCCAGAAGATCACCGGACTCGATCTGCTGTCCTGCCGTGACGTTGATCGAAGCGACGGTGCCGTCCTGAGGCGCGACCACCGGGATCTCCATCTTCATGGACTCGAGAACGACAATCGGATCACCGGCCTTGAGGGTATCGCCGATATGAGCCGGAATGTTGAGCACCTTGCCCGGAACCGTCGCGTTGACCTCCACGGAGCCAGCCGCGCCCTGAGCAGCCGGTGCGGGAGCAGGAGCCGGTGCCGCCTTCGGAGCCGCCGCAGGAGCCGGTGCCGCCTTCGGGGCCGCCGCCGGTGCGGATGTCTGTCCCTCTTCCACTGTTACGCTGTATGCGGTGCCATTGACCGTAATCGTATAATTTTTCATATTTTTTCCTCCTGCCACGCGGGCTCTCAATGCCATTTGTTGTTGTGGAGCCGTCTGATAGAGCGGACTACATAGCCCTCCGCCGGCTTGTCCTCTGCTGCTGCGATTGCCGCCGCGATCACCGCGGCAAGTTCCTGATTGTCAGCCAGGCTGACCTCCTCGGAAGCTTCTTTCCGGACAGGCGCCGCCGCCGGCGCTGCCGCCTTCGGGGCTGCGTCCTTGTTCTGCGGCTTCACCTCGCCGGCCTTTCCGACGAAGCGGAACAGGGAAATGATCAGGGAAAGCCCGACCAGAATCACAAAGACCACCAGCAGTCCGGTTGCCGTGTTGACGCCGGCTGTCGCGAGCTTCGTGCCGAGCGTCTCCTTCGAATCATCACTGTAATCCGCGATCGTGCTGGAGACCGGTGTCATGGACTTGTTGTAGGTGACGGTCAGAAGCATCTGCTTTCCGTCCTCGCCCGTCAGAATGATCCGGTCCGAAAAACCTTCGTCCTCTTTGTCCGCGTCCAGTACGGAGACATCCTTGACGGCTCCGTGGGCATCGTTGAATTCCTTCCAGCGGTATGTCAGGTCGTTGTCGAAGGCGTGGGAGAAATAGGAAACCGTTCCGGCCTTCACCGCCTCCGTATACTGCTGGTATGTGACGCTCTTGAGCAGAGACGCCAGCGATTCCGTGTAGGTTTTGACGTCCGCCAGATTCTCCGACTGGATGCTTTCCTGAGCCTCGGCCTCCATCTCGGAGGACGTCTTCTGCCCGCATCCGGTCAGCCCGACGGAAATCATCATCACGCACAGAAGCGCGATGATCATATATTTGAGTCTTTTCATCCGTGCCGCCTTTCTCAGACTGTGCCGTGCTTCTTGTCCGGACGGTCTTCTCTCTTCGTCCAGAGCATCTCGAACGCGCCGATGACATACTTGCGCGTGTCGGCATCGCTGATCACCGTATCGACATAGCCTCTGGCCGCCGCGGAGTTCACGTTCTGCTGAAGCGCCTCATAGGCATCGGCCGTCTCCTTCAGCTTCTTCGCGTCGGCGTCGCCGCAGAGAACCTTCGCGGCCATCTTCGGATCCATCGTGCCGATCTCGGCGTCAGGCCATGCGAAGACCATATCAGCCCCGAGGCCCTTCGAACCCATCAGCACATACGGAGTGCCGTATGCCCTGCCTGTGACCACCGTCACCTTCGGCACCGTGGCGTTCGTGTAGGCGAACGCCAGCTTCGCAGACGCCTTCTGAGCGAGCTTTTCCGTGCACTCGCAGGCATTGAAGGATGCCGCGTTCACCAGCGTGAGCACCGGGATGTTGAAGGCGTCACAGAAGCCGATGAAATCCGCGGCCTTCTCGAGTCCCCTCGCGCGCAGCGCGGTATCAGCGCCGCGGTTGGCCACCGCGCCGACCGTATAGCCGTTGAGACGGATGAAGCCGGTCACCATGCTGTCCGCGAAGCCCCGCTTTGTCTCGAAGAAGACGCCGCCGTCGCTCAGGATCTTCAGCGTCTCCGCCGCGTCCTTCGTCGTGGAGGCAAGACCCGTCGTCGCGCGGTTGAGATCATCGGCGACTTCCGCGGCTTCACCCTCGTCCTCGTTGTTCAGGGGAAGCATCGAGACGAGATCGCGGATCGCGGCGTACACCTCTGTCTCGCTGCCGGCAAAGTCCGCGTTGCCCTGGGCCATCTGGTAATCCGCCGAAGAGGTGTCCTTCCTGTCCGCCGAATTGCCCTTGAGCGCGTCCGGCGAGTTGACGTACAGCTTCGCGTCCTTCTCGAGGAAGGTGAAATCGGAAAGCGCCGTCACCACCGAAAGACCGCCGCCGCAGTTTCCGAACACCGCGGTGATCTGGGGAATCACGCCCGAGGACATCGCCTCGTTCCGGTAGATCGACGCCAGCGCGTTAAGCGCGTCCGTGGACTCCTCCAGCCTCAGGCCCGTGGAATCCAGCAGTCCGATAATCGGCGCGCCGGTTTTTCTCGCCAGCCGGTAGACCCGTGAAATCTTCTTCGCGTGCATCTCGCCGACAGAACCGCCGAGCACGGACGGATCCTGGCTGTAGATGTAGACGAGATTGCCATCGATGGTTCCGTAGCCGGTGATCACGCCGTCCGACGGAGTCTTTGCGGCAGAGAGGTTGAAATCCGTGCTTCTGGCCGTGACCTGAGCACCGATTTCGACGAAACTGTTCGCGTCAAGCAGAGAAGTGATGCGTCTGCCTGCAGCATTCTGTGTCTCACTCATCGTAAGTCCTCCATTGAATTTATAAAAAACTTAAACGAATACATCTTACCGCATCTCCGTGTCAAATTCAACAAGGAAGGCACGCGGGAACGGCCTGATTTCCGTCATCCCGCGTGCCTTTTTCACTGTTGTCAGACGTCGACGTCCACCTCGCTCTCGGCCTCCTCCCGGAAGTCCTCGAGCTTGACCGGACTGATCTCCGGAAGGTCGTCCGCCGCCGTGACGCCGAAGAGCCGGAGGAACTCCTGTGTCGTCCCGAAGAGGATCGGGCGGCCCGGCAGCTTCGCTCTTCCAAGCTCCGCGACCAGCTCATATTCCACCAGTTTGTTTACCGCGTGATCGCTGTTGACGCCGCGGATCCGCTCAATCTCCGCCTTCGTGACCGGCTGGCGGTAGGCGATCACGGAGAGCGTCTCGAGAAGCACATCTGTCAGCTTCGGCTTCCTCGGATGCAGTTCCAGCGTGATCAGCTGCGGGTAGTAGTCCTTTCTCGTGCACATCTGCCACGCATCCTCCAGACGGATCATCTCCGTTCCGTGTCCGGACGCATTCCACTCCTCCATCAGCGCGCCGGCCGCCTGCCTCAGCTCATCCGTTCCGGTGCCCGTCGCCTTCGCAAGCTCTTCCGTCGTCACAGCCCGGCCCGTCGCAAAGAGAATCGCCTCGATCGCCGCCCCGATTCTGTCTTTCTCCATTTCCTTCCGTCTCCTTCTCTTCCCGCGCTCCGGCCGGGGCGCGCCGTTCATGCGCGCCGTTCATCCCGGTTCCGTCCTGTCCGCCCGCGATCCCGTTCCGGTCCGATGATGCGCGTGTCCCGTCAGACAAACTCCTCCTGCGCGAGCTGCTCTCTCACGCTCTCCAGATCCGCGTCCGGAGCCTGTTCGATCAGGATGTCGTCGTCCGTTTCTTTCTGGGAAGCCGTGATCAGACCGTACTTCATCAGTTCAAGCACAGCGAGAAAAGTCACTACGATCTGTGTCCGGCTTCTCTGCTTCCGGAGCAGATCGCGGAAGGAGAAATTCCGGTGCTGTTTCGCATATGACGCCACAGCCTCCAGCTTGTCCGGAAGGGAAACCTCTTCCTTCTCGATGGTTCCGAACCGGCTTCGCACAGGATCAATCTTGTCCTGCTGGCGTTTCAGCACCTGGGTAAAGACCGCATGCAGCTTTTCAAGCGTAAGTCCGCTGACCAGCTCCTCCACATTCACCTTCGGCCTGTACTGCCTGACCTCCTTCGGCGTCGTGTCGCCCTTGTAGAATCTCCCCGACGCGTCCTCCATCCGGTCCCTCAGCTCGTAGGACATATATTTGTATGTCTTGTATTCCAGCAGCCGCCGGACCAGTTCGTCCCTCGGATCCTCTTCCTCCGTCTCCGGCTCCTCTTCCTTCGGAAGCAGCATCCGGCACTTGATGGCGATCAGCTCGGCCGCCATCACCATAAACTCGCTCATGACCTCCAGGTTTTCCTCCTGAAGCGTCCGGACATAGGCGAGATACTGATCCGTGATCTCGACGATCGGGATGTCAAAGATGTTGATTTTATTCTTCTCAATCAGCTGAAGCAGCAGATCCAGCGGACCGTCAAATGCCTTCAGTTCAACTTCAATTCCCATTTTCTGCCTCTTCAGCGGGGAGAATGTCGATCACGGCCAGCTCCATCGGATTGTGGATGCGGAACGGAATCGTGTGTTCGCCAAGTCCGGCCGTCACGATCATGTGGCGTCCGTCTGTTTCGTAGTGTCCGTACCCGTACTTCGGAAACGGAAAGCCGTAGGGACTTAAGAGACACCTCTGTCCGATCCGCAGAACGCCTCCGTGGAAGTGCCCGCAGACGGTAAGATCGGCGCCCCAGCGGGCGTACTGCGGCGCGAACTGGGGATTATGGGCGAGCAGAACGGAAAACGCGGCAGAGGCCGGGCCCGGACCGATCCGTTCCGTGATACCGCTGTCGGTCAGTCGCGGGATTCTGAGCTTGCGGTATACGGAAAGCGGCAGCTCAAGGCCGTACAGGACCAGCGGAGTCCCCTTCATTTCAAGAGAAGCTCCTGTGTTGTTCAGAAGATGAACACCTGTCGCGGCGAGACGGCGGCGGAAGGGCTCCTCCTCTCCGGGAAACAGCCGGAGCTGGGTTTCATGGTTGCCGTACACCATATAGACCGGCGCCGTAACCGCACAGAAACTCATCAGGTCCAGCGCCGTTTCCCGCGGCCGTCCCGGCCGACCCACAATCAGATCGCCCGCGCAGAGGATCAGATCGGGCGCTGCCTCCCGTACCGCTCTTTTCAGAGCGTCGTTTCCGGGCCCGTGCTCCGCGTCGTGCAGATCGCCAATGAGAATCAGCCTGAGCGGCGTCTTCACCTTCTCCGAACGGATTTTCCAGCCGGTCGTGACAAAATCGGTCATGTTCCGCTTTTACCCGCTCCTTTCCGCACGTCCGGAGACGCGCCGGGAGCCCGCGCCCCCATGACGAGAAAAATCGTCCACGCATCTGCATGGACGATTTCGTTTTTCCCACTTCACTCAGTCAGTTGTACTTTCTCTTGCGGGCTGCTTCAGACTTCTTCTTGCGGCGAACAGACGGCTTTTCGTAGTGCTCGCGCTTGCGAATTTCCTGCTGAATGCCTGCCTTTGCGCAGCTGCGCTTGAAACGTCTCAGTGCGCTGTCAAGAGATTCGCCCTCTTTGACGATGACATTAGCCATTACCAGATTTCACCTCCCCCTTACCATTGCTGGGGTATTTTCAAACAGTAACTATTATATCGTTCCGCGGTCCGTCCGTCAACAGGAAAATTCCGCAGTCTCCGCGGTCCGGACCGCCGCGCCAGCGGGACCGTCGTCCTCAGCCCAGCTGCTCTCCTGCAATCCGTTTCGCCTCGGCCAGCGCCTCATCTGTCTTTGACGGATCCTTTCCTCCGGCCTGCGCCATATTCGGGCGTCCGCCTCCGCCGCCTCCGACGATACGGGCAGCTGAACGGATCAGATTGCCGGCGTGAGCGCCCTTCTTCACGGCGCCGTCGCTCGCCGTCGCCATCAGGCTGACCTTCCCGTCGGTCACGGAAGCCAGAATGATGTAGGCGTCCCCGAGGCTCTCCTTCAGCTCGTCGCCGAGATTCCGCATGTCGTTCATCCCGACGCCGTCCAGCCGCCGAACCAGTACGCGGACCCCGCCGATCTCCTCGGCCTCGGAAGCGGCGTCGCCCATCGCAGCCTGAGCCGCCTTCGCCTTCAGCGCCTCGTTCTCGGAGCGGGCTGCCTTCAGGTCCTCCTGGAGCCGGCGGATATGATCCGCCAGCGTGGACGGAGCCGCCTTCAGAAGAGCGGCCGATTCGTTCATCTCGTTCTCAAGTTCCGCGTACCACGCGATGACGTTGTCTCCGGTCAGCGCCTCGATACGCCGGACACCCGAGGCCACGCCGTTCTCCGAGACAATCTTGAAAAGACGGATCTGTCCGGTGTGGCTGACATGTGTGCCGCCGCAGAGTTCTGTTGAGAAATCCCCCATCCGGACAACGCGCACACGGTCGCCGTATTTTTCCCCGAAGAGCGCCATTGCACCCGTCTTCCGGGCCTCATCGAGGCTCATCACCTCAGTGGTCACAGGAAGGTCCTCCGCAATCTTCCGGTTCACCAGATCCTCAACCTTCTTCAGCTCTTCCGGCGTCATGGCCTTGAAATGTGAGAAGTCAAACCGGGTTCTCGACGCGTCCTGATAGGAGCCCGCCTGCTCCACATGACTGCCCAGCACCTCACGCAGCGCCCGCTGCAGAAGATGTGTCGCGGAATGGTTCCGGCAGATGGCCAACCGGTTCTCCGCGTCCACCTTCAGCGTCACGGTGTCGCCGGTGCGGAACATGCCTCCCGTGACATGTCCGATATGGGCGATCTTCGACCCTGCAACATGCTCGGTCCTCTCCACGGCGAAGGTTCCGCCCGGGGAGGTGATCACGCCTCTGTCACCGATCTGACCGCCCATCGTCCCGTAGAAGGGCGTCTCGGATGTGATGATGGCTCCGGTCTGGCCGTCCGTCAGCGCCCCGGTGACCGCATTCTCCTCACCGGAATCGGAATCGCCCAGCAGCGCCATCGCCACGATCTTCGAATCCGCCTCAAGCCGGCCGTAGCCGACAAAAGCGGAATTGACTGACGGATCCATCTCCTCGTAAACGGTAGCGTCAGCTCCCATGTACTCATCGTTCCGGCCCGAATTCTTCCGGTCCTGACGGGCGGTTTCCCTCTGCCGTTTCATCGCCGCCTCAAAACCGGCTTCGTCAACCGTGAAACCTTTCTCCGCCAGAATATCCTTCGTGTTATCCAGCGGGAAACCGTAGGTATCATAAAGGCGGAACGCGTCATCTCCGGAAAGGATCCGGCTGCCTCTGCCCTCGAGCTCCTCCTCCATGGACGCAAGGATCTCCATGCCCTGGCCGTAGGTCTTCTCGAACTTTTCCTCCTCGGCGCGGATCACATTGAGGATGAAGTCGCGCTTCTCCTCCAGTTCCGGATAACCGTCGCGTGACCCGTCTATGACGTTCATCGCCAGCGTCGGCAGGAAGGATCCCTGTATTCCCAGCTTGCGTCCGTGGCGGACAGCACGCCGGATGATGCGGCGGAGAACATAGCCGCGCCCGTTATTGGAAGGCATGATGCCGTCCGAGATCATGAACGTCATCGAGCGGGCGTGATCCGTCACGATCCGGACGGATACGTCGGATTCTTCCGTTCCAGGCTCCTCATAGCCGATGCCTCCGGCCAGACGGCATACCAGGTCCCGAAGCGATTTGACGGTATCGACGTCAAAGATGGATCCGACATCCTGCACCGCCACGGCCAGACGCTCCAGGCCCATTCCGGTATCGATGTTCTTCTGAACCAGATCGGTGTAATGGCCGTGCCCGTCATTGTTGAACTGGGAGAACACGATATTCCAGACTTCCATGTAGCGGTCGCCCTCGCCGCCCATCACATCTTCCGGACCGTTCCCGTATTTCTCCCCTCTGTCGTAATAGATCTCCGAGCAGGGACCGCAGGGGCCGGAGCCGTGCTCCCAGAAATTGTCCTCTTTTCCGAAACGGTAGATGTGGTCCGCCGGGACATGCATATCGTTGAGCCAGATATTGTACGCCTCGTCGTCGTCCACATAGACCGACGGATAGAGCCGTTCGGGATCAAGCCCCACGCGCTCCGTCAGAAACTCCCATGCCCAGGGGATCGCCTCCTTCTTGAAATAATCGCCAAAGGAAAAGTTTCCGAGCATCTCGAAGAAAGTGCCGTGCCGGGCTGTCTTGCCGACATTTTCAAGATCTCCGGTGCGGATGCATTTCTGGCAGGTAGTCACCCTGCGTCTCGGCGGAATCTCCTGGCCGGTAAACCACGGCTTCATCGGCGCCATGCCGGAATTGATGATGAGAAGCGACTTGTCATTATGCGGAACCAGTGAGAAGCTGCCCAGTCTCAGGCACCCCTTCTCCTCAAAAAAGGAGAGAAACATCTCACGAAGCTCATTGACCCCATACTTTTTCACGCTGCGACCTCCATTTGCCGTCCGGCGGTCCGTTCCGCCGCGTCCGGCGCTGATTTTCCGGCTCCGGAGCCGCGTCAGGGACAAGCCGTCTCCGGAAACACACAGAACAAACTATAGCACACGGACGCGGGGGACACAAGGCGCGGTTCGGCGTGCGCAGGCAGATCCATCCGCCCCGGTCTCCGCGGACGGCCTGTCGTCCGCGATCCCGCGCCTCTCCGTTGTCTCCCGGCGCAGCCTCACGGGAAGACTGCCTTCAGAGACTCATTCTCATCGAAGCGCATCCGCCGCGGTCGTCGCCAGCGCGTCGCACCGCTCGTTCTCCCGGTTGCCGTTATGTCCGCGCACCCAGACCCACCGGATACGGTGAGGCGCAGCGGCCGCGAGCAGTCTCTCCCAGAGGTCTCGGTTGAGCACCGGCTTTCTGTCCGCCTTGGTCCACCCCCGCTTCCGCCAGCCGTCGATCCAGTGCTGGTTGAACGCGTCGGTCACATATTTTGAATCCGAATACAGCGTCACATCACAGGGCCGCTTCAGCGTCTCGAGCGCGGCGATCACGGCCATCAGTTCCATCCGGTTGTTCGTCGTCTTCGCAAAACCCTCCGAAAGCTCCTTTCTGTACTGTTTCCCCGACGGATCCGTATAAAGAAGCACTGCCCCGTAACCGCCCGGCCCGTCCGGATTCCCCCGTGCCGCGCCGTCCGTGTAGATCGTCACCTCTGTCATCGTTTTCGTTCTCCCTCCGTATCCAGATGCCACTCACCGTCCGCCTCGAAACGCGCCGCACTCGCCCCGGCCGCTTCCGTCACCTCCGCGGGATAGCCCGTCGCCCGAAGAAGCCGGATTGCATTCCCGGATGAAGCGCGCCCCTCTCTCAGATGATAGTCAAACGTCACGTCCCCGTTCCGGACCGTCTCTCCGAAATGCCGGTTCTCACAGCAGTTCTGAAGCAGGTACGACAGCTCGATGTCATGGGTCGCCGCAAAAACCAGCGCGTTTGTTCCGGCAAGATAACGGAGAATCTGCGACGACGCGGCGATCCGCTCGACGGTGTTCGTTCCGCGCAGCACCTCATCCACCGCCGCGAGCACCGGACTGCCCTCCTGTCCGGCCGCATCCAGAATCCGCTTCAGCGAACGAATCTCCACGACGAAATAACTCTCTCCGTTTTTCAGACTGTCACTCAGCGCCATCGACGTAAAAATCCGGAAGCAGGGCGCTTCCCATCCGGAAGCCGCTGCCGCACCGATGCTCTGAGCCATTAGTGCCCCGTACATCACCGCCTTCAGAAAAGTCGACTTGCCCGATGCGTTGGAACCTGTCAGCAGCATGCACCTGTCCGATCGGAAATCCGCCGGCACCGGATGCTCAAGCAGCGGATGAACAAGCCCCTTCGCCGTGAGCGTCCTTCCTTCGGCAAACACCGGTCTCGTCATCCGCGGGCGGGACGCAATATACGAGGAGCAGGAAATCACGGCGTCCAGATTTCCGAGAACACGATACACGACGAGCGCATCCCCGCGGTGCTCCCGGTACGCTCTGAGCATGCCGTTGTACCGGATCAGATCCGCGTGAAAGAAGAGCTTCGCGTACTCGAGGACCACATCCCCGGGTCCGGTGCCGACCGACGCGCCTGACGTGACGAGCACGGCGCCCCGCCGGAACGAGGCAAGGCGGGCGGAGGCGGACCGGAGAACGTTCTGTTCGTCCCGGATCGCCTCACAGGGCCGCGCGGCGATCGCGGCGGCCGCACGCTGCATCCGGATCAGCATCGCAAGATATCGGATCTCCCGCCCGACCTGCTCCTTCATCCTGAGATGCACGCTGATGTTCACGGCCATCAGCGGTATCAGCATCAGCACCGCCGGAAGCGGGAGGAAAAAGAGAAGCGCCAGATCTGCCGCGGTCAGCGCGCTGAGCAGAAGATACCGGATCCTGCCCGCCGGCTGCGCCTTATCCAGAGCCTCGAAGGCGCCGTAGCATGAAATGTCCTTCTCACGCCCTATTTCAAGAAGGCGCAGCTGAATCGCCTCGCGTTCATCCGGATGCTCTGAAAAAAAGTCCTCCAGCCGAATCCGCCGGCGGATGGCGCCGGGGTCCAGCAGCGGATGACGCAGCCACGAGTAGTAGACCTCGTCTCCCGGTGCCGCCATCGTCCTCACAGATGCCTGATAGAAGCGGTCCAGCTCAAGATCCTCCGCCGTGATGTCGTCGATCGGCGTCACAGACGGGCTCTCCTGTGGTTCTCCGTCCGGTTTCGATTCTTCCGGCGTCCTGTCAAGCGCGTCCGAAAAGCTCCGGATCCGCTGCATGGCGTCGGCTGAGACGGCTCTCGCGGAGACGCTTCCCCAGCTCTTCCTCACGGTCCGCTCGCCGCTCTGACGGCTCTCCTTTTGGCCGCGCAGAATCAGGAGAACAAAAATGGCCGCCACCGCGGCCATCACAAAAATCACTGTGTATGAAGCACTCATGCGCAGATACTCCTTTGGATTATGCGTATCTCTGGATAAACTCCACGCATTTCATATGTCTTGTCCAGAAAATCGCGTCTCCGACCTGGTACCTTGACGAGGTATCGGACTGGTCCTTCTTCAGAGAGGCGACGATGGTGTCCAGATTGTAGGTGCCGCCGCAGCGCCGGAAAATTCTCGACGCGGCACCGCTTCCCCCAAGATGGGCGATTTCACAGTACATCATCACGGCATATGTGTTTTTCGTAAAACCGGACATACAGCGGGCCGCGTACGCCTTCGCGATCTTCGTCGCCATCTCATCCTGGATCTTCATGCCCGTCGGGGTCGTGATCAGGGCCTTCAGGAGTCTGACCTCCGTCGAGTTGGGTCTCCAGCGTGTTTTCACCCAGTCCACGCTCAGCTTCCTCGCGATGATCCCCTTGCTGTCGATCTTCGCAAAGGTCTTCGGATCTCTCTGACGGATCTGACGGACCAGTGCCTCCGCCTCCTCGCCGTAGAACGCGGCCCAGCCCAGCGTGCAGGTATGCTCGTTGCTGCTGGCGGCATAGGGCGGCGTGTAATCGCCGTAGTTTCTCCTGCCGTAGATCTGACCGCCGGTTTCCACCGCGCCGAGGATGTTGTTCAGCACCGCGTAGTCGGCGGCTGTCATGCCGCTTCGCGTCGTCGTCTTGTATTTCAGCTTTGCTGCGGTCTTCTTCACGTTCGTCTTGGCCGGGGTGTACTTCACGAGCTTCCAGCGCTGGCCGGACCGGTTGGAGTACGCCTGCAGATTGACGATCTGCGCATTCTTCGCCGCGTTGTTGTGCACGCCCATCACATAGCGGGAAAGGGAACTCTGGATCGTGTAATAGCTTCCGCGCCGGATCACATACCAGCGGTTCGCTCCGCTTGTTTTGGAACCGGACTGGACGATGGCGCCGCCCCGCTTCTTCGTTCCGTTCTTTGCCCCCAGATAGAGGCCGGAGTTCTTATTCCGGATGATATAGGTGCCGCCCGGGGCCTTGGAGAGGTAGAAGACCCGCCGGGACATATAGGAATAGTACCCCAGCGTGGCTGCCGCGCCGCTCTTCTTCGACCCGTTCATCACCGACAGCACATACTTCGTTGAACACATCGGAAGGAGATAGTAGTATCCGTCAGCGGCGGCTGTCCTTGAACCGGATGCCACGCACTTCACTCCGGAAGCAGCCGGCACACTGACAGCCGGAACGGCCGCTGTCAGCATCAGAACAGCCAGAAGTATTGACAAAAAACGTTTCATCCGCTCATCTCCTTTTCTATAATCCGCATGTTATTTCAATTCTTAACACGAATGTAACATTTTTGTGATCTGTTTGCAAGCCGCAGTTTGTTTCGGCGTCCTTTTCCGGATACCATATCGGACAATCCGCCTTCTCTTTGGAAAAAACGCGACGGCCTGAACCTCGTTGACACAGTGTAATACTATTGTAACAATATTGTTCGATCTATTTTATTTTTATTCTGTATAATTTGAGTATCTATTTTATGCAAGGGGACACGGATGGAAACGACAGTGACTCTGAATAACGGCGTGGTGATGCCGCGGCTCGGACTGGGGCTCTATAAGGCAGCCCCGGACGAAACAGAACAGGCAATCCTCTCCGCGATACCGATGGGCTATCGTCTTTTCGATACAGCCTCTTCCTATAAGAACGAGGACGGCGTCGGAAAGGCGGTCGCCTCCGCCGGCGTGCCGCGGGAACAGCTCTTCATTACCACGAAGATCTGGAACAACGCCCAGCGGATCGGAAACATCGAAGGTGCCTTCGAGCGTTCCCTCGAGCGTCTCGGACTCGACTATGTGGATCTCTATCTGATTCACTGGCCGGTACCCGGCTGCTATCTGGATACATGGAAGGTGTTCGAGGATATCTATCGCTCCGGACGTGCACGCGCCATCGGCGTATCCAATTTCGATGAATTTCAGCTCTCCGATCTCCTCGATCACTGTGAGATCGTTCCGGCAGTCAACCAGATCGAGTATCACCCTCTTTTCGTTCAGGACGGCATCCGGAATTTCTGTCTCAAGAACGGCATCGTCGTGCAGGCCTACACCCCCCTCGCCCGCGGCGCTTATCTGGAAAGCGGCGTCCTGAAGCAGATCGCTGAAAAATACAACCGGAGCGCCGCTCAGGTCGGGCTCCGGTGGATTCTTCAGAAAGGCTGCTGTGTAATTCCGAAATCCGTGCGGCTGAACCGCCTTCTGGAAAACAGCCAGATCTTCGACTTTGAACTGGATGCCTCCGAGATGGAGGCGATTGACGGACTCAACGAGAACTATCGCGTTGCCAGCATTCCGGAAGATCTTCTCCACTGACGAGATCCTCGCTCTTCCGGTTTCTCATCATCAGGTCAACCAGCGCGTCCTTCGGACGTTTTCCCTCGAACAGGATACGGTTCACCTCTTCCGTGATCGGAAGGGATGCGCCGTATTTTTTTGCCAGCCCGAGAGCGGATTTCGCCGAATAGTACCCCTCCACGACCTGTCCGACCTCCTTCATCGCATCGGTGCAGGACATTCCCTGCCCGATCAGAATGCCGGCCCGGTGATTTCTGGAATGCCGTGACATGCATGTCACGATCAGATCGCCGATACCGGATAGACCGGAGAGCGTCTCATCCTTCGCGCCCATCCGGATCGCCAGTCCCTTCATCTCATGGATGCCGCGGGTCATCAGCGCCGCCTTGCAGTTGTCTCCGAACTGGTCGCCCATACCGTCCACCATGCCGGAAGCGAGGGCGATCACGTTCTTCAGAGAACCGCCGAGTTCAACGCCCAGCTCGTCCGGGCTCGTGTACACACGAAAGTACGGAGCCATAAAGACATCCTGCACATATTCGGCCAGTTCACGGTCCGGAGAAGCGGAGACGATCGCCGTCGGCATACTCCGGATCACCTCCTCCGCGTGCGTCGGGCCGGAAAGCGCGCCGATCCGGCGTCCAGGAAGAACATCGCGGAGAATCTGCGTCTGGGTCATGAGCGTCTCATCCTCGATTCCCTTCGTCACCGTCACGATCCGCTGATCTTCGGGGATGAACGGCGCGAACTGCTTCGCCGTGCTTCTCGTGAAAGGCGAGGCGACCGCGAATACCAGCAGATCCCGCTCGGAGGCCGCCCGCTTTCTGTCGTCCGTGTAGCGGATGTAATCCGGAAACGTGATGCCGGGGAAAACCTTCGGCAGCGCACGTTCATTTCTCATCTGCTCCGCGATCTCCGCCGAGTGGCACCAGACGATGACATCATGCCCGAGACGGGCAAGATGCGATGCCAGCGCCATCCCCCATGCACCGCATCCGATCACTGTAACCTTTCTCATTTGTTCTTCGCTCCCTTCAGGATATAGGTTTTGCGCTCCGTTCCGCGGAGCAGCCGTTTGATATTCTCTCTGTGGCGGAAGAACATCTCCGCGACGATCACCGCCGTCACAATATACATCTCCGTCAGCTGCGGCTGCGCCATATGAAAATGCCCCGTCTGGCCCATCACGACAGTGCCGATAAAGAACATCACGCCGACGGACAGCGAGCACAGAGACACATAATGAGTCAGCGCAAGCAGCCCGAAGAAGAGCGCAAGACCAAGCCCTGTCAGGACGAGCGAAATCGAGTTGATGAGGCCCGCGGTGCAGGCCATGCCCTTGCCGCCCCTGAATCCCATATAGAACGGATAGTTATGCCCGGCGATACAGCCGAGACCGGTCCAGACCCGGAGCAGATAATCAATCTCAGGATGAGCCCGGCCGGCTAAAAGCCAGACGGTCAGAACAGCCAGAATGCACTTGAGTATATCGCCGGCCATGACAATCAGACCGGCGCGGACGCCCATCGTTCTGAGCGCGTTCGTCGTGCCCGCATTGCCGGATCCTTCCCTCCGGATATCGATGCCTTTCCTCCGGCCCAGCAGGTACGCGGTCTGAAACAGTCCGAAGCAGTAGCCGATGACGACAGCCAGAACCCGATACAGCATACTCCCTCACCTCTCCCGTTATTTCGTGTCGATCGTCGTCCGGTCCTTCTCCGACCGTTCCCGGATGATAAACTTCAGCCTTGTCCCCCGGAACGGGAACGCCGCACGGATCTGGTTCTCGATATACCGGGTGTACGAAAAATGCATCAGCTCCTTGTCGTTCACGAAGATCACAAAGGTCGGCGGCTCCACCGCCACCTGCGTCATGTAAAAGAGCTTCAGACGGCGTCCCTTGTCCGTCGGCGGCGCCTGCATCGCCACCGCATCGGTCAGAATCTGATTCAGCACGCCGGTCGGAATCCGCCGCCGCTGGTTCTCCAGCACCATATCGACGGATGCGAACAGCTTCGGCAGACGCTGACCCGTCTCCGCCGAGATGAAGAGAATTTCGGCGTAGGACAGATAAGACAGGATCCGCCGGACCTTCAGCTCGTATTCCTTCGTGCTCTGGGCGTTCTTATCCGGGACCGCGTCCCACTTGTTGACGGCGATGACGATCCCCTTGCCCCGCTCATGGGCGATGCCGGCGATCTTCGCGTCCTGCTCGGCGATACCCTCCACCGCATCGATCACGAGAACCACCACGTCGGCCCGCTCCACAGCCGTCACGGTACGGATCACGGTATACCGCTCCAGTTCCTCCTTTACGCGGCTCTTCCGCCTGAGCCCCGCGGTATCGATAAAGACATAGTCCTTCCCGTGCCACTTCAACGGCGTATCGACCGCGTCTCTCGTGGTTCCCGCGATATCGGAGACGATCACACGGTTCTCACCGAGAAGCTTGTTGATCAGACTGGATTTTCCCACGTTCGGCTTCCCGACAACCGCGATACGGGGCGTCTCAGACGTCTCCTCCTCCGCCGGAATGCTGTCAAAGTCCTTCGTCACTTCATCAAGAAGATCCCCGATTCCCTGTCGGTTGGCGGCGGAAATCGGGATCGGATCGCCGATGCCCAGCTCGTAGAACTCATAGATGTACGGCGACTGCTTCTTGTAGTTGTCCACCGCATTGACGCAGAGCACCACGGGTTTGCCCGATTTCCTCAGCATATCCGCCACCTTTCCGTCTGAATCGGAAAGGCCGGACCTGAGATCCACCATAAAGATGATCACGTCCGCCGTGTCGATGGCGATCTGCGCCTGCTCCCGCATCTGGCGGAGAATCACGTCAGCCGACTCCGGCTCGATTCCGCCCGTATCGATCACCGTAAAGGAATAGCCGGACCACTCCACATCCGCATAAATCCGGTCACGCGTGACGCCCGGCGTGTCTTTGACGATCGAGATCGTCTTGCCCGCCAGCGCATTGAACAGCGTCGATTTGCCCACATTCGGCCGCCCGACAATCGCAACAATCGGTCTACTCATAAGTCTGTCTGTCCTCATTCTTCCCCGGAGCGAGGCCCAGCGCGGCGCGCACCGTGTCCTCTCCGCTGTCCCAGACCACCCGGACGGGCAGTCCTGTCTCTCTTTCCACATCCTCTACGGTCCGGTCATCGAGGAAAACCCGCTCGCCGGCCCGCAGCATGTTCACCGGAACGAGGATCTCCTCTCCCAGATCCTTCCCGCGCCGTTTTCTCTCAAGCAGCGCGGCGATCAGATCCCGGCCGGTCACCAGCCCCGTCACCGTGATCGATTCGCCGAAAAAATGATTGACGACCGGCACGACATCCACCCGAATCCGGGGAAATGCAGCCGCCGTCTTATTCATCACCTCTTCAATGAAAGGAGCGGCCAGCGTTCCGCAGACGGATGTGACGTGCCGGGGCTTCACTTCAAGAGCCCCTGAGGCTGCTTTCTCCTCAAAGGCGCTGATGGCCGCGTCGCTCTCCGCCTGAAGCAGCCGGAGCATGCCCACGCCGTTCTCATACTGAAGAAAGCCGTCATACCGGTCAGCGGGAGGAAGCGGACGTCCTGCGAGCAGATACCACTCGTCGGACGCGTGGACGAAATGACGGGGCGCCCCTCTCATCAGATCCGGCGTATCCTCCCCCGGCTCCGGCACATAGGAAGCCTCAAGCCGGCTCCAGATTTTTTTCTGCCACCCCTCGATCTGATCGATCACACCGGCCGCGTCCTCCGGCGTGAAGGGCTCCAGGTCCTCCAGCCCGTCCCGGAACCGGCTGAGGCCCACCGGGACGACAGAGACGCTCTGCATCTCGGGAAGGAAGGCGGTCAGATCACGGATCGTCCGGTCCAGTTCCGCTCCGTCGTTCCATCCCCGGCAGAGCACGATCTGACCGTTCATCGCGATGCCGGCTTCCTTCAGCCTCCTCATCTTCGGGAGCAGTCCGCCGGCAAAGCGGTTCCGCAGCATCCGGACGCGGAGAGCCGGATCCGTCGTCTGAACGGAAATATTGATCGGCTCCATCCTGTACCGGATGATGCGGTCCAGATCATGATCATCCATATTGGTCAGTGTCACATAGTTGCCCTGAAGGAAGGAAAGCCGTGAGTCATCGTCTTTGAAGTACAGCGTCTTTCTCATGCCCTTCGGCATCTGGTCGATAAAACAGAAAATGCAGCGGTTGCAGCAGGATCGGTAGTCGTCCATCAGACCGTTTTCGAACTCAACGCCGAAATCCTCATCCGGATCCTTGTCGACGGAAAGCAGCGTCTCCTCTCCGTTTTCCTCAGCGATCAGCACATCGACATGGCTGTCGTTCATCAGAAAGCGGTAATCAAACACATCCTCTACAGGCGTCCCGTTCACGGAAACGAGGTACATCCCCGGCTCGACGCCCTCCTCCCATGCGATACTGTCCTCTCTGACGCTGCGGATCCGATGTCCTCTCCGGTCCATAGAGCAGTCCCCTCCGTCTCTTTCCCGTCCCGCAGGACGGCTGTTCCCGGCCTGTCTTCCCTTTCATCCGGACGGATTCTGATGCTCTTCATGATAACAATTTCAGTCTTCTTTGTAAACCTCGGCGCGTCTTCCTCCCTTGATGGAAGGAAATCCAGATGCTATAATCCATACCGTATCTGAGGAACTTTATTACGGAGGACATCATGTCTGTTGCTGAAAATCAGGAAAAAGTGCTTCCGGTCGCACCGCTGAAGATCGCCTATCTGGAAGGCAGCCGCCCGATCGCCAAACAGATCAACGCATCACTCGTCAAGATGCGGAGCGCGGCGGCGTCTCATGACAAGTCGGCGCTGACCGTACAGGGATACGTGGAGCCGAGCTATCTGCTGGATACCCGCCTCACGCGGTACGGGACCGGAGAAGGCAAGGCGGTGATCAGCGAGTCGGTCCGCGGTACGGATCTCTATATCATCGCGGATGTCATGAACTACAGCGTTACCTACAAAGTCTGCGGCCGGATCAACCATATGTCGCCTGACAACCACTTTCAGGATCTGAAGCGGATCATCTCCGCCGCCAACGGCAAGGCGTACCGCATCAGCGTCGTCATGCCGTTTCTGTACGAGAGCCGTCAGCACAAGCGGGCCGGCCGTGAGTCGCTTGACGCGGCGATGGCGCTCCGGGAGCTTCAGAACTACGGTGTCTCCGAAATCGTCACCTTCGACGCCCATGATCCCCGTGTCCGCAACGCGGTTCCGCTGCGCGGCTTCGACAACTTCATGCCGACCTACCAGTTCCTGCGGGCTCTTCTGAAAACCGCGCCGGATCTCCAGTTCGACAGTGGGCATTTCATGGTCATCAGCCCGGATGAAGGCGCGATGAACCGCGCGGTGTACTTCTCCAACATTCTGGGAGCTGACATCGGCATGTTCTACAAGCGGCGTGACTACTCCCGCGTGGTGAACGGAAAAAATCCCATCGTCGCCCATGAATTTCTCGGGGACACGGTGGAGGGCAAGGACTGCGTCATCATCGACGACATGATTTCCTCCGGCGGCTCGATGCTTGACGTCTGCCGTCAGATCAAGGAGCGCGGCGCCCGGCGTGTCTTCATCTGCACGACCTTCGGCCTGTTCACGGACGGCTTCGCCCGGTTCGACGAGTACTATGAGAAGGGAATGTTCGACCGGCTGATCACCACGAACCTCACCTACCGCCCGCCGGAACTGCTCCGGAAGCCTTACTATGAAACGGCCAACATGTATAAGTATATGGCCAATATCATCAACACGCTGAATCACAACCAGTCCATGGACAAGGTCAAGAGCACGACCCACAAGATCACCAAGATGCTGGGAAAAGTTCAGGAACCGGTGGCAAGACCGGTCGTTCTCGACCAGGATGATCTGGACAAGCAGTGACAGTCTGCCGCATCAGGTGCATTGCCGGAGGCCGGAGAGGGAAACCCTCCAGCCGCCATTCTTTAAGATTGTAACACATAGAAGAGAGCGGGAATGCGCATGCATCCCCGCTCTCTTCTATGTGTCATGCCTGTCTTCGGTCCGGTCCCGCCGGCATGTCAGCGCCGCAGAACGGATATGACAGCCAGATCAGGTCCCGATCTGGAGAAGCGGAACCCGCCGCAGCGGAGAGGCCCGGACAGCGCCCGAATCTGACCTTCCGTCACGCGCTCGCCGGGCAGGAGCATCGGGATGCCAGGCGGATAGCCGATCACCGACTCCGCCGCCACCCGGCCTTCCGCCTCGCGGACGGGAATCGTCTCCGCCGGAAGTCGCAGCGCTTCGCTGATCGAAAGAGTTGGTTCCGATCCGTCTCCGGAATACGGAATTGTCTCCTGCCCGTCTTCCCTCTCCCCGCTCCGCCGATCCGTGTACTCCCGGTCCAGCGTCCGGAGCGCGTCCGCGAAACGGTCGAGAGCGTCCCCGCTGTCTCCCGGTCCGGTCATCGCCAGCGCATTCGCTCCCTCCGCCATCTCCAGTTCAAACCGGAAGCGGCTGCGCAGCGTTTCCATAAGCGCCTTCCCTGAAACCCGGCTGTCAAGGCTGTGGAGCAGCAGCTTGCTCTCATCGAAATCAAAGCAGGCGCCCGAACGGAGCGCGTCATCTCTGGTAAACAGATGCAGAGACGTAAGGTCCGCCGTCCCTTCACGAAACCGGCGAAGCCGCTCCCTCCAGGCGCCGAACAGTCTGTCTCCATCCTTCACGATCCGCTCCGTACAGCCGTCGAGGGACAGCATCAGAAGATAGGACGGGGAAGATGTTTCGAAGAGATCCAGGCCGCGCTGGACCGCATCCGGATCGACGAGGCTGCCGTTCAGATGAAGATACGCGGCCTGCGTAAGCCCGATCAGCGTCTTGTGAGCGCTCTGCACCGTCAGATCCGCTCCGCACCGGACCGCGCCGTCCGGAAATCCGCTGTCCCTCACCAGTCCGAGATGCGCGCCGTGCGCCTCATCCACACAAAGCGGCACGCCGCGGCGGTGGCAGACGGAGGCAAGACCGGCTATGTCACTCAGAACGCCCTCATAGGTAGGGCTCGTGACCACGACGCCGCGTGCCGCCGGCCAGCGCACAAGCAGCTTCTCCACATCCTCCGGCCGGACACTGCCCCAGATCCCGGCGGACGGCTCGTATGACGGCCATACCCAGTGCGCCCGGATACGATTGATCTCCAGCGCGTGGAACACGGACTGATGACAGTTCCGCGCGACGATCAGCTCTCCTCCGCCGGGCGCCATCGCGGTCACTGCCGCCAGATTGCCGCCCGTACTGCCGTTTACCAGGTAAAAGGTCCGGTCCGCTCCCGTAAGATCCGCCGTTCTCCGCATCGCATCCGCGAGAATCGACTGCGGCCGGTGCAGATCGTCGCTTCCCTCGATCTCGGTGAAGTCATATTCGACCGGCGCGCCCGGGAACGGCGGAAGCCGCCGCTTGTGGCCGGGCATATGCATCGGATAGCGCCCGGTCCCGTTCAGTTCCGCCAGGTCATCGTAGAGGCTCATCCGCCGCCTCTGTCTGCCCGCCGGCCATCTCCGCTTCCGCCACCTTCATCATCAGCGCGCACTCCATCCGCTTCCGGAAGAGGCGGCAGCCGTACTCGTAAACCCCGTGAAGATCGCCCGTGCTGTGCAGCGCATTGGCCGCGCACCCGCCGGCGCAGTACAGCCGTGCCCAGCAGGTCCGACACTCAGGGCGTGAATAGACATTGCAGTCCCGGAACGCATCGCGGATGTCTTCCCGGTCGATGCCGTCCCAGACGCTTCCGAGCCGGTACTCCGGGTCATTCACGAACTGGTGGCATGGATAGAGGTCTCCCCACGCGGTAACCGCCATATATTCGGTCCCGGATCCGCAGCCGGAGACTCGTTTGTAAATGCACGGGCCGTGCGTCAGGTCGATCATGTAGTGGTAGAACGTGATCGGCCGCCCGTCTTTCTCCCGGCGGAGCATATCCTTCGCGAGCCACTCATACTGCTCGTACAGCGTCGGAAGGTCCTCTTCCGTCAGCCGGCTCGGGCTGTCCGGTCCGGTCACAACCGGCTCCATCGAGAGCTGGGTGAATCCGAGGTCATCCGCCATATGGACGATATCGCGGGTGAAATCCGTGTTGAAGTGGGTGAAGGTTCCGCGCATATAATAATTCCGGTCGCCGCGCGCAGCCACAAAGCGCTGGAAATTCGGGACAATCCGGTCGTAGGATCCCCGGCCGGCCCGGTCGACCCGGAAACGGTCGTTCACTTCCTTCCGTCCGTCCAGCGAAAGCACGACGTTATAGCACTCCCGGTTCGCCCACTCCGTCACCTCATCGTTCAGTCCGACTCCGTTCGTGGTCAGCGTAAACCGGAAATTCTTGTTGTGCTCCTTCTCGACGGACCGGGCGTACGCCACCGTCTTTTTGCAGACGTCGAAATTCACCAGCGGCTCGCCCCCGAAGAAGTCCACCTCCAGATTACGGCGGCTTCCGGAATGCTCAATCAGAAAGTCGATGGACCGCCTGGCCGTCTCGAAGGACATAAGGCCCTGATTTCCGTGAAATGTTCCCTGCGACGCGAAGCAGTAGGAGCAGTTCAGGTTGCAGGTATGTGCGACGAGAAGACAGAGCGCCTTGACCACCGTATCCTGACGGCGGAGGTAGCCGGCCGCCTTCTCATAACGGTCCGGCGAAAACAGCTTTCCCGCGGCTCGCAGTTCTTCGATGTCGCTGAAGGTATCCCTGATATCCTCCTCCGATGCCTCCGGGTGCATGCGGCGCAGCTCTTCGACCGCCTCCGTCTGATCCTTTCCCGTGTCGATGAGATGGATCGCGTCATAGGCAAGCCGGTCCGTGACATGCACGCTGGCGCTGTTGACGTCGAGGACGATGTTGTATCCGTTCATCTGATACTGGTGAATCATGCATTTCTCCTCAAAAAAGGGTGCCGGAACGCGTTTTCCCCGTTCCGGCACATCTAAACTTGCTTTGCAAATCATCCGACGCTTACGCGTTCTTGTTTTCGCACTGCTGATTCGCGATGCCGCAGGATGTCTTGCATGCGGACTGGCAGGAGGTCTGGCACTCGCCGCAGCCGCCCTTCTCTGCAGACTTCTTCATGTCACGGGTTTCCAATGTCACAATATGCTTCATGTTCTGTCTCTCCTTTTACCGGGGTCAGCCCCGAACTTCTCTTATCATAGGCATCCCGGGCGGCTTTGTCAACCACCTGCTCCGGGTGCCGGCACCGGAACCGCCGTCCGTCCGCCGTTTCTTATTCCTCACCGTTCTTCAGCTTGTCCGCCCGCGCCTCGATCTGCTTCTTCTGAACATCCGCCGGAGCCTGCTCGTAGCGGGCGAACTCGAATGAGAAGTCGCCTGAACCGCCCGTCATCGACCTGAGCACCGTCCCGTACCCGTACATCTCGGTCTGCGGCACGTCAGCGTCGATCACAGTATTGCCCTTGTGATCCGGATTCATGCCGAGCACGCGGCCGCGCCGCTTGTTGAGATCGCCCATCACATCGCCGGTGAACGCGTCCTTCACCGTCACATGGAGCGTCACGATCGGCTCCAGCAGCACCGGATCCGCCTTCAGGAAGCCGTCCTTGAAGGCCATATGCGTCGCCGTCTTGAACGCCTGCTCGGAGGAGTCCACCGGATGATAGGACCCGTCGTAGAGCGTCGCCTTTACGCCCACCACCGGATATCCGGCCAGAGGACCTGCCTGCACGCACTCCGCGAGCCCCTTCTCCACAGCCGGATAGTAGTTCTTCGGAACCGCGCCGCCGACGACCTCGATCGCGAACTCATACGGCTTCGTGGTATCGCCGCTCGGCTCGAAGCGCATCTTCACGTCGCCGTACTGGCCGTGGCCGCCCGTCTGCTTCTTATACTTTCCTTCGACATCCGACTTCTTCCGGATCGTCTCGCGGAACGCGACCTTCGGCTCGGAGAGCTCGATCTCCACTTTGTAGCGGTCCTTAAGACGGCTCCTGATGACATCGATCTGCTGGTCGCCGATGGCGTAGAGAAGGCTCTGATGATTCGCGGAGTCCTCAACCCGGCGGAACGTCAGATCCTCGATGGCCAGCTTCGCGAGAGCCTGGGCGATCTTGTCCTCATCCCCCTTGTTGACGGCCTTATATCTCTGATAGGTGTACGGTGTCGAGAGAATTGCCTTTGGATAGACAACCGGAGCGGACTTGACCGACAGCGTGTCGCCGGTAGCGACGTCGCCCAGCTTCGCCAGCGCGCCGAGATCGCCCGCGAAAAGCTCGGGTACCTCCACCGGCTTGTTGCCGCGCATGACATACAGCTTGCCGAGCCGTTCCTCATTGCCCTTCTCGACGTTGAACAGCGTGTCATCGCTCTTGAGCACGCCGGAACAGACCTTGATCAGGCTGTATTTTCCGATGAACGGATCGGAAATGGTCTTCCAGACGTAAGCGGATTTGCTCTTCTGGAAATCGTAGTTTGCCTCGAAGACATCGTTGGTCTTGGAATTGATGCCGTGGCACGGACGCTGCGCCGGATTCGGGAAGTATTCGCAGATATCGTCCAGCAGGTTCGACACGCCCTTGAGATCAACCGGAGAACCCATGCAGACCGGGACGATCGCGCAGTCCGCGATATTCGCCGCCAGCGCGGCGGATACCTCCGCTGTGGTGAACTCCTCGCCGTTGAAGTAGCGCTCCATATAATCGTCCGATGTCTCCGCCACGGATTCCATCAGCGCATCATGATAGTGCTCCAGATAATCCGTCAGGTAATCCGGAACAGGGCACTCTTCCTTCTTCCCCTTCTCCACATAGCGGCGGCCCTTCTGCTTCACGATGTTGACATAGCCGACAAAGCGGCCGTTCTCACGGATCGGCATATGCAGCGGCGCGATTTTCTTGCCGAAAAGCTCCTGCATCTTCTCCACCACCTCGCGGTAGCTGACGTCGTCGTTGTCCATTCCGGTCACGAAGACCATTCTGGGCAGCTTCCGTTCCTCGCAGAACTGCCACGCCTTCTCCGTGCCGACCTGCACGCCGTCCTTGCCGGACACCACGATGACCGCCGCGTCCGCGACGCCCACCGCTTCCTCCGCCTCGCCGACGAAATCGAAGAAACCTGGCGTGTCGAGGATGTTGATCTTGTTCTTTTCCCATTCCACCGGAACCACGGATGTCGAAATGGAGAATCTGCGCCTGATTTCCTCTTTATCGAAATCGCTGATCGTATTGCCGTCAGTCACCGTTCCGATTCTGCTTGTCATGCCGGAGAGGTAGGCCATCGCTTCTGTGAGCGTTGTCTTTCCGGCTCCGCCGTGACCAAGTAAAACCACGTTCCTGATCCTGTCAGTTCTGTAAACGTCCATAAAAACCTCCCGTAACAAGTAGTCCCGTCACCGTGTGCAGGATTGACGAAAACGTTTTCCCTCTCAGGTAACAGTCT
Organism: Chordicoccus furentiruminis; assembly: GCF_019355395.1. GTDB lineage: Bacteria > Bacillota > Clostridia > Lachnospirales > Lachnospiraceae > Chordicoccus > Chordicoccus furentiruminis. The sequence goes on from NZ_CP048829.1 coordinate 167,399, forward strand.
GTTCACATTATACGAAGAAGGCTGACAATGATCAAGTGCTTTGTGCGGTTTCACTAAACTTATCCGAACGCTCCCGCCGCTATTAAAATATGTTAAAATACTCTGCACAGAGCAAAAATTTCGGGAATAAGGGGTTTCATTATGGATATCGGATTTATCGGACTCGGTCTCATCGGCGGCTCCATCGCCAAAACCATCCGCCGCGTCCACCCGGACGCGAGGATCATCGCCTACAACCGGACCGCATCGGTTCTGAACGACGCCGTCCGGGACGGAACCGTTGACGAGGCATGCTGGGAGATCTCAGGTGCATTTTCCAGCTGCGACTACGTCTTTCTCTGCACGCCGGTGGTCACCATGCTCCGCCAGCTGAAGGCGCTGAAGCCGTACCTCCGCTTCGGGGCGATCGTCACGGACGTCGGCTCCACAAAGCAGGGTATTCATCAGGCTGTGCATGAGCTCGGCATGGACGGCTGCTTCATCGGCGGCCACCCGATGGCCGGCTCGGAGAAGACCGGCTATGAAAATGCAACCGACCGGATGATCGAGAACGCATGGTACATTTTGACTCCATCTGACGACGTGCCGCTGAAGAAGGTCAGCGAGTTTTCCGCCTTCATCTCCTCCCTCGGCGCTCTTCCCCTGATCATGAAGGCCTCCGAACACGACTATGTCACGGCGGCGACCAGTCATCTTCCCCACATCGTCTCCGCCGCTCTGGTCAACACTGTCCGCGAGCTGGACGGACCGGAGGAATACATGCGCACCATCGCGGCCGGAGGCTTCAAGGACATCACGCGAATCTCCTCCTCCTCGCCGCAGATGTGGCAGGAGATCTGTCTTGCCAACGAGGATGACCTCTGCATCGTGCTGGACCGCTTCATCCGGAAGCTGACGGATTTCCGCTTCGCGATCCGGAACGGAAACGGGGAGAAGCTGCTGGAATACTTCACGGAATGCAAGACCTACCGCGACAGCTTCTCGGATGACGTCCGCGCCGGAATCCGGAAGGAGAACAGGATCTATCTGGATATCGCGGACCGTCCGGGTGCGCTCGCGGAGGTCGCCTCCGTCCTTGCCAAGAACGATATCTCCATCGAGAACATCGGCATCGTTCACAACCGGGACTTCGAGCAGGGTGTGCTCCATATCGAGTTCTATGACCCGGAAGCGCGGACAAAGGCCGTGAAGGTACTGAAGGAAAACAGCTACAGCGTATACGAGGATAAATGACATGATCGTGATAGACCCGCCGAAATCTCTGTCCGGCACGCTTCGCGTGCCGGGTGACAAATCCATCTCCCACCGCAGCATCATGCTCGGCGCGATCGCGGAGGGCGACACGGCCGTCCGCGGATTTCTTCACAGCGCCGACTGTCTCGCCACAATGGACTGCTTCCGCCGCATGGGCGTCCGGATCGAGGAAAGAACGGATTCCGGGCCGTCATCGGAGGGCCGTTCCGATGAATCGGTTCTCGTGATCCACGGAAGGGGCCTGCACGGCCTGACCGGTGCGGACGGACTCCTCCTCGACGCGAAGAACAGCGGCACCACCGTCCGTCTGATGAGCGGCATTCTGGCCGGCCAGCCCTTTATGAGCCGGATCACCGGCGACGCGTCTCTCTCATCGCGCCCGATGGGCCGCATCATCCGGCCTCTTGAGCAGATGGGAATCCGCTGCGTATCCGAACACGGCGACGGACGTCTTCCGATCAGCGTGTACGGAGGCCGTCCGAAAGCGATCCGCTACGCCAGTCCGATCGCCTCGGCGCAGGTCAAATCCTGCGTTCTGCTGGCCGGACTGTACGCGGACGATCCGACCTTCTACACCGAGCCCGTCCTGTCCCGGAACCATACCGAGCTGATGCTCGGAGCCTTCGGCGGAAACCTGAAGACACGGATTCAGGCGGACGGCTCCGCGACGACGATTCTTTATCCCGGCACGATCCTCAAAGGGCAGTCCGTCACGGTGCCCGGCGACATCAGTTCCGCGGCCTACTTCCTGGCCGCCGGTCTTCTGGTACGGGACGCCCGCGTCACGCTGACGCATGTCGGCATCAACGAGACGCGCGACGGCATTCTCCGTGTCATTCAGGCGATGGGCGGCGATCTGACCATCCGCAACGTGAGAATCGAAGGACGGGAGCCTGTCGCGGATCTCACCGTTTCTTCCTCAAAGCTGCACGGCACCGTCATCGGCGGCTCTCTGATCCCGACGCTGATCGACGAGCTGCCCGTCATCGCCGTGATGGCGGCTCAGGCGGAAGGCGACACCGTGATCCGCGACGCCGGGGAACTGAGGGTGAAGGAATCGGACCGGCTCGCCGCGATCACGAAGAATCTGCGCAGCATGGGCATCGCCGTTGAGGAGACGCCGGACGGGATGACCATTCACGGCGGACGGCTGAAGGGAGCCCGCATCGATCCTCTCGGCGATCACCGTCTCGCGATGGCCTTCACGGTCGCCGGTCTTGTCTCCTCCACACCGACGGTCATCCTCGACGAGAGCTGCGTCCGGATCTCCTATCCGTCCTTCTTTGAGGATCTCCGGTCGCTGACCTGACATGCCGGAAACGGAAAGGCTTTCCGAAACGGTCTTCTCCTTTCAGGACATATAACGAGCCGGGCCGGACCGCTCGAAAGAGCGGCCGGACCCGGCTTGTTACGGACCGGTTCGCGGCAGTCCGTGCCTGCCGGAATCTATGACTGGAGATCAGATGATCAGCATCGCATCCCCGAAACTGAAAAATCGGTATCTCTCCTCCACCGCGTGGCGGTATGCCGCCAGCACATGCTCGCGGCTTGAGAACGCTGAAACGAGCATCACCAGCGTCGATTCCGGAAGATGGAAATTGGTGATCAGCCCGTCCATGATCTTGAATTGGTAGCCCGGATAGATGAAAATGCTGGTCCAGCTGCTTCCCGCGTGCAGAATCCCGTTCTCGTCGGCCGCGGATTCCAGCGTCCGGCAGGACGTGGTACCTACGCAGACGATCCGGTGGCCGGCTGCGCGTGCCTCGTTGATCTCGCGGGCCGCGTCTTCCGTGACGACATAGAACTCGGAATGCATGTGATGCTTCTCCACGTCGTCGACCTTCACCGGCCGGAAAGTACCCAGTCCTACATGAAGCGTGACATGGACGATTTTCACGCCTTTCTCCCGAATCGATTCGAGCAGCTCCTTCGTGAAGTGAAGTCCCGCCGTCGGCGCCGCCGCCGATCCGTCATGCTCGGCGTAGACCGTGTTGTAGCGGCTCTGGTCCTTCAGCTTGTGATGGATGTAGGGAGGAAGCGGCATCTCTCCGAGTCTGAGCAGTACCTCCTCGAAAATGCCCTCGTAATGAAAGCGAACTTTCCGGTTGCCTTCATCGAGGATGTCCTCGATCTCGGCCGTCAGCGGATAGCGCCCCTCCTCATCCGGGGTCCCGAAGCAGATCTCTGTCCCGACTCTGCATTTCTTTCCCGGCTTGACAAGCGTCTCCCACTCGGTATCGCTCAGTCGGCGGAGCAGCAGAATCTCAACGTGAGCGCCCGTGTCCGCCTTCATCCCCAGAAGCCGGGCCGGAATTACCTTCGTGTCGTTGATGACCAGCACATCTCCCGGATGCAGATAGGAGCCTACATTCCGAAACGTATCGTCGACCGTCTCGCCCGTACGGCGGTTCATATAGAGCAGCCGCGAGGCGGCCCGGTCCGTCAGCGGATCCTGCGCGATCAGTTCCTCGGGCAGATCATAATAAAAGTCAGAAGTCTTCATCCTGCGTATCCTCTCCGGCATTCAGCCGTAAAAATCCTTCACCTCGCTGTGATAGAACTGCACATCCTGCCGCACGTCCTCAATGTGACCCCGGCTGATTCTGACAATGCAGACCGTGCAGTTGCGCGGTACGGACCCGTGCCAGAAGTCCTCCCCGCCCCAGACCGCATGCATCAGCGCCCGGCCGGCGCCTCCGTGAGTCGAGATGAGAATCCGTTTGTTCTCATTGTCCGGGTTTTCCGTGATCTCTTTGAAAAAGGCAGCCGTCCGCCCGAGCAGAGCCTCCATCGATTCGCCATGGGGCGGCCGGTGGTAGTTCCGGATATCAAAGGCCAGCGTTCTGCCAAGCTCCGGATTGTAATCCCGGTCTTTCGGCGAGCAGTCCATTCCCTCGAAATCCCCGAAGTTCATCTCCGCGAGCCGCCAGTCCGGTATGACCGGCGCTTCGCGTCCCTTCATCACCAGCACAGCCGTCTCCATCGCACGAAGCAGAGGACTGGAATAGCAGAAATCAAAGGTCAGCCCGTTCATCCCTTCCCCGGTCTCCAGCGCCAGCCGGCGTCCTGCCTCGTCAAGCGGGATGTCGCTTTGTCCCTGCAGAAGGTGCTTTTCATTCCAGGCGGTCGTTCCGTGCCTCAGAATATACAGTTCCATCTCTTCCTCCTCCGCTTCCGGCGGCCAGTACGGAAACGGACCGCATGCAGCCTGGCTTCCGTAAAAAGCTGCGGCAGTCTTCCCGCCGCAGCCCTCCGTTACTTTCTCAGCTCAATCCCCAGCGACTCAAGCCCCCGGAGTATCTTCTTCATGGCTGTCTGAATCTCCGCGTCTTCAAGCGTCTTGTCCCTGTGACGGAAGGTCAGCGAGTACGCCATCGACTTGAAGCCGGGCAGAATCGGCGCGCCTTCGTAAAGATCGAACAGTTCGCAGCTCTCCAGCACGGAACCGCTCTCCGACCGGATTACGGATTCGATCTCCGCGTTGGTCACCTTCTTCGGGACGATCATGCTGATATCCCGGGAAACCGCCGGATACTTCGCGATCCCCTCATACTTCCAGTCGAAGGAAACCAGCGGAAGAATCGATTTCAGATCGAGAACCGCGATATAGACCCGGTCGCCGATGCCGTAGTTTTTGAGCACCAGCGGATGGACCTCACCGATCTCCCCGATCGCCGTCGTTCCGCTGAGAATCTGCGCCTGACGGCCCGGATGAAAGTAAGGCCGCTTCGGCTCCGATGCGTACGTCCGCTCCCCCCGGATTCCGAGCCGGTCGAAGATCAGCTCGACAGCCCCCTTCATATCGAAGAAGTCACCCTTGCCGTACATGCCCAACGTCAGCTTCATCCGCTCGTCCGGAAGTTCGGTCAGCGGCAGCTGCGCCGGCAGGTAGACATTGCCCGTCTCGTAGAGACGGACATCCTTGTTCCGACGGGCGAAGTTCGTGGCCAGAGAGGTCAGCATGCCGCCAAGTGACGTGGTGCGCATGATCGAAAATTCCGGTCCGAGCGGATTCCGGATTTCGATAGCCTTCCGCTCCGGCGCATCCGCCGGAAGCATCAGACGGTCGAAGACCTTCGGTGACTCGAAGCTGTAGCAGTATCCCTGTGAGAATCCGCAGTCCTCCGCAACGGCACCGGCCAGCGAACGGACTCTCATATCGAACCGGAGACCTCCCGCCGTCGCCGATCCCTTCGGAAGCGTGTTCGGGATCTTCGCGTAGCCGTAGAAACGGGCGACCTCTTCCGCCAGATCACAGGTTCTCTTCAGATCCTGCCGGAAGGTCGGCGCGATCACCGCATTCCGTTCTCTGTCATACACGAGCTCTTCCTTCTCAAAATACCGGATCATCTCCTCCGGAGATACCTCGATGCCGAGCATCCGGTTAATCCGCTCCGGCTCAAACGGAATCTCCACCTGCTCCCGTTTCACCGGATAATAGTCGATGGCTCCGCCGACAACCTCTCCGGCGCCGAAGGCCTCCATCAGCTCGCAGGCCCGGTTCATCGCCTCGAGAGCGGTATTGGGATCAAGCCCCTTGTCGAACTTCTGGGAAGCGTCGGTCTGATGGCCGAGCCGCTTCGACGTGAGACGAATGTTTGTCCCGTCAAAGCAGGCTGCCTCAAAGAGCACAGTGGTACAGTCGTCTCCGATCATGGAGTTTTCTCCGCCCATGATACCGGCGAGACCGATCGCCTTCTCTCCGTCGCAGATCATCAGCATCCGGTCGTCCAGCGTATGCTCCTGACCGTCCAGCGTGACGAACCGCTCGCCATCCTGTGCCCGCCGGACGACGATCCGGTGGCCCGCCACCTTGTCGTAGTCATAGGAATGCATCGGCTGACCGTATTCTTCCATGATGAAATTGGTGATATCCACCACGTTGTTGATCGGGCGGATGCCGTTGGAGGCGAGGCAGCGCTGCATCCACTTCGGCGAAGGACCGATCTTCACGTTCTTCACCACCCTGGCGGTATACCGCGGGCAGAGGGAAGGCTCCTCCACGCTCACACTGACATAGTCCCGGACGTCCTCTCCGTTCCCGGTCTTCTTCGGAACCGGAGGATGGAAAGGCTTCCCGAATGTGGCAGCCGCCTCGCGCGCAATCCCGATCACGCTGTAGCAGTCCACCCGGTTCGATGTGATCTCATATTCGATGACCGCGTCGTGCAGCCCGAGTTCTTCGATGGCGTCCGCTCCTGCCGGCGTGCCTTCGGGGAAGACATAGATTCCTTCCGGATCAGCCTCCGGATAAAACTCATGGGAGCTTCCCAGCTCCTCGATGGAGCAGATCATGCCGTCTGACTCCACTCCGCGGAGCTTTCCCTTTTTGATCCGCACGCCGCCTTCCGCCCTGCCGCCGGCATGGGTCCCGGCGACGCGGCCTCCCGCGAGCACGACAGGCACGAGCTGTCCCGCCGCCACATTCGGCGCGCCGCAGACGATCTGAAGCGGGGATCCGTTCCCCACATCCACAGTGCAGACATGGAGGTGGTCGGAATCCGGATGCTTCTCACAGGTAAGCACACGCCCGACCACGATCTTCTCAAGTTCGCTGTCCAGTTCCTTAAAACCTTCCACCTTGGTGCCGGAAAGGGTCATGGCGTCACAGTATTCCTTCGCCGTCACGTCGAGATCCGGCACATATCTTCTGATCCATGAAAGTGATGTATTCATTTTATCTCCCAGCCTTTCTGATCTGCTGTCCTGACTCCTTCACGGGCTCGTCCCGGTGCGCTGCCTGTCCCGAAAACAGGCGCCCGCCCGCTCAGCGCCTCATGAAAACTGATTCAGGAAGCGGATATCGTTCTCATAGAGCAGACGCATATCGTCGATCTCGTACTTCAGGAGCGCGATCCGCTCAAGGCCCACGCCGAAGGCAAACCCGCCGTACTCTTCCGGATCGAGGCCGCACATCTCAAGCACATGGGGATGGACCATCCCGCAGCCGAGGATCTCGATCCAGCCCTCGCCCTTGCAGAAGCGGCAGCCCTTTCCGCCGCACTTGAAGCACGACACGTCCATCTCGGCGGAAGGTTCCGTGAACGGGAAATGATGCGGGCGGAACTTCGTCTTCGTGTCCGGACCGAACAGCTCTTTCGCGAATACGTCCAGCGTTCCTTTCAGATCCGCGAAGGTGATGTCCTTGTCGATCACAAGTCCCTCGATCTGATGGAAGGAGGGAGAATGCGTGGCGTCGACTTCATCCGCGCGGAACACGCGCCCCGGCGAGATCATCCGGATCGGCAGTTTTCCCTGTTCCATGATTCTTGCCTGTACCGGCGATGTCTGCGTGCGGAGCAGGATGTCGTCCGTGATATAGAAGGTATCCTGCTCATCCTTTGCCGGATGGTTCGCCGGGATATTGAGCTTTGTGAAATTGTACTCGTCGTATTCGATTTCCGGACCTTCGATCACCTCATAGCCCATTCCGACAAAGATTCTCTCGACTTCCTCAAGCGCGATCGTATTCGGATGACGGTGTCCCATCTTCTGCTTCTTCGCGGGAAGCGTCACATCGATGGTCTCGGAGGCAAGGCGTGCGTTCAGCCGCTCCGCCTCGAGACGGGCTTTTGTCTCCTCCAGACGCGCCTCGATATGAGCGCGTGCGTCATTCACCCATTTTCCGACCATCGGACGCTCTTCCTTCGGCACGTCCTTCATTCCTTTCAGGACCTGGGTCAGCGTGCCTTTCTTTCCGAGTACGGCGACACGGATTTCATTGAGACGCTCCATCGCGTCGGCACGGCCGATTTCCTCTGCCGCCTTCTCCTCAATCTCCCGAACCTTGTTCTCTGTCTCACTCATGTCTGTCCTCCCTGTCAGGCTGGCTGACTTGCTGATTCATTTCACTGAAACGGCTGTAGAAATCCGGCTGCTCCTCCGGAGGCCTCGCGGCGCGGGCTGCATGCCCCTCATCATACCATGGAATCACAATATCAGACGGCTGACGCGAGGGCAGTGTCTCACCGTCGCCGTCCCGGATCGGTTTCCAGACGGAATGCTCGTCCAGCTCGTTTTCGATTGCCTGCTGCCTTCTCGCGGACGCGTCCCTCATGACCCCGATGGTGCTCACGATCACGTTTTCCTCCGGATCCTCGTATATCACCCGGTTCAGCTCCGCGCCGAACAGCAGGAAGTAACAGCAGAAATACAGCCAGATCATGGCCAGCACAACGCCGGTCAGACTTCCGTAGATACTGCTGAAATTCTGATTGTGCTCATAGTAGATGGACATCAGATAGGAAAAGAACATCCACACGGTGGACACGATCAGAGCTCCCGGGAACTGGCTGCGGAACGTATAGTGGCAGTTCGGCAGGAACTTGTAGATAAAGAGAAAAACGATGATCAGTCCGAAGTAACCGGCCAGCGAGCGAAAGCGGAACAGGAACCGGTACACCTCATCGAAGCCGGGGGCCGAACGGATCAGCCAGCTCCGGATCCCCGGTCCGAAAATCGAAAGCAGGAGCGCCGCCATCACGAACAGCATGAAGAAGACGACATAGAGCATGGATCGGACACGGAGAAAAAACCATCCTCTCGTTTCCTTCGCCTTACTGATCACATTGAGCCCGTTGCTCAGCGCGTGAAAGACTTTCGCGGCTGACCAGATCAGGATCAGGACCGAGAGCGGAACGATGACATACGAGTTGGACTGAGCCTCATGGATAATCGTCATCACGTACTCCTTGAGGCCGGACGGGACGATTGCGAGAAGAGAGGCGGTCAGGCCGGAAACATCGGCGTGCTCGCTTCTGGCCGCCGCCATGATGATCATGAAGAACGGGACGAAGGAAATCATAAGAAAATAGGCGCACGTTGCTGCATATGCGCCCATGTGATCATCCTGCATCCGTTTTCCGAATGAGTTGAATATCTTCAGAACATCCCTGATCATCGAATCTGCATCCGTCCCTTACTCCACGGTGCTGAACGTGTAGCACGTCGTCGTGCTGTACCTTTCTCCGGCCTCGAGCCGGGGGCTCTCGAAGGCGAGCACATTGACCGCGTTCGGGAAGTGCTGGGTTTCAAGCGCGAAGCCTTCCCGGCGTCCGTAGACGTGTCCGTGCTTGCCTGCCGGACCGGAGATGAAGTTGCCCGCGTAGAACTGCAGGCCCGGCTGGTCCGTCATCACGCTCATCCGGATACCGCTCTTTTCCGACCAGGCTTCGGCCACGGTTCTGAGTCCGGACCCGTTCAGAGCAAAGTTGTGGTCATAGCCGCCGGTATGCTCCAGCTGCTCGCTGACCGTCCCGGCATCCCGGCCGATCGGCTTCGCCCTGCGGAAATCGAATGGTGTGCCGTCGACGCGCTCGACCGTCCCGTATGGAATCGAATACTCGTCGACCGGCGTGTATCCGTCAGCGTCGATCATCAGCATCGTGTCCATGATCGTGCCGCTCCCCTCACCGTCAAGGTTGAAGTAGCTGTGGTTCGTCATATTGACCACCGTGCTTCGGTCGGCGGATCCCTCATAGTGGATCTTCACTTTATTCTGCTCAGTGAGCATGTAGGTGACGGAGACGCGAAACTCGCCCGGGAACCCCTGATCGCCGTCCGGAGAGACCAGAGAGAAGGTCACACAGCCGTTCTTCTCGTCCGTCTTCGCCTTCCACATCCGGAACTCGTAGCCATCCGGCCCGCTGTGCAGATTGTTCCGGTTCTTCTCGTTCTTCGCAAGCTGATATTCCACGCCGTCCAGCGTGAAGCTGCCACCCTCAATCCGGTTCCCGTAGCGTCCGATGGTCGCGCCGAAGTGAGGCGGATTCTGCTCATAATCTCTGACCTTGTCATATCCGAGAGCCACATCCGTCAGCCTGCCGCTCCGATCCGGAACGACAACGTCCACCAGAACCGCGCCGTAATCGATCACCCGGATCGACGCGCCGCCCCGGTTCGTCACGCGATACGCCGTGACACGTTGTCCGTCAGCTGTTGTGCCAAAGTCAGAACTTTCGATTTTCATTTTTCCGCTTTCTTTTCCTTTTCTGTCTTAATAGGGATTCCGTTCCGGCAGCCCGGAACAGCAAAACCCGGAATGCCGTTCCTGTCGGACTGACACCTGTCCAGCGTCAGGTGGGCGACCGCAGACCGTTCTCTGTCTTCCTCCGTTCACGTGAGGCCTGACATCAAGACGGACGATGTAGGAAGCCCCGGATTTCATTTGCAGGTTCAGCATAATAGCAGGGGATCGCACATTCCAGGTCTGGTACAGATTATAAACGATTACAGGAATCCGGTCAATTCGGTGTACAGATCTTTTGCGTAGGAATCCGTCATGCCGCAGACCGTATCCGCCGCCATCTGGATTCTGGCGTAGAGCACCTCCGCGTCGTCCGCGTCCGCCGACGCTCTTCTGCAGACACGTGCGTAGTTCTCCGGTATCAGCGAGAGATACTTCTCCTCCATGAGGCCCGGCCTGTCCTCATCGAAGACGAGTGCGGCCGGAACGAGATGATCCAGAAGAAACGTGAGAATCCGGTTGGCGGCGATCTCGGTCTTATAGATCGACATCGACGTGAACGCGTAGTCATAGGCAACAGACTTAAGCGCCGCAAGGAGCGTGCCGGCGGGTTTCGCCGAGAGAAGCTCTTTTCCGAAGCGTCCCTCCATCAGCGCGTCATAGTGGGCGATGAAACTGTTCGCCGCTGCGGTCACCAGCCCGTCCTGCATCTCCCTGAGCCAGCTCCGGATCGCGGCCTCCTCCGGTCTCACCGCACCCGAAAGACGGGCCAGATCAAAGAGATCGGAAAGCCTTGCCCGCCACAGTGCCGGCACGCCCCGTTCCCTCAGCTCATGCGTAAAGGTCGGAAAATCAAAAAAGCCTTTCCGGAATGCATCCTCGATGTCCGCTGTGGCGTAGGCGATGTCATCCGCCGCTTCGAGAATAAAGGCCAGAGGATTGCGTTTTCCTCCGGCTCCCGTCTCCGCCTCAACCGCCTCGAACAGCTCCTTCTCGGAATAAAAATAGCCGAACTTCCTCCGGGCTGCGCATCCGGAAGCCGGATCCGCCTCGACGGAGGACACCGGATACTTGATCACAGCGCCCAGCAGACCGAAGGTCAGGTTCAGCCCGTCCTGATGCACCGGATAATCCAGCTTTGATACCAGTCTCAGTCCCTGCGCGTTCCCTTCGAAGCCGCAGAAATCGCTTTTCATCTGGGGTGTCATCAGGTCGGCTGCCGGCTTTCCGCGAAAACGAAGGGCCGGCAGATTGCTGCGGAACCACTCCCGGATCGAATCCTCTCCGAAATGGCCGAAAGGCGGGTTCCCGATATCGTGAACCAGTCCCGCGCATTCCAGCACGAGACTCAGATCCGCCTTCATCCCGGCGTCAAATGACGGATCCAGCCGGTCGCGCAGAATCGCCGATCCGATGTTTGCGCCCAGTGACCGGCCGATGGAGGCGGCTTCCAGCGAATGTGTCAGCCGCGTGCGGATAAAATCGCTCTTATCCAGCGGAAAAACCTGAGTTTTATCCTGGAGGCGCCGGAAGGAAGCGCTCACGATGATCCGGTGATAGTCTTTTTCAAACTCCGTCCTCAGATCCTGTCCCGTCCGTCCGGACGGTGTCCGGCCCGGCCTTTTTTCAGATAACAGTTCCCTCCAGTTCATCATTCCGCTCTCCCCGAGATATGACTCAGCCGCGGACGCCGAGAATCCGCTCCACTTCCGCGGGCATGTCCTTCACATCGCAGACCGTTCTGTGACGGACCGGTGCGGTACGGATATCCGTGATCGCTGCAGGTTCCTTCACGCCGGAAAGCTCCGACAGAAGGTCGATCAGAGCAAAATCATCCAGTCCATTCGCCTTTTCCGGCGCGATGGCTCCGACCACACTGCCTGCAAACTTGAACGGACTGGCCGTTGAAGCGATCACCGTCGGCGTCTCATCTCCGGTCTCCTCCCGATAGCACCGGTACACCGCGTTGGCGATGCCGGTATGGGTGTCGATCACATAGCCGGTCTTCTCGTAAAGAGCGCGGATCCCCGCGAAATTCTCTTCCTCCGTGGCGAATCCGCCGCGGAAATCGGTCAGCTTCGCCCGCATATCGTCGGTGATGCTGTAGTCTCCGTCTCTGGCCAGCCGCTCCATGAAGCCGCGGCAGCGGTCCGGATCGTCGCCGGAGATGTGGTAAATCAGCCGCTCCAGATTGCTGGAGATCAGGATGTCCATGGAAGGAGACGAGGTCAGGATGAACTCCCTGCGGCGGTCATACTCGCCGGTAGCGAAGAAATCTGCCAGCACCCTGTTCGTGTTGGAGGCGCAGATCAGGCGGTTCACCGGGAGACCCATCCTTTTGGCGTAATACGCGGCCAGAATATTTCCGAAATTGCCGGTCGGCACCGTGATGTTGATCTTCTCCCCTTCATGTATGTTTCCGGAGGAGAGCAGCTGGCAGTAGGCGTAGACATAGTAGACAATCTGCGGCACCAGCCGTCCGATGTTGATGGAATTCGCGGAGGAGAAACGGAAGCCGGCCCTGCCGATCCGTTCTTCCATCTCCCGGTCATTGAACATCCGCTTCACAGCGCTCTGGGCATCGTCGAAGTTGCCGTTGATCGCGATGACATGCGTGTTGGATCCGCGCTGCGTCACCATCTGCTTCTCCTGGATATGCGATACGCCGTCCTTCGGATAGAACACAATGATCTCCGTGCCCGGCACGTCCGCGAACCCTGCCATCGCCGCCTTGCCCGTGTCGCCGGACGTCGCCGTCAGAATCACGATCTTCTTATCCTCACCGTTTTTCCTGGCGGCCGTCGTCATCAGATACGGAAGAATCGAAAGCGCCATATCCTTGAACGCGATCGTTGACCCGTGGTACAGCTCCAGATACCAGGCTCCATCCTTCTCCGTAAGCGGCGCGATCAGCGGCGTATCGAACTTGCTGTCATAGGCCCCTCGGATGCAGGCGCGCAGTTCATCCTCCGTGAAGTCCGTGAGGAACCGGCTCATCACCCGGCAGGCAATCTCCTGATAGGAAAGAGACGCCAGCTCTGACAGGGATCCGGGCAGCGAAGGAATCTCCGTCGGAACAAAAAGGCCTCCGTCTTCGCTCAGGCCCTGCAGGATCGCCTCCGACGCTGTGACATACGTATTGCTTCTCGTGCTTCTGTATCTGATGTCCATCTGTGTCCGCTCCTTTATTCCATATGGATCATTTATTATTGACTGCCGTTACCAGCGCGTCAATGGAAGCCCGGATGATATCCGGATCCAGTCCCGCGCCCCAGGTCATCGTGCCGTCTGGCCAGCTGAGGCCCACATACGCGATCGCCCGGGAAGAGGAACTCTTCTCCAATGCATGCTCCGTGTAGACATCGAGAGCGTAGTCCAGATGATACGCCTCCTTCAGCGCGTTGCTGACCGCGTCGAGACGGCCGTTTCCTGTCGCCATCGTGACCACCGGCTCCTCGTCGTTGATCGAAGATGTGACATGCGCCGTGATGCCGTCCTTCTGCTCGAAATGCACCTCGTTCACATGGATCGGCGCCGTCAGGCCCTCAAACTCATCCTTGAAGATCTCGAAGATCTCTTCCGGCGTCAGCTCCTCATGCTTCCTGTCTGAGACCGCCTTGCAGGCGTAGCCCATGGCCTCCTTCATCTTCTTCGGCAGCATCAGGCCGAAGCGGTTTTCGAGAATGTAGCCCACGCCGCCCTTTCCGGACTGGCTGTTGATCCGGATGACATCCGCGTCGTAGTTGCGGCCCACATCGGTCGGATCGATCGGAAGGTACGGAACCGTCCAGTGATCCGGATCACGCTCCTCGCGCCATTTCATACCCTTCGCGATCGCGTCCTGATGCGATCCGGAGAACGCCGCGAAGACCAGCTGTCCGGCGTACGGGGACCGCTCATAGACGTTCATGCCGGTGCACTGCTCATAGGTTTCGGTGATCTTCGGCATATTGCCAAGATCAAGCTTCGGGTCGACGCCCTGGGAGTACAGATTCATCGCCAGCGTGATGATGTCGACGTTTCCGGTGCGCTCGCCGTTGCCGAACAGCGTCCCCTCCACACGATCCGCGCCGGCAAGAAGGCCCATCTCGGTGTCCGCCACGCCGCAGCCGCGGTCATTGTGCGGATGAAGCGAAAGGACCACGCTGTCCCGGTACGAAAGATGCCGGTTCATGTATTCCACCTGCTGGGCGAACACATGGGGCATTGACAGCTCCACCGTCACCGGCAGATTGATGATCGCTTTCCGCTCCGGCGTCGGCTTCCATACATCAAGCACCGCGTTGCAGACCTCCAGCGCGTAGGACGGTTCTGTTCCGGTGAAGCTCTCCGGGCTGTACTCAAAACGAAGATCCTGATCCGATTCCGCCGCCAGCTCGGCGAGCAGCGCTGCACCGTCAACCGCGATCTTCTGGATATCCGCCTTGGATTTTCTGAACACCTGCTGGCGCTGTGCCACAGACGTGGAGTTATACACATGCACGATCGCGTGCGGCGCGCCCTTGATCGCCTCGAACGTCCGGCGGATGATGTGCTCCCTTGCCTGCGTCAGCACCTGAATCGTCACATCATCCGGAATCAGATTCCGTTCGATCAGCGTCCGGCAGAGAACATACTCCGTCTCCGAAGCGGCGGGAAATCCGATCTCGATTTCCTTGAAGCCAAGCTGGATCAGAAGCTGATAGAAGGCGAGTTTCTGCTCGAGGCTCATCGGAACCACAAGCGACTGATTACCGTCTCTCAGATCCACGCTGCACCAGATCGGTGCCTCATCGATATGGTCCTTCTTCACCCAGTCGAAGCAGGGTTCCGGCGGAAGCACATACTGTCTCTGATACTTTCTGTAGTCAAACATGTTCCATCTACTTCCTTTCCAGTTTTATTTTGCGCCGCGGTGACTGAACAGTACGCCTACGGTCTGAAGCAGAATCTTCAGATCCAGCGTCAATGACCAGTTGTCTATATATTCCAGATCCAGTCTCACCACTTCATCGAAGTCCGTGATGTCCGATCGACCGCTCACCTGCCACATGCCCGTAAGTCCCGGCGTCATGCTGATCCGCCGGCGGTAATGCTCATTGTACTGCTCGAATTCCTTTTCAGTCGGAGGCCTTGTTCCGACCAGCGACATATCACCCTTCAGAACATTCAGGAACTGGGGAAACTCATCAAGAGATGTCTTTCTGAGGAATGCCCCCACCTTCGTGACGCGCGGGTCGTCCTCCATCTTGAACATAAGCCCGTTCATCTCGTTCTGCTTCAGCAGGTCCTTCTTGCGTGCCTCCGCGTCCTGATACATCGAGCGGAATTTGTAAATCCGGAACCGCCGCCCGTTCTTTCCCACTCTCGTCTGGGAAAAGAAAACCGGACCCGGAGAATCCAGTTTGATCGCCGGCGCGATGAACAGCGTCAGAATGCCGGTGACCGCAAGCCCGACGATGCCTCCGAGAATATCGAAAAAGCGTTTCACGAGCAGTTTCTTCTGACTGACCAGCGTCTTCTGGTAGGTGATGACGGAATAGGTTCCGTAGCTTCCCACATGGCTGGCCGCCGCCCCGATATTCGGCAGCTCCAGATTGTAATGACAGGTAACGCCCATCTCCTCGAATCCGAGAATCATCTGTCTGAGCTTCCGCTGGGAAATATCCGGCGTGTTGATGAAAACTTCGTCGAACGGTGTCTGAACCAGCACCTCGGTGAGGTCCCTGATCCCCGGCAGAACTGGGACGCCTTTTACCGTCTCTTCACTCCCCCCGGCGGGCTCATCGACCGCATAGGCCGCCGCCACGACCTGCGTGCTGACTCCCATTGTCCGACGGATCCGGTCGATCGTCTCCTCCATCAGCTCAGGCTCCGCGATAACCAGAATCTTGCTGACGGTCTTCTCTCCCTGCAGAAAGACCCGCAGGACTTTCTTCACGAGCACATGCGACACAAACATCAGCGCGAGGTTAATCAGCAGAAATCGTCCGACCAGCAGCCGGGATACCAGAAAGTATGTATGGGTCAGGAAAACGTAAACGCCGAGCACGACCAGCATCGTCGCATTATATTTGAGAACGGCTGAGAATTCCTTCAGCGTGCCCCGGACAAGATAATCGTGGTTCCAGTCGAGAAAGAAGTTGTAGGCGAAACAGAACAGAATAAAAAGAATGATCAGCTGATTGGCCGCAAAATTGCGGAAGCGGAAATCCGTCCCGTACCGGATCGCTTTTGAGATCCTGTAGGAGACAATGATGCACACCAGGTCGAGCAGCCAGATGCCGTAGGTCTGTATCATTCTGTACTTCGAATTCACGGATCGGATTTCCTCCAGTATGATTTTCAGCAGCTTTTGTTTTTTGCATGTACAAACAGCTGAACGTTTTTGACTGACAGTTCCTCTCTGATTGCGTAAGGCTGTGTATGAATTGTGTTCTGACGAAGAGTACGGAATCAGTGTGACCATCTTACCGCAACTTGTCGGGAAATGCAAAGGCTATATATGAGGCATGCCTGCTCCGCAGGCACTCATCGCGGCTGTCGCCGCATACATTAATGCCCCTCGCGGAAACTGCGAGCCACGCATTCGTGCCTGCTCCGCAGGCACGAATCGCGGCTGTCGCCGCATACGTTTGAACGGAAGCGCCTGCCCTTGTGCAAGCACAGGCAGGCGCTTCCGCCCAAACGTGCGTGGCTCGTAGCTTACGCGCAAAAAAAGACTCAGCTTCCGCTGAGTCTTAAACATAGCCGGTAAGGGAATCGAACCCTTGATTCCGCCGTGAGAGGGCGGCGTCTTAGCCGCTTGACCAACCGGCCGTGTTTTATCCTACCAGACAGGCCGTCCGGTTGCAAGCCTAAATTCGCTGCTTGATGCATTTATTTTCATACATCATGATCTTCCCATCATTTCAAGTGCTGCGTGTACAGCAGACCGGAGGCGGAACCGCATCCGTCCCCGGCCTGTCTCCCGCACTCACTCGCTCGTGATCGGCGTGATCCGGTTGGGATTGAAGAAAGAGGCCACATCCTTGATGCCGAGTATATCATAGGATCTGGCGTACGTCTCATGAGAGCTTCCGTCCACGGTCATCGCCTGATACATCGTGAATCCGTCCAGCGCCACGCGGCCTGTCCGCATATAGGTATCGCCGAACTCGGTCCAGCCCGCGTGACCGTCCACATTACAGAAGATCACATAGCCCTGATCCTTGAAATACTGATACTTCGGATTGTCCGCCGTGTAGCCGCCGGCTCCCCCGATATCGCCTCCGAAAGCGAAAATGATCTTGTCCGTCTTCCCGACAATGTTGCTGACGCAGGTCATCCAGCGTTCGTTGTCCGCCTTCAGCTGCTCCGCCGTCTTGTTTGAGGCGTTCCAGTGCGCGTAGGTGTGACTGGCGAAAGTCCAGCCGTTCGCCTTCATCGTCTCCGCGATCTTCTTCGCTTCCGCCACATCCTGATCCCAGTTGAAATCCGGATGACTGGAAAGCCAGTCCCTCTGGTCCTTGTCCAGATGCGGATTATTGATATCCTTATAATAATCGTTGGTACGGTACCCGAAGACGCCGTCATAGCCCGTCAGCGCCACAGTCGCCTTGTGCCCGTGATAGGAAAAGTCAGGGTGTTTCTTCACGAATGTGTCAAGACGGGGAACCATATCGTAATCTCCCACATGTGTCTCTCCGTTCTCATCCGTATACTCGCACTTGACCTCTCCGTTTTCATCAAGCACCATCTTCGTGGCGTAGCCCTGCGTTCCTTCTCCGTAGGAATGATAGTAGCTGAGATCATCCTCGGACATCACCAGTGCCTTCTTACCCTGAGGAAGCAGGAGATTCGTGTTCTTCGAGACGGCTGTGCTGCCGTCCGCCTGCTTCGTCTTGACACAGAGATCATCGAGAGAAACCAGCACATATCCGGCATTGTACATATCCTCGATCATATGATCGAACTCGTCTGCTGTCGCCATCGCCGTGTCGTTCTTCCAGGCACGGTCCTTTCCGACGACGTCCGCCCTGAGTCCCCGGTCATCGTTCAGAAGCGAATGAAAGAAGACATGCGGCACCGTCGTCACATCCACCGCGACGCAGGCCGCCTTCTCATCCGTATACTTCTTAACCGCCGCGCTCAGATCGCTGTCAGACTCGTATCCGCTGATGGATTCAAGCGCCGCGATGGCCCGGTCGTAATCGTACTGCACGGCGAATGCCTGCGCGGACTGAAGGGCTTCCTCCTTCGTCGCCGGTGTATCAGTGGCATTTGAAACATCAGCCGCACCGGAGACCGAGGTCTGCGTCACGTCCGTGCTCTCCTGTCCCGCGGACGGGGAAGCGGGATTTCCGGAAGCGGACGCGTTCACCGCTTCGGCAGCGGAGGAGACGGTCACGGCGGCCGTTCCGTCTCCTCCGCCCGGCGCCAGAGAGCGGATTGCGGAAAGCACGGATTCCGCGCTCAGACTGCCCGGTCTGATCCGCCCGTTTCTCGTGACGGAGCTCATGATCAGCAGCGCCACCGCGACGGCCGCGACGATCAGCGCGAAGAGAACGGTCTTCAGCACGCGTCCACGCTTCTTTCTGCGTA
Organism: Chordicoccus furentiruminis; assembly: GCF_019355395.1. Classification (GTDB taxonomy): domain Bacteria; phylum Bacillota; class Clostridia; order Lachnospirales; family Lachnospiraceae; genus Chordicoccus; species Chordicoccus furentiruminis. The sequence continues at coordinate 186,180 of NZ_CP048829.1, forward strand.
TCCGATCCTCTCTCTGTCTGCGGATCGCCTCCCGTTCGCGTCTCAATTTTTCATCCTGTCTGTTTTCTTCTGAATTCGTCATGACATGAGGTCTCCTTATCCGACGATCCGCCGGACAGAACCGGCAGACACTTCTCAGCGCATCTTAGCACGAACAAAGCCGGATTTGCAGAATATGCCTCTTTCTTAAGATAAGTTTATATATGCTGTCCTGCTGATGCCATATTAACAAAAAAAGTCTGACAGCGTTCTATTCGTCTCAATCCGTGTGAAAAAGGCAGGAACCGGCGTGAATGACCTGCATTCGAGACAAAAAAAGCGCCGTTCGGGACGCCCTTCGATCTGCCGTTCAGATCCGGTCTTACGGTTTTGAATGACAATATATCAGAAAAAAGAATCGTGCCTGCAAGGCAGGCACGATTCGCATCGTCATGATCAGACCTCTGTATCACATCTTGTTTGCGCTGCCGAGCACATCGATGATCTTGTGCTTGACAATGTCATGGACATTCTGACGGGAAACCTTCAGGTATCCGCGCGGATCGAACATATCCGGATGCTCGTCGAAGGTCTGGCGGATGCCGGCCGTGAAACCGAGACGGAGGTCAGAGTCAACGTTGATCTTGCAGACGGCGCTGCGCGCTGCCTGACGGAGCTGATCCTCCGGCACGCCGATGGCGTCCTTCAGCTGTCCGCCGTGAGCGTTGATGATCTTCACATACTCCTGCGGAACGGAGGAAGCGCCGTGAAGCACGATCGGGAAGCCCGGAATCTTCTTGACGATCTCATCAAGAATATCGAAACGGAGCTGCGGCTTCGTGCCCGGTTTGAACTTATACGCGCCGTGAGAAGTGCCGATCGCGATCGCAAGAGAATCGACGCCGGTGCGGCTCACGAACTCCTCGACCTCTTCGGGACGGGTGTAAGCGGAATCCTTTGCATCCACTTTCACATCATCCTCGATACCGGCCAGAGCGCCGAGCTCAGCCTCGACAACGACGCCGTGAGCATGAGCATATTCCACGACCTTCTTGGTGATCTCGATATTTTCGTCAAACGGCTTGCTCGACGCATCGATCATAACAGAAGTGAAGCCGTTGTCGACGCAGGACTTGCAGGTCTCGAAATCCGGGCCGTGATCCAGATGCATGACGATATCGATGTCCGGGCACTCAATGACAGCGGCCTCGACCAGCTTCTTCAGATAGGACGGATTCGCATACTTCCGCGCGCCCGCGCTCGCCTGAAGGATCACCGGGCTGTGGCACTCCTCGGCTGCCTCTGTGATGCCCTGAACGATCTCCATGTTGTTGACATTGAACGCACCAATCGCATAGCCGCCGCTATAGGCCTTCTTAAACATCTCTTTCGTTGTAACTAAAGCCATTGGATCTATCCTCCTTATGGATTATCATGTCCCGTGACGGGAACATTCACTAAGCACAGTTTATAACGAATCCACCTTTTCCGTCAATATGAATAGATTCATTTCAGCGGGCGCCTCCGGAACGGACAGTCCTCAGAACGCGCGGTCCGGAGTAAGATTCTTCCGGGCAGAGAAGAACGGGGCGATGCGTCCGAGGATCACGCCGACGCCTCCCTTTCTCTCCGCCTCGATATTGAGCGGGAGCACGGGGTCGTGAAGTGACATCCTGAGCAGCAGCCAGCCGCGGACCTCCTCGTCGCTGAACGAGATCCGGATTCCCTCATAGTTCGGCTCCACGATATGGAACCGATCATCCTTCTCCGCGAACGCGCGGAATGCCTTCAGCGTCTCCTCTCCCACGGCCCGGAAATCCGGATCACTGATATGGAAACGGATCTCCTCCGACTCGGCCGGCTGGCCGAGATCGGCGATCAGCGACTCAATGTTCCTGCCTTCCCTGCGGAGCTTCGCCATCTCGCAGATAATCTTCACCGAGATGTAGGCCCCGTCATCCGAGAAAAAGTTCTCCCGGAACGCGCCGTGTCCGGATGTCTCGATCGCCAGTTCGCAGTCCGTGCCGGACGCGTTGAGCTCAATTCCCTTGTCGATCACGTTCTTGTAGCCGCGGCGGTAACGGAAATGCTTAAGTCCCAGCCTGTCCTCAAGAAATGCGTGCAGTTCATCCGATGTGACGGAATCGGTCACGATCGTGGAACCGGGATGGCTCTCGGACACGATCACTGCCAGCAGCGCAATCAGCCGGTTCCGGTTCACCTCTGTCCCGTCCGCAAAAACCACCGCGCCCCGGTCCCCGTCGCAGTCAAAGATCACGCCGAGGTCCGCTCCCGCGTCCAGCGTCGCCTTCCGGGCCGCGTTCATCGCGTCCGGGTTTTCCGGATTCGGGATGTGGTTCGGGAACGTGCCGTCCGGCTCGAGAAAAACGCTGCCCGATGTGTCCGCTCCCAGCGGAGCCAGAATCCGCGAGGCGAAGAATCCGGCCGCGCCGTTCCCCGCGTCAACCACAATATGAAGCCCGGTGAGCGGATGCGCTTCATCTTCCGCCTTCACTTCGTTCCGGATCAGCTCTTTCATCTTCTCCGAGTAGACGGAAACCATATCAAAATCCAATGGCGCGTTTTCGCCTCGCGGAAGCGCTTCGCAGGAAATGAAATCCTCTTCGTCCGGACGGCCGTACTGCCCGGCGAGCACGGCCGCCTCCGTGAGCACGGACGCAAGCTCCTTCTTCTCCAGTCCTCCGTCCCTTGTGAAAAACTTCAATCCGTTCCGATTGAAAGGAAGATGGCTCGCCGTGATCATCACCGCGCCGTCGAATCCGCTGTCCGGAAGCACCGTGGACTGGAACATCGCGGGCGTTGAGATCAGTCCGCAGTCGTACACGGAGGAAAACGATAGGCCGCGGAAGCACGCCTCTTTCAGAGGCCCGGCTGTAATCCGGCTGTCGTGGCCGACTCCAATCCTCAGCGCTCCGGCCGGCTTCCCTGTGCGCTCCGCGAGAAACTTTCCGAAGGCCGCGCAGATGAAGGTCACCAGCCCCGGCGTCAGCGTCTTCGTCTCCGTATCCGTCGCAATCGCCGCGCCCCGGACGTCATTGCCGTTCTGAAGGCGCAGGAAATACTCTTCTGTCTGTGTCATATCATTCTCCCTCCATCATATCACTTCTGACCCATTCCGGCATACAGGCTGCTTTCGCGCCTGAAGAAATCTCCGGCCGGTCAGGTTTGCCTGCTCAGCGTTTTTCCCCGCTCTTTCCGAAGACGCTCCTCACCCTGTACGGGCCGGCCGGCGCGGCGCCGATGATCTCGACCGTGCGGCTCCCCTTTTCCATGTCGAAAAAATTGTCACTGAGCATAAGGTTCCCGTCCTCCGATTCGATACAGACGCCTTTGGCAAATGCATCCGCCTGCACCGTGATCCGGTTTCCTTCCACCGTGAGCGTAAGATGCGGGTCTCGGAAGCGGTAATGCTTCGGCGCGACAAAGAGAGCCGAGCCGAAGGACGAGGCGGTTCCGCTCTCATATGAGTACCACAGATGCATATCCCGCTCATCTGCGGCGCCGGTGAAGTCCATCTTCTCAAGCCACATGCCGGAGTACGGCGGAACCTCCGCTTCCTCCACGCCTTCACGGATCACAGAGGAATCCGCCCGGCGAAGCTGCCAGCGCACCGTCCCGCGCTCCGTGCGCGCTGTCTCATTGGCGAGATGCAGCGCAGCGGAATACTCCACCGGAACCGGAAGCGAGGAGACGACCGGTTTCCGGTCGATCCGACCGTGTTCCTCGCAGGTGAGAGAAACCGGCGCGAAAAAGCGCTTCTCCCCGTAGTGCAGCGCCTTCCAGCGGCCGAAATAATCGATCGACGACCAGGAGGCAACCGGCCAGATATCGTTCAGCTGCCAGACCACGGTCCCCATGCACATCCCCCGGAAGCGCCGGAAATGCTCGACTCCGTAGCGGATGGCATCCAACTGAAGCATCTGGGAGAGGTAGAGCACATCATCGAAGTCCACCGGATAACGGTAGGTCGCGGAAAGGTATGTCATGATCTTTCCGTTGGCATCTGCATTTCTCTGATGCGATTCCATCACTTCCGAGAAGACGTTCCGATCCTCCTCTTTCGTAAAGCTCTTCACCGTCGCGAGGCAGGGGAAGGACTGGAAACCGAACTCGCTCAGGAAGCGGAAATGATGCTGCCTGTATGCCGTGAACGGTTCACAGCCGTGCCAGACGCCCCAGTAATGCGCGTCCCCGACATTCTCCGCGCCCGGATCGTCGAAGCTTCCTCCCGAACAGGGCGAAGACGGCCAGTACGGCCGGTCCGGATCCTCAGCCTTCAGAATCTTCGGCAGGATGTACTCGAAAATGGTCAGATAGTCCCGGATCTGCTTCTTCGTGGCATGCCAGATATTGTCCGGTACGATCTGGCTCTCGATTTCGTTGTTCCCGCACCAGAGCCCGAGACTGGCGTGATGACGGATTCGGCGGATCACATCGGTGAATTCCGCCCGAAGTGTGGCCTCGAAAGATTCCGTCAGCTCATAGACCGCACAGGCGAACATGAAGTCCTGCCATACCAGAAGGCCGAGCTCATCGCAGATGTCGAAGAAGAAATCATCCGGATAATAGCCGCCGCCCCAGACCCGGATACAGTTGTGATGGGCCCGGACGGCGCTTGTCAGAAGCGCACGGGTCCGTTCGGGCGTCACGCGGGAGAGCACGCTGTCCTCCGGGATGTAGTCCGCTCCCATCGCGAAGATCGGGAGACCGTTGACTACGAAACGGAACTGCCGTCCCTCCCTGCGGTCCGCAGCCGCCTGCGGTCCGAGATGCGGATCACGGATTTCAGACGGAATGATGTGTGTGTCCAGTTCCACCGTTCTCAGTCCGATCCTCCGTACCGTCTCATCCAGCACCTGTCCGTCCGTGCGATCCGTCAGACGGATCTTCACACGGTAAAGCGGCTGGCTGCCGTACCCGCTCGGCCACCAGAGAACCGGATCACTGATCCGGCACGTTTCGCCGCAGCCGGTCCAGCGGGTGTATTCGCCCGAGCCGGGTCCTGTTTCCACGCAGTACTCCGCCCGCGCATCCTCCCGTACCGGATCGGAGGCGGCCGTGACGGTCAGATCAACCGCCGTCACCTGATTTCCCGTCACGCCGCATCCGGCGATGATGTGCCGCTGCCGGATGCGGATATCGTCCGAAAGTCTCGCCTTCCGCACGCCGATCAGACGGACCGGCCGGTACAGACCCGCATCGGGCAGCCTCGGACCCCAGTCCCACCCGAACATGCAGTGTGCCTTCCGGAGCCGCGGAAAGCCGGGCACCGCGTCCGTTGAGCCGCCGACCTGATTTTTTTCGTCCGCTTCGGCCAGTATCCTTAAAGGCGAGCTGAGACGGACCGTCAGTTCGTTTTCAGCTTTTATGCATTCCGTCACGTCAAACTCATAGCACCGGTGCATGTTCTCCGTGTGCCCCAGTCTGACTCCGTTCAGATCAAGATCCGCGACCGTGTCAATCCCCTCAAAGCGGAGAATCACGCGCTCCGCCGAACGCATCGCCTCATCCGCCGTAAAACGGTCCGAATACACAAAGTCATTTTCCATCAGCCGGAGCGCGTCAAGCTCGTTGAGTCCGTTGAACGGATCCGGCATGAGCCCCGCGTCCAGCAGGCAGGAATAGACGCTGCCCGGCACGGAAGCCGGAATCGGCTCCGGCGGAATCCGGTAGATATTCGCATCCGGGATGGTCAGCGTCCATCCCGAGTCAAGTGTCTGCATCCTCATCTGTCTTGTCTCCTTTTCCGGCGCCTCTCCGGGCGTCTCGCCTTCTCTGTTATACCATATCCGCGGCCAGATCCTCATACTGTCTTGTGAAGAGTTTGCGGTAGACGCCGTTCTTTTTCATCAGGGAAGCATGCGTCCCCCGCTCGATGATCCTGCCATCCTTCACGACAAGAATCACATCCGCGTCCACCACAGTGGACAGACGATGCGCGATCACGAACGAAGTCCGACCGGCCGTGACGGCGCGGATCGCATCCTGGATTTTCTTTTCCGTCACCGTGTCGACCGAGGCGGTCGCCTCATCCAGCACCAGAATTTTCGGATCTGCGAGAATCGCCCGGGCAAAGGAAAGCAGCTGCTTCTCACCGGTGGAGAGCATGTCGCCGCTCTCTCCCACCTCCGCATCGAGCGCGCCCGGCATCCGCATCACCACGCCGTCAGCCGCCACGAGCCGAAGGGCTTCCCATATCTCATGGTCTGTCGCGTCCGGCCGGCCGTATCGCAGGTTCTCACGGACGGTGCCCGAAAACAGGTGAGGCGTCTGCAGCACATATCCGATGTTCGAGTGAAGCCAGAGCTGGGATCGCTCCTTCGCGTCCCGGCCGTCGATCAGAATGCGGCCGTATGTCGGTTCGTAAAAGCGGCAGACCAGATTCACCAGGGTCGACTTGCCGGCTCCCGTCTCACCGACAATGGCTACGTTCGTCCCTTTCGGCACATGCAGGCTGAAATGGGAAAGCACCTCGCCTCCGCCGTCCGGATAAGTGAAGGAAACATCGTCAAAGTCCACATCACCCCGCAGCTCTTCCCAGTTTTCCCTCCTAGGACAGAAGGAATCGCCGTATTTCGCGACCACCTCCGGCGTATCCGCCACGTCCGACTTCGTCTCCATGAGGCGCGAAAACCGTTCGATATTGACCTGAATCTGGATCAGAACCGAAAGCGTACCGATGATGTTCTGGATCGGCTCCATCATGCCCACCGCATAGCTCATGAAGACAGACAGCGTGCCGACCGCGAGCAGATGACGCCGTGTCAGAAGACCGCCGCGCCAGAGGACAATCGCCAGGGCGAACATGGAAAACATCGTCACCAGCGAAGTAAGAAGCGCCGCGTAGTGACCGCTCCTGATGCCGGTGCTTCTCATCTCCGCCGTATCCGACCGGAAATCGCGTCCGATCGTCCGCTCGACGCCCAGCGATTTGATCGAACGCGCACCTGTTATGCCCTCGTTGAAGTCGCCTGTGATCTTCGAGTTGATCTCCCGGATCTTCCGGTTGAGCCGTACCAGACGCCGCTGGAAGAGAACAATAATCAGAACCGCCGCCGGAAGAAGCAGCAGGATCCAGCCGGCCAGCCGGACGTCGAGCAGCAGCATCAGCACAAACATGCAGATCAGATACGAGCCGTTCCAGACGATGTCCATCATCCGCCATGCCACCAGCTCGCCGATTTTGCCGGTATCGCTCATCACACGCGCGTGAATGTACCCTACGCTGTTCCGGCTGAAATAAGAGAAGGAAAGCGTCTGCAGATGGCTGAATGAGGCGTTTCGAAGGTCCCTGTCAACCCCCATCTCCACCTGACCGCACCAGTATGTCGTCACATAGTTGTCCCAGACCTGGAACAGAAGCAGCGCAGCAAAGGCCGCGATAAAACGGCCCAGTCCCCTAAGAGTGCCCGGGGCGACGAAGCGGTCAAGGGCGTACCGCCCGAACAGAGGAAATACGGCGTCGATCAGACTGCTGATGAGCCCCAGAAGAATCATGCCGATGATGCGGCCGCGATAAGGCCGCAGATACGGAATCAGTTTCGGGATCCCGAACAGCCTCAGCCGAACCGCCGGCTCTTCAGTTGTCACCATCCCGCTTCACCTCCTCCTCGTTGTTTCCCATGAGCCCCTTACTGACCTGAAGCCGGTAAATCGTCTGATAGATCCCCGGCTGCCGGATCAGTTCCTCGTGTGTTCCCTGCTGGGCGATCCGTCCGTGCTCAAGCACAATGATCTGATCCGCCTGCATCAGCGTCGTGATCCGGTGCGCAATCAGAAGCACTGTGGCATTACGGGTCCGCTCCCGGAGCGCGCGCCGGATTTCCGCGTCCGTCTCCGCATCCACCGCAGAAAGAGAATCATCGAACACCAGCACCGGCGTGTGCCGGATCAGGGTCTGGGCGATGGCCGTCCGCTGCTTCTGTCCCCCGGAGAGTGTCACGCCCCGCTCGCCGACAACCGTATCGTATCCGTCAGGGAAAGACGCAATCGTTTTGTCAAGGCATGCATCTGATGCGGCTGCCCTGACAGGATCGGAGGCAGCCGGACGTCCGGATCCGCGTTTCCTGTCTTCCGGAATGCCTTCCCCGCTCTCCGGGGTCACGGCCTCCGCTCCGTTTTCCGCGATCCGGATGTTGTCGTACAGAGTGCGAGAGAAGAGGAACGGTTCCTGCAGGACCAGTCCGACATGCGCCCTCACCTCTCTCCGGCTCATCGACGCGATGTCAACGCCTCCGATCGTAATGCGGCCGCAGCCCTCCGGCAGATCATAAAGCCGGTCGAGCAGCCAGGCGATCGTCGATTTGCCCGATCCCGTACCGCCCAGAATGCCGGTGGTTGTCCCCGCCTTCACACGAAATGAGACGTCTCTGAGGACCTCCGTATCCGAACCCGATCCGTACCGGAAATGCACATGCTCAAAGCAGATGTCGCCCGCGAAGGGATCCGCCGTTTTACCGGACAGAGCCTGTGCATTCCGGTCCGGTGCATCCATCGGCTCCTCCGACGCGTTCATGACCGCACGGATCCTGTCAACGGAAACGCCCACCTTCGCCATCTCCGAGATCACCCGTCCGAGGGAGCGGACCGGCCAGACCAGCATGCTGTTGTAGGTGGAAAAGGCGATAAAGTCACCCTCCGTGATCACACCGCGCACACAGAAGACGGCGCCGAGCACGATCGCCGTCAGCGTCTGGAGTCCTGAAAAAAAGTCTCCGAACGACCAGTACACCGAGAGGATCCGCATCAGGCGAACCCAGATTGAGGTGTAATAGCTGTTCTGCCTCTCGAAACGCTCCTGCTCATAGCGCTCCCGCCCGAAGGCCCGGACAACGCGCACGCCGGTCAGATTCTCCTGCGTCATCGACGAAAGCCTTCCTTCCTCGCTGTCGGCCTTCTCGAAGGTCGCTCCGATCTGATGATGGAAGACGAAAGAGTACAGCACGATCACCGGAATGAACAGAAAAGAGATCAGTGTCATCGTACCGTTGATGCCGGCCATAAAAACAAGGGCCATCACGATGAGGATCACTACGCGCAGAAGCTGGGTCAGCTGTTCCGAGACAAAGGCCCTGACCGTCTCCACGTCCGAGGTGCAGCGCTGGATGATGTCTCCGGTCTGATTCTCATTGTACCATGTGAACGGGAGACGCAGGATGTGCGAGAACAGCTCGTTTCTCATCGTCTCGAGCAGCGTCTCCGAGCCTCTGGTGTTCATCAGCTTCGACAGATACCGGAAAACAGCCGCCGCCAGCGCAAGAGCGGCCACGGTCAGCGCGACCGTGCCGAGATGATGTCTGAAAAAGGCAACCGGCACCGGAAAAGGGACGAAGGCCGGCAATGCCGGCTTCCCGTCTCCGATGATCGAATCCACGGTAAAACCGATCACCTTCGGGTTGATCAGATCGAATAACGAAACCAGCATGGAAAACAGCACGCTGAGAAGAAAGCAGTGAAGGCTGCCTCTCAGAAAATGCCGGATCATGCCCGTTGTCGTCGGAAAGAGCTCCGGAGGAGAGGACTGTCCCTCTCCTCTCCGCGCGTCCATCCGGTATCTGGTTTCATCGAGTTCCTTTGACTTCATGAGAGCTCCTTCCGGACAAACCGTTGATAGACAAGGAGTGACACGATCACGGTCAGGAGATCCGCGATCAGCTGGGTCCATACAAGTCCGTACATTCCCACAAATGCGTTCAGCAGAAAGAGCATCGGGATATTGAAGGCGGCCCAGCGCACGGCGGCCAGTTCCAGCGCAATCCGGCCGTTTCCGACAGCCTGAAAGAAATAGGTCAGATGAAAGCACATGAACATAAACGGCGTCGCGAGAGCGCGGATTCGAAGGAAATCCGTCCCGATCGCAACCGTTTCCGCGTCGCTGATGAAGATCCGCATAATGCCCGGCGCCAGCGTCTCATAGAGGAGAATGCTGAGCGCCCCGACCGCAAGTCCCGAAAGCCTTGTGAAGGAAAGCACATGCTTCATCCGGCCGTAGTTCCGTGACGAATAATTGTAGGCCGCGATCGGCACCATTCCCTGACAAAGACCGACTCCGATATTGAGCGGAAGCCGTTCGGCCTTCAGCACAATGCCGACCGCCGCCAGCGGGATATCTCCGTACCCGGTCATCAGCTTATCGATGATGATGTAATCGACATCAAACAGCAGCGTCGCCACGGCGGCCGGAATCCCGACGGCAAAGATCTCCGTAATTCTCCCGCGGGCAGGCAGTCCGCGGGGAAGAAGCGCGAGCACCGTATCGGATCCGCGGGATCGGATGACGAGAATAAAGTAGACACAGGCCGCCGTGTTGGAAAGCATCGTCGCGAGACCGGCGCCGGTCACCTCCATTCCCTTCGGAAGAAGGACGAACATAAAGAGCGGGTCGAGGCCGATGTTCAGCACGCCTCCGAAGGTGACGCCGATACCGGCCTGCCGCGCGCAGCCTACGCTGCGCAGCAGGCCGGCCATTGTCATCTGAAGTATCGCTGGAACAGCGCCCGCCACAATCACGCAGCCTGCGTACTGTCTTGCGTACGCCATCGTTTTCGGACTTGCACCCAGAAGCGTGAGCAGCGGATCCATGAAAATGGCCGTGAGCACCGCGAAGGCGGCGGCAAAAAGTCCCGCCGCCATCAGACTGAAAGCGCTGATCTTTCTCGCTTCCCCGTCCTTCCGCGCACCGAGCAGACGGGAGATCAGCGTTCCCCCGCCGATCGCGAACAGATTCGACAGCGGCACGCAGAAATTGAAGAAAGGAAGAATCAGGGACGCAGCCGCGACCATATACGGGTTCCGGGTCCGCCCGATGAAAAAAGTGTCCGCAAGATTGTAGATCAGTACCGTCAGCTGTCCGATGATCGTGGGCACCGCCAGAGTCGCCAGCGCCCGCGGAACCGGCATCGTCTCAAAGACGGCCCGGCTGGCTGCCGCCCGTTTTTCCGTCGGAACGTTTCTTCCTTTTTCGTCCATCCCGCTGCCTCTCCTTCTCCCCGTCCATCCTATCACGTCTCTCTTCCGGGATCATGGGCGAGATCCTTTCTTTTCTCCTCCGGCCGCTGTATCTTCCCGGTCTGACTGCGGTATAATAACAGAAACAGGGATCGGGACCTGAACCATGTCTGTTCCTGAAAGGAGGACCATCATGAGCCGACTTCTGGTCAAAAACATCTCCACACTTGTCTCCTGCGGCCCGGACGACCGGGTCTGCCGGAACGTAGATCTTCTCTGCGCAGACGGGCGGATCGAATCCATCCGCCCGTCCGTCACCGGCGGAGGCGTGTCCGGCGGCGAAGCGGATTTCTCCCGGGCCGCCGCCCCGGACCGTGTCATTGACGCCACCGGCATGATCTGCTATCCGGGTCTCATCAACACGCATCACCATCTCTATCAGATTTTCTCACGGAATCTTCCGCAGGTGCAGAACCTTGAGCTTTTTGACTGGCTCACCGCACTCTACGGCGTATGGAAAAATCTGAATACCGAAACCGTCCGTCTCTCCTCTCTCACCGGCATCGGCGAGCTGATGAAAAACGGCTGCACCACCGTGTTCGACCACCACTACGTCTTTCCGGCCGGCGCCGGTGATCTCATCGAAGCCCAGTGGGAAGCCGCCTGTACCCTCGGGTGCCGGATGCATTTCTCAAGAGGAAGCATGGACCGCTCGAAGAAGGACGGAGGACTTCCGCCTGACTCAGTCGTTCAGACCGTGGACGAGATCATGCGCGACAGCCGGCGTCTGATCGAGAAATGGAACGACACTTCCTTCACCTCCATGCACCGGATCGCGCTGGCGCCCTGCTCACCCTTCTCGGTTTCCGCCGATCTGATGCGCGAGAGCGCCCGTCTGGCCCGGGCTTCCGGCGTCCGCCTCCACACCCATCTCTGTGAGACAAAGGACGAGGAACGCTTCACGCTGGAGACAACCGGCATGCGTCCGCTGGCCTACATGGAGACGCTCGGCTGGCTCGGCTCCGACGTCTGGTTCGCCCACGGGATCCATTTCAACACAGACGAGCTGAAGGTGCTGGCTGATTCGGGAACCGGAATCTGTCACTGCCCGATCTCCAACATGAAGCTGGCCTCCGGCGTCGCCCGCGTGCCGGAGATGCTCGCTCTCGGCGTACCGGTCGGACTCGGCGTCGACGGGAGCGCCAGCAACGACGGCTCCAATCTGCTGGAGGAGATGCGTGTCTGCTACCTGCTTCACAGACTGACCTCAAGCGACCGCGCGCCTTCCGGCTACGACATCCTGAAGATGGCTACGATCGGAAGCGCCCGCCTCCTGGGGCGTGAGAAGGAAATCGGCAGTCTCGAGGCCGGCAAATGCGCGGACTTCTTCCTGCTCCGTGAAAACAGGATCGAGCTTGTCGGGGCCCTCCGCGATCCGCTTTCCGTTCTCTGCACGGTCGGACTCAAGTCGCCGGTGGATTACACGGTCGTCAACGGATGCGTCACCGTGGAGAACGGACGGCTCACAGGAATCGATGAGGAAAAGCTCTGCGCGGATGCCAGTCAGGAGGTGGACCGGTACCTTAAGAATCTGTGAACCCGTCGAGCAGCGGCGAAAGCGGACCCTCCGCCAGCAGCGTGATCCGCTCCGTCGCCCGCGAAACAGCGGTATATAGCTGGTGGCGCTTCAGCTTCGTATCCGGATAGGTTCCTCCGTCGGCGTCCGGGATAATGACCGCGTCGAACTCGAGCCCTTTGGACAGCGCCAGCGTCACCATACAGACGCCGTGTTCCGGGATCGCCTCGCTGGCGCGTATGTAATGAGGGGCGTCAGATCCCAGCAGGGAATGGAGACGGTCCTGCGCGCTGCGGCCGTTGACGATCACCGCGGTGAGGAGCCCCGATTCTTCCGCGTCACGGATGGCTCCCCGAAGCGCTTCCAGATAGGAAGCGCGGTCCGGGCAGGACCGGATCACCGGCCTGATGCCGGGCCGCTGCACGGACTGCACTTCCGTTCCTACTCTCGCCGGAAGAAGTGAGGTAAAAAGCGCGGTGATTTCAGGGGAGGACCGGTAGCTTGTCATCAGCTTCATCGTGGTGACCGGCTTTCCCCGCCAGGCGGGCGTGTTTTCCGAGAACAGCTCCCGAATCCGTTCAAAGGTCACCGTTCCACCGCGGATCGCCTGATACTCATCTCCGAGCATGAGAAATCTCGCCTGTGGAAAGTACGCACGGAAGACCCGGATCTGAGCCTCGGTGTAATCCTGCACCTCGTCAATCATGACATACTTTGCGCTGCGGCTGCATGTGCCTGTCAGCCGGATATAGAGATAGGCCCGTTCGGCGTCGGTCAGATACGTTTTTCCGAGAAGTCTCCGGCCGATCGCGGGTACGTCAAGCCACCCGTGGGAACGGACAGCCTGAGAAGCACTGTTGAAGTCGTTCTTCTCCCCGTTCTCCTCCTCATCCGGACGGCGTTCTTCCTTCAGGAACGCCTCCTCGTCCGTATCCTCATACAGTTCCTCATAGCTTCCGCGGCGGTCGTTCCGGTGCTGTCGGATATACTGCTCCGCCTCCTCTACCATCTGATCCTCCATCACACCGATCAGACGGGCGCCCGTACCCAGTTTCCGGTTCCGGCGGTAGATGGCATCAATCGATTTCGCCGGAAGCGCCTTTCTGCCTTTTACGGAAATACCGCGGAAATCCGTTGGAATCAGCTCGAAGCCCTCCAGTTCCCTGTCGATGAGATCAAGGGAATCCGGCTCCGTATTATCCTGAAACTCACGGGCGCGGAAACCCGCTTCCGACAGAAAGGCGGACCATGTCAGCGTGTTCGGATTCTCCTCCCCCAGATCCGGCAGAACGTTGGCGATATAGTTCTCGAAAACCGGGTTCAGCGTGATGAGATACACGTCGGATGCTCTGACGGAGGCGCGTTTCTGATAAAGAAGGTAGGCAATGCGCTGCAGAAGCACAGATGTCTTGCCGGATCCGGCCGTTCCTTCAATCAGCATCACCGGCTCATCCGGATGCCGGATGACCTCGTTCTGCTCGCGCTGGATTGTGGCGGTGATGGACTGCATCTTGTCGGAGCGCCGGCGGGACAGCGATTTCAGAAGCATCGGATCCTCTATTGCGATCTGGGTGTCGAAGCAGGCGTTCAGCCGATCCCGGGTAATATCAAACTGACGGCGGAGCAGCAGATCCACTTCGATCGGCCTTCCGTCCACATGATAGGCCGTTCTGCCGTTCTGCTGGTTGTAATAGACCTCGGCGATGGGGGAACGCCAGTCCACGATGACAGGCTCGTAGCTGTCACCTGTCAGCTGGGCGGTTCCGATGTAAAAATCCTCTGTCTCTTCTTCCTCCGGAAAATGCACCTGCACGCGGGCGAAATACGGCTGCTCCAGAAGCGTCAGAAGCTGCCGGCTCTGCCGGGTCAGCGTCGCGTTTTCGATATTGAATTCATCGACGACACGGTTCACCAGCTCGAGCTCCATGTTGCTCTCAAGCGCCTCTTCCGCGTCATGGAAGTTCAGCGCAAGATCCTCACTGATATCCGCCTTCTCCTGTCTTGCCTTCTCATAGAGCGTACGAAGCTCATCCGCCACGCTCTGCTCCTTTGTCCGCAGGAACGCGTACGTTTCTGTAAGATGTCTCTGCTCTTCTTCGAATATCCTGTCCCGTTCGTCCATAGAAATCTGTGCTTCTCCCTGAATCTTTCCTGTTGTGGCATGCCTTTTATGCCGTCTGTTCCCGTGCCGGCAGGTCCGGTCCGGGTCTTTTCCGCAGCGGCATTCCGTTCATCCGGAAAGCGGTCCGGTTCCGTCCGCTTCCGGCTTCGGCGCCGGATAAAAATCCGGCCGGATCCGTCTTCCGGAATCCGGCCGGCCAAGCCGTCCGATCAGAACGCGCCCATCGCGCGCACCTGCTTCTTTACGCGGGCGGACTGATCATCAAGAAGCGAGAATCTCTTCGATCCGGCTGTTCGTATCCGGCTGAACCGGAACAAGCATTTCACCGCTGGATGAGTAAAGTCCGTCGAATGGAACCCGGGCCTCCTCCATCTTGTATGTGAGGAGATCCGGCAGCATGGAGCTGAGCGAGAGGAGATCTCCGGCAGAGAAATCATGGGAAACTTCCTTCATCGACTGACGCAGAAAACGGCTCAGCTGATCGCCTTCCAGCGTTTTCACCTTGCTGAACGCTTCCTCAATCACGTTCCTCTGGCGCTGCGTGCGCTGATAATCCGCGTTTCCGATATGGCGGATCCGCGCGTACGCCACCGCCATCAGGCCGTCCGCGTCATAGGTTCCGGCCCCATGGTCATATGTCCGGTAAGAGGTAAGGCCCTCACCCGACGCCATACCTTCCACCAGTCCGTTGGCCGCCTCTGCCTCCGCGTCGGAAACCGTGACGGAGACACCTCCCAGCTGATCGATCACATCGGCCATCGAATAGAAATCCACGCTCACGTAATGATCCACGCGTACGCCGAAATTCTTCTCCATAGTGGAAACGAGCAGATCCGGTCCTCCGACGGCATACGCGGCGTTCAGCTTCTCTGTACCGTGACCCTCGACGTCCGCCGCGAGGTCCCTCATGAACGACATCAGATGGATCGTTTTCGTCGTACGGTTGACCGATGCGAGCATCATGGTGTCGGAATTGCCGTTCCAGGAACGATCTCTCCGGTCCGCACCGATCAGCAGAATGTTGCAGGTCCCGTCCTTTTCGAACAGCGGCTGATCCAGCAGCCTGCGGATCGCCCGGGCGGCTTCCTCCGCCGTTGCGCCCGAATCCGCGGCCTCTTCAGCGGATCCTGTCTCCGCCGCGCTGATTTCCGCGGATTCCGCTTCCGGCACAGCCGCATCCGCGGATGCGGCTGCCGGCGCCGCGAGCTGAAAGATGAGCAGAAAGCCGAGCAGGCAGGCTGCCTGAGCCCGGAGCCATCCGCTGCGATTGAATGTTCCCATTTATATCTCTCCTCCTGCATGATCACGGACCGACGATGCTGGCTGTCGTCCTTCTGATCGATTGTCCCGTCATGAAGACCGAAGCCGCTTACCGGATGCCAAGCGCCTCGAACGCCCGGTCATAGGGCGCGTGGCACAGCCCTTTCTCGGTGATGATGCCTGTAATCAGATGATGGTCCGTGACGTCAAAGGCCGGATTGAAGGAGGTGTCCGCCTCCGCCGGCGCCATCGGCTCCCTGTACCACATCTCCCGGATTTCACCGGGATCGCGCATCTCAATCGGGATGCCTTCTCCGTCCTTCGTCTTCATGTCGATCGTCGAACTGGGGGCGCAGACATAGAACGGAATACCGTAATGGCGGGCGATGATGGCGAGTCCGGATGTTCCGATCTTGTTGGCCGCGTCTCCGTTTGCCGCCACCCGGTCACACCCGACGAAAATCACCTTCACCCTCCCGGATTTCAGAAGAAGCGAAGCCATATTGTCGCACTGCACGGAAGTCGTGATCCCGGCATGAACCAGCTCAAAGGCCGTCAGCCGGGCGCCCTGCAGCAGCGGACGCGTCTCATCACAGAAGACATGCATATCGCTTCCGGACCAGCCGTGCTCCAGCGCCATATACATCGGCGCCGTGGCGGTGCCGTACTTCGCGGTCGCCAGCGTGCCCGCGTTGCAGTGCGTCATGATGCCTAATGGCTCCCCCTCCTTCTTCAGCGTCTTCAGAATGCCGAAGCCGGTCTCGCCGATACTGCGGCTGATCGCCACATCCTCCTCACGGATCACCTCCGCTTCGCGGTACAGCGCCTCTTTGATCTCAGCCACGCTCTTCTCCCGATTGGTCCGGACGCAGGCGTCCATCCGGTCCAGCGCCCAGAACAGATTGACAGCTGTCGGGCGGGATGTGGCGAGGTAATCTTTCATCTCTTTAAACGTACGATAAAACGTCTCGTAATCATCCGCGCTGATCGAAGCGGACAGCACCGCAAGTCCGTAGGCCGCGCATACGCCGATCGCCGGCGCCCCTCTCACTCTGAGCTTTCTGATCGCCTCCCATATTTCCTCCTTCGAGCCCAGCTGAATCCGGCGGATTGAATTCGGAAGCAGCGTCTGATCGATGATATCAACACTCCTTTTCTCCGGTCCCCATTTGACCGTGATGACTTCCTCAAAGAACTCGTCCAGTTTCGTATTCATGTCGCACTCCTCCGCATAAGGCGGCGGCCGGACCGTAAGTCCCGGCCGCCCGCATTTCCGCTTTTTCTCCGGTCACTCAATGGATCTGACTTTCGTCAGGGATGATGATCGCCGCGATGATGTACGCCAGCAGACCGGATCCCCCGAGGCAGGAAAACAGCACCCACGCAACCCGCACCAGTGTCGGATCAATATCAAAATATTCCGCGATTCCGCCGCAGACTCCGGCGATCTTCCGGCTGCTTCCGGACCTGTACAGCTTCTTTGTGTGGTAATCCATATTTCTCCTTTCTTTCCTGCTGTTCAATTCTGAATACGGCAGACGCGGTACAGCGAATAGCGGTTGCATACATACAGCTGACGGTCCGCGATGCAGACTCCCTCACATTCATTGTCCTTCAGTTCCGTACGGAACCCCTGATACACCTTCTCGATCTTTTTTCCGGAAAGACTGATCGCATAGACCTTTGACCGGTGCGGCTTTTCATAGTCAGATGAAAGGATATACAGTTTTCCCCGGGAATAGCACGCCCCCTGCATGAAGTTGATGAATCCGACCTGAAACGTTTGGACGCAGGCCGGCGTCTTCGTTCCGTCTTTGTTTGTCGTTTTTTTTCGTAGATCCCAGACCGATATCACAGTCCGGTTTCCGGCTGACCCATTCCGTTTTTCCGAAAGAAGCGTGCCAAAGCCGATGATCCGGTTGCTGCCCGCATCGACAACATGCTTGACGTTATACCCCGCAGCGCCGCTCGTCGGGAACTTCAGCTTTTCAACTGTCCTGATCCGGCCCATGACCAGTCGGTCTACATAAACGATACCGTTCCGGTTCGATTCGAGATACATGTCGGCGTACTGGGAACCGCCTTTTTTTGCACCGGGCGAAGCTACCGCACAGTGATTGTATCCGTTTCCGAGCGCATACTCCGAGAGCAGACGTCCCGTACGGAGATTATAGAACTGGACGATGCCCGGTGTCCAGAACTGGATATAGGTGCCGCCCTCAATGTAGCTGTCCTGCATAGAGCAGGATGTCCCGCCGATCTTCGGCTTCTGCATACGGAAAAGCTTCGTGCCGATACCGGTGCTTTTCCGGGGCGCAGCCGTAACCCGGACGGTATACCACGCGTTCCTCGCATGATCCGTCGTCACGGCCTGAATTCTGGCCGTTCCCGGCTTCCGGGCTGTCAGGCTTCCGAATCTGTCGACGCTGACGACTGAACTGTTCGTACTGGTCCAGCGTCTGATCCGCTTGTCAGAAGCGTTGTCCGGTGTAAAGGCCGGCATCTGTTTGAACGTTTTTCCGGCCGTAAGCGTCACACTTCCGGTTCTGAAACGGATCGACTGAACCGGACGGTACGGCCGGACACTGATTCTGCAGGACGCTGCGGTCTTCTGCCCGGCGGCCTTCACAGTGATGACGGTCTGGCCCACCGCCCGTCCCGTCACCTTTCCGTTCCGGTCCACAGAGGCCACGCGGGGATTGGAGCTCTTGAACGAGAGGTTTCTTTTTCTCATCGCCGCCGGCATCACATCCGCCTTCAGATCGACCGTTCCGCTGACCCATGTCGTTTTGGTTTTCGATGAAAATGCGATGGTCTGACCAGCCGCCTGCGCCTTGACTCCGCCGGCTGCAGCAAGCAGAAGGATCAGTATACCCAGCCATAAGCTCCTGCAGCAGGCATACCGTCCCGCAAAGGACAAATGACCCGTCCGTCTGTCCTCACTCCTCATCACCTGTTCCTCCGGTTAAAGTCACTGTCTGCTCTGCTTATTATACACTGACCGTTCATTTTCTTCCACCCTTCCCGGCATTCCAGTTTCCGTCAGGACAGCCGGGTCTTTAAAAGAGCCTTCTTTCCCGGGCTGACGAACCTCGCAGAAAAGATTCCGGAATACAAAACAGGCGCAGAAACTATACGTTTCTGCGCCTTGCCGAGTGGAGATGAAGGGATTTGAACCCTCGACCTTTCGGATGCGAACCGAACGCTCTCCCACTGAGCCACATCCCCGCGACTTGGATATCATAACTCCGACAGAGGAAGAATGCAAGTCATTCTTGCAATTAAATTGTTTTTATTTATATTCAAACCATCGCTGTCCTGCAGACGGCATCCCCATTCTTGCTTCATTGACGAAGCACCATCCTCCCCGTTTCAGCGCTCGAAGCGGCTCTTCTCCGGAAACTTTCGGGCAAGCGCATCATTGACGGCTGCCCTGTCTCTCTCAAATGAAGCGTCCGTGCTTCCGTCATTGATGCACAGTACCTTATAATCCGATTCAAGCACAAGCTTCCGGACGGCGCTGATGTCTCCGGTATCCGTGAGGAGCCCGAAGGAAGCCTTGCGCGGGACGAACCTGCCCTCCAGCAGCATCCAGTTCTTCATGAGCCACTGATTCACGTCTTCTCTTGAACGGAACGGATGGCGGCATGTCGCATCCAGTATCTCCGGTTCTTCCTTCCAGATCGTTTCATAGTTGCTTTTCAGATGAGACGTCGGAAGATGGCTCTCAAACAGTCCGATGATCGTGGAGAATCTCATAAACAGCAGAGTCCTCCATGCCAGCGAACCGTAGGTGAAGGGTCGGATCCAGAGATTCCGGTGCCGCCGGATATCCTCGACCGTGAAATGGTCGTTCAGCACCTTCAGGTTGTTGATCTCGATATTCCGGATGTCATCCCTGTGTATCGGCTGGGGACTGATGGCCGCGATGTCGCAGGGTTTCCCGTTCTGAAAAAAATCCTCCGGCACGGTGGGGTTCAGCACAAACGTGTCATCGTTGAAATAGATGAACTGTTCCGAAAGCCCCTGGATTCTATGAAAGTTCAATTCAATCGGGTTTGCGCTGAATGCCGGAAGATAGGCGGAAGGAATGTAGTCACTGTGCCGCACCAGCGTGAGGTCGGGACAGTCCGTGTTCAGCCACGCGGGGCACTGATCCGCCGTAACAAGAAAAACATGGTGTACCCAAGGCATATTTTTCTCGATCCCGCGGAACAGGTACGGAAGGCTGCCCCAGTCGCGGAAGCGCACACCGTCATCGCGGTTATGAAGCGGGAGATTCATTCTCCGCCGCGTCTCATCCCGCCTTCTGATCCAGTCAGGATCGTTTCCGTCCACCCACGCGATCACGATATCCGTACTGCTCATAGCTTTCCTTTCAAATCCTGTTCCCATCGTCTGCTGCCGGATCATTGGATGATTCGACTGTCGTTTTTCCGTCCTCGTACCGGCCTGCTCTTTCCGGTTATCCGAGCGCCACATCCAGCGTCATCATCAGCGTGAAGCCCACAGAGAAAAAGAGCACGCCGAGGTTCGAATGCTCGCCCGCTGACATCTCGGGAACCATCTCCTCCACAACCACATAGATCATGGCGCCGGCGGCAAAACCGAGAAGCCCAGGCAGAACCGGAACAAGAAGATCCGCGAACACGATTGTAAGGACGGCGGCTGCCGGCTCCACGATTCCGGAGAGAACGCCGTTGAGGAAAGCCTTCCCCTTCGGTTCACCGGCGGAGCGGAGCGGCATGGAAATGATTGCCCCTTCCGGAAAGTTCTGGATCGCGATGCCCAGCGACAGCGTCAGCGCCGCGGCCGCCGTCATGCTGCCGTTCCCGAGCAGATAGCCGGCGTATACGGCTCCTACGGCCATTCCTTCCGGAATATTATGCAGTGTCACCGCGAGAACCATCATCGTCGTCTTTGCCAGACGGCTTCGGACGCCTTCCGGCTGGTCACTGTTCAGATGCAGATGAGGAATCAGACTGTCGAGCAGCAGCATGAACAGAATGCCGCCCCAGAATCCCGCCACAGCCGGAAGAAAAGAGAGGCGTCCGAGTCCGCTGCTCTGCTCCATCGCGGGGATCAGAAGACTCCAGACGGAAGCCGCCGTCATCACGCCGGCCGCGAAGCCGGTCAAAAGAATCTCCGTCCGAAGCCGAAGCTCCTGTCTCATGAAGAAAACGCAGGCAGCGCCCGCCGATGTGCCTAGAAAAGGCAACAGCAAGCCTCCGGCTATCGTCACATCCATATCCGTCTCCCTTCAATTTTTTCATATCCGCTCTGAAGAGACTATACCATTTCTCTGCCAGCCGAACAACCCCGGGCCCGGACCGCCGCATATGCGCGGCGGCACGAGCCCGGGGTCATATTGTCTGTTTTCGGCCGGATGCACCGGTTCCCGCAAGTCCCGCTCAGGCCTTGCGCTGAGCCGCCACTTCCTCCGCGAAGTTCTCCTGCTTCTTCTCGATGCCTTCGCCGGTCTCGTAACGGACAAAGCCCTTCACGGTGACCCTGGCGTTATTTTCCTTCGCCACCTGCGCGATGTACTTCGAAACAGACTGCTTGCCGTCCTCGGCCTTGACATAAACCTGATCCATCAGGCAGATCTCGGCCAGCTCCTTGTTGATGCGGCCCATCACCATGCCGTTCAGAATCTTCTCGTTCGCATTCGGCTTCTCATTCTTTGCCGCTGCCAGAAGAACTTCTTTCTCCTTCGCGAGGTATTCCTGATCGACCTCGGCGCGCGTGTTGTACTTCGGACGCATCGCAGCCGCCTGCATGGCGACGTTCTTCGCCATCTCACGGATCGCGTCGTTGATCACATCCGTCTCGACATCGACCAGCACCACGATCTTGCCGCCCGCGTGCGTATAGGACTGAACGAAGCCGTTCGGCTCCTCCACCTTCGCGAACCGGCGGATCTTGAGGTTCTCGCTGATCACGGCGATCTCCGCGACCAGAGCCTCCTCCACGGTCTTGGAAGCGTCAAACTTCCAGGGCTCAGCCATAAAAGCATCGAGATCCTTTGCACTGCTCGCAAGGGCCTGCTGGGCAACTTCGTCCACATATGCCTTGAATTTCTCGTTCTGGGCGACAAAGTCGGTCTCGGAGTTCACCTCGACGACCGCGGCCGTCTTTCCGTCCTCGGAGACAATGCCTTCGCAGAGACCTTCCGCGGCGACGCGGCCTGCCTTCTTCGCCGCCTTGGCCATTCCGTTCTCGCGGAGATAGTCCATCGCCTTGTCCATATCGCCGTCCGTCGCGACCAGCGCCTTCTTGCAGTCCATCATGCCGGCGCCGCTCATCTCGCGCAGTTCCTTCACCTGTGCAGCCGTAATAGCCATCTTTATCTGTATCCTCCTTTGCATGGAACGGACGGATGAAGCGTTTCCGTATCGTCCGTCCGCACAAGAATGATCTTCAGTTACTCGGCGTCCTTCGCGTCCTCATCCGGATACGCCACATACCCTTCCGCCGGAACGTCGGAGGCATCAGCCTCCATCTGGCCCTGGTTCGCTTCCACGACCGCGTCCGCCATTCTGGAGACAATGAGCTTAACCGCACGGATCGCGTCGTCGTTGCCCGGGATCACGTATGTCAGCTCCTCCGGATCGCAGTTGGTGTCGCAGATACCGATCAGCGGAATATGAAGAGCGTGAGCTTCCTGCACGCAGATACGTTCCTTCTTCGGGTCGACCACAAAGATTGCGTCCGGAAGCTTCTTCATCTCGCGGATACCGCCGAGATTCTTCTCCAGCTTCTCGTGCTCTTTCTTCAGATTGAGCACTTCCTTCTTCGGCAGGACATCAAAGGTGCCGTTCTCGGCCATCTCCTCGATTTCCTTCATTCTCTTGATCCGGCTCTGGATCGTGCGGAAGTTGGTCAGCATACCGCCAAGCCATCTCTCATTGACATAATACATGCCGCAGCGGGTCGCCTCGGTGCGGATCGCATCCTGCGCCTGCTTCTTCGTTCCGACGAAAAGAATCTTTCCGCCCTTGGCCGCAATGTCGCCCACCGCGTTGTAGGCATCATCGATCATACCGACCGTCTTCTGGAGGTCGATGATGTAGATGCCGTTGCGCTCCGTGTAAATGTACGGCTTCATTTTCGGATTCCATCTTCTGGTCTGATGACCGAAATGGACGCCGGCTTCGAGCAGCTGCTTCATGGAAATCACACTCATTGTACTTCTCCTTGTTCTGTGGTTTTTCTTCCATATGTTTCCCTCCGACAGACCGCTCCCGCGACTTTCACGGGATTTCTGGGGCACCATGCCGGAATCCACATATGTGCTTATTTCGCAACTTCGTTATTCTACCATGCCGCCTGTCACGGCGTCAAGACCGGACAGCAGACGCTTTTTGATCCGTCACACGCATTCAGACCACGTTCGGCCGTCCGTTCTCACCGAACAGATGAATCGAGATCACCGCCGTCAGAACCATAAACGCGAAGAGCATAAGCCCGGAGGCCGCCGGGTCCATATTCGGAAGGAACATCGGGCCGAAGACGGAAAACGCATTGTTCGCGATATGAGCCGTCACGGATGAGCGAAGCGTCCCGAAATGCTCATAGATCAGAGCCAGCACCATACCGAACAGCGCCGCATAGACGCCCTGCGTGAGATTGCCGTGCGCGATCCCGAAGCAGATTCCGCTCAGGACGGCGGCCCACCCGACGCCGAGGCAGTCCCGGATCCGTCTGTAAATCAGTCCCCGGAACAGCAGTTCTTCCATGACAGGGCCGATGATCACCAGAACCAGCACCTGCGCAGCCAGCCCCGACGACCCGAAAATCTGCTCGATCGTACGGTAGGAATCATCCTCGACACGGATCATGCTGGTGAAGAAGCCGATCGTCTCGCTGACGCAGATGGAGTAGACTGCCACCTCAAGAAGGCGGGGCAGCGGGAAGGAGCGGCGGATCGGAATCCGGAAATTCTCTCCCCGGGCTCTCCTTCTCCGTTCATCCCCTCTCAGCAGAAGGAAGAAGACCGGAATCAGAACCGCGTCCGCCAGTCCCGTAATCCAGAGTCCGTTCGCCAGATAAGCCTCCTGATAACCGATCCCGTGCCGCGATACCGCGATGACAGCCGCGGCCGCCATCGCGATCAGATAGCTGACACACTCATCCAGCAGAAGCGGATAGATCACGCGCCAGATCCGGAACAGAACAGACCCGTCTCCTGTCAGTGTGACGCCGGTTCTGCGTGCGTCTTTTCTCCTCCCTGTAACGGGATCCGTGAAGCAGCACCAATCCCCGCTGTCTCCCGGAACCGATGCTTCGCTCACTTCCGCCTCGCCGGCTGCGCGTGTCCCGCCCGCTGTCCTCTCTCCTCCGGATGGGGTCTCCGCCCTGGCCTGACCGATAAGCACATTCACAATTTCCTGAGGCGTATCCACGATGCAGTCGGGCCATGCCTTTTCCAGCTCTGCCCGGCTCCCGTAGCCGTACGTGACGCCGATCGACGCAATCCCCGCCTGTCCCGCGCCATCAATGTCATAGCTCCGGTCCCCGACGATGACAACTTCATCCCGATGCTCCGACATGCCCAGCCGCCTGAGGGCCTCTTCGATGACATCCGCCTTCTTCGTCCGGCCTCCGTTCATCTCACTGCCGACCACCTCCGTGAAATACCCTTCGATTCCGAAATACCTCAGGATTTCCCTGCAGAAATGCTCCGGCTTTGAAGAGGCAAGAGCCAGTGTGAAATGCTGCTGTCTGAGAGCCGACAGCATCGGCGCGATCCCGTCATAGAGCCTGTTTTCAAAGATCCCTTTCGCAGTATAGCGTTCACGGTACGCCGCTACGGCCCGGTCCGCCTCCGCCCCGTTCAGATGCGCATATTCCATGAACATCTCCTTCAGAGGAGGCCCCACGAAGACACGGAGTTCTTCAGGATGCTCCGTCTCGATCGAAAACTCCTTCTTCAGCGCGTAGGCCACGCAGTTGATAATCCCTTCGCCGGAATCCGTAAGCGTTCCGTCGAGATCAAACAGTACCGTATTCCACATATCGCAAGCCTTCCTTTGTCTCCGTCCGCACGGCAGTTTCACTTTCTTGTGCGTCAGCCCGCCGCCGCTTCCGTTCCGCTTCCGGTGTCCGCCGTCTGATCCGTCTTTCCCGCGCCGCCGGAAGCGAACCACGCATCAATGCCGTTCGCCAGTCCTGTCACAGTCTGACTCTGGCCCGCCGCACTGATCAGAAACTGCTCGTCCTCCGCGTTGGAAAGATAGCCGAGCACAATCGTCGTCACCGGAACCTCCGCCCAGTTCATCTCGGTGAGGCCGTCACCGTCCGCTGTCCCCAGAGACGGACGGCCGGTCTGGGAGACAAGTGCGCCAAGCAGGTCCTCCGCCAGCGCCTGGCTTGAAGAAACCAGACTGTTCGAGAGCGATGGGCTCTCATAGGTCGGTTCGATAGCCTGAATGCCGCTTAGAGATGTGTCCTCACTGCTCTCAGAAGTGATGTGAACCAGGATATCCGCTCCGGACAGAAAAGCCGTCCGCGTACGCTGCTTCTCGCTCAGCTCCGCGTCATTCGATTCTCTCGTCATCACGACCGTATAACCTCTCCGCTGCAGCTCTTCCCGCAGCTTCAGCGCAATCTGCAGATTGATCTCATACCCGTATGTTCCGGTCGCTGCGCCCTGTGCGCCCACCGTCATCTGCTGTGATCGCTCGTCAAGGCCCGGCCCGATGGCCTCCGTCTCCGTCATCTCCGAAGCCTGATGAGCCGGATCGAGACAGACGACCCGGCTCGCGCCGCCCTTCTTCGCGCCCCGGACAGCCGAGGCGTAACGGCTGACATCCGGAACGGCCGCTGAAATCAGGCCCTTCAGAATCTCCGCGTTCTTCTGGTTTGCCGCCTTCGTCTGTTCGCTCAGCATCTGTCCGGTCCGGGCCGCCTCATCGGGATCCGTGCCGTCTGATGTTTCTTCGGAAGCCGGCCTGCTGTCCGACGCAGAAGCACTGTTCTCCGCATCCGAACGTCCGTTCAGGGCGTCCGCCGTTCCCGGTCCCCCTTCCGTTGTCGAAGCGGCCGTCTCCGTATTCTTCCGGGTCCGAAGCTGCCTGCTGAAACGATACCCATAGCCGGCGAGAACGACGATTCCCGCAAGGATCAGCACGGCGATCAGCTTCAGGACGATTCTGGATCTCCTGTTCCGCATGTTCCGTCCTCACATATGATCCGGCGCTTCAAAGCCGAGAATCCGGATGCTCCTCTCCAGTACGCGCTTCGTGACATCCAGCAGGGCAATATACGAAGCACGCTTCGCGTCATCCGGTTCGGCAAGGATCTTCGTCTCATGGTAGAACCGGTTGAAATCGTTGGAAAGCTGATAAATATAGCTGCAGATCCTGTGCGGCGCCAGTTCCTCATAAGCCTCCCGGATCATCGCTCCGAAATCGGTAAGATCCAGCATCAGCGCCTTGGTCACCTTGTCATCCGGCGGCAGAATCAGGGAATCGTCAGCCGGCTGCATGCCTTCCTTTTCCGCTTTTTCGAGAATCGACTTGATACGGACGATCGTATAGAGGATATACGGGCCCGTATTTCCCTCAAACGACGTAAATTTATCGACATCGAAGACATAGTCCTTGGATGCCTGATTCGAGAGATCTCCGTACTTGACGGCGGCGAGAGCAACCTGCTCCGCGGTCCTGTCCGCATCTTCCGTACGGACGTTGCGGTTCTCCTTTATCTTCTCCTTCATTTTCTCCTCAATCTCGTCGAGGAGAGAGGAAAGCCGCATCACGCCGCCTTCCCTCGTCTTGAAGGGCTTGCCGTCCTTTCCGTTCATCGTCCCGAATCCCACATGGACAAGCTGCGTGTCCTCTCCGACAATGCCCGCCTTCCGGACGGTCCGGAACACCTGGACGAAGTGCATGCTCTGACGCTTGTCCACCACATAGATAATTTCATCCGGATGAAACAGCTTCATCCGTTCCACGATTGTCGCGATATCGGTCGTGCTGTAAAGAGAAGCGCCGTCCGATTTCAGTACGATGCAGGGGGGAACTTTCCTGCGGTCGGTCGGCTCCTCTACGTCAACGACCAGCGCGCCCTGATCGTAGTGCGCGATGCCGCGGGTCTTCAGATCTTCTATCATCGCCGGGATATACGGCTGCGCATCGGACTCGGACTTCCAGAGGTCGAAAGACACGTTCAGCCTTGCGTAATTTCGCTTCAGATCTGCTACCGAAAGATCCAGAATCGTCTTCCAGAGCGCGCGGTATCCGGGACGGCCTTCCTGAAGCTCATGGGTTGCCTCAAGCGCTTCCTCTCTGTAGGAGTCGTCCTCCTTCGACTTGGCGGAAGCGAAAGGATAAATTTCCTCCAGATCCGAGATGGTGAACGGCGCCTCCTCCGGATACTCCGCCGCTCCCTCCGAAAAATACGGAAACTCGGGATGTCTGCGGCGCATCTCCGTGATGATGAGTCCCATCTGAAGACCCCAGTCTCCCAGATGCACGTCAGCCAGCACTTCATCCCCGACCGCCCGGCAGAGGCGCTTCAGACACTCGCCGATCACCGCCGAACGAAGATGTCCCACATGCAGCGGCTTTGCCACGTTCGGTCCGCCGTAATCGAGAACGATCTTCTTCGGCTTTTCCACCTTCTGAATCGCCAGATCCGGATCAGCCGCCATTTCCTTCAGATAATCCGCAAGAAAGGCCGGCGCCACCCGGAGATTCAGGAATCCGGGCTTCACCACCTCCGCCGTAAACGGCCTCTCGGCGCAATCCGTCAAGGCGGCCACCACATCCTCCGCGATCAGAAACGGCGCCTTATGGTAGGTCTTCGCCGCAGCGAGCGCGCCGTTGCACTGATATTCCCCCAGATCCGGCCTGTCGGAAACCATTACATGTCCGAGCGTCCGGTCATAGCCGGCCCTTTCAAACGCGTCCCCCATCGCTTCATCAAGAATATCCGTCAGTTTGTTCATCAGAATCGTCCTCTCTCAGTCAGTTCGGTTTCAGTATTGCAGAAAGATGTTTCGCATCTGTGATCTCGATCCCGAGAAGTTCCGCCGCATCCCGGATCCCGTCGGCCAGCGCGACGCCGGAGCCTCTCACAAGGATCATCCTGACGGGCCGCTCGAAGAAGCGGTCCGCGTCACAGGCAAAGCGGTAAAGACGCTCCGGCCCGGCCTTTTCATCGAGAAGTCCGATGATCACGGGCAGGCATCGGTGAATACCGGTCACATAGGTATAGTGTCTGAGCGTCAGATCGTGATAAGCCGCCGTCCGTCCGAATCCGCGGACAAATGCCGCGATCAGAAAAAGGCTCAGAACCGGCATCCGTTCAATATGAAGGAAAAGCCGCAGCGTCAGCGCCGAAGGAAAACGCAGGTGGATGACCCCGCCGCGCCGCTCGAACCGCTCCACAATTCCCTCGCACTCCAGCTCCTCCAGAATTTCATCCCGGATTCCCAGCTCTCTGGCGTCAAGCACGAAATCCACGCGTCCGCGGCTCTGTCCGACCGGCGACTCCGCCAGCCTCATCGCCACATCCCGCCAGTGAGAGGGCTGCTCGCTGTAGAGTCTCATCATCGTACGAATCTGCCGGATCGCTGTCCGGTCCAGATCAGAACGGACAATGCAGTCCTCGCCCGCCAGTTCCGGTGCTGTCGCATCAAAGGAGGTACCGTTCCGGAGAAAAGACATCTCGGAGGCGGTCAGCGCCGGAAACGGGATCCTTCGGATCAGATCCGCGTTTTTCAGAGGCAGAAACAGACTCTCGCGGATCCGGGTATCCAGAATCGGCAGCTGCCATCCCTTATGTCCGCGCAGCACCGTCCCCAGAGCAAGCGTTTCCTGCGCGTCTGCGTCGCTGATATCGAGAACGGGCTGATACGGCGCGTACTTTGTGAGCAGCTCCTGCAGCCGCACCTCGATGTCAGGCTCCATCATCGGCTCGAGTCCGACGGGATCCGCCAATACGGTTTCCAGCATCCTGTGATGAAAGAAATGGTTATAGCGGTTGCGCATCGTATCGGTCAGGAAGGATCCGTATCCTACCAGAATCAGCAGTTCCGGGCGGAGCGCCATGCCGCTGACCACATTGCCGGCGGCCGTCGGGCTCGTGAACTTGATCAGAACTTTGACAAATGCCATGTCGGTATCCCTGTCCTGCTCCGGTCGCGGTATCCGGGTCCCCCTTCGGACCCGGATGCCGGACGGCAGGTCATTTGTAATTATCCGGAAGCTCTTCTCCCCATGGCGTTCCGTCAAGATTGAAAGGTGTCGATTGGTACACGTAGTAGTTCAGCCAGTTGGTGTACAGGTTGTTCGCGGCTGCGCGCCATGTCAGCAGCGGCCGTTTCCCCGGATCGTCATCCGGGAAATAATGCTCGGGAATCGCGGTATCGAGCCCCTTCTTCCGGTCCCGCTCGTACTCGTTCCGCAGCTGCATCCGTCCGTATTCCGGATGGCCGAAGACGAAAATCTTCCGTCCGTTCTGTGCCATGCAGATCGAAACGCCGGCTTCCTCCGATTTCGCGAGAATCGTCAGCTCCCCGCAGTTCACGATGTCATCGACGGCCACCTCGGTGTAACGCGAATGAGGCATCAGAAAGACATCGTCAAAGCCGCGCACCAGCGGCGTCTTGCGGTTGTAGACCGTGTTTTCGTAGATGCCGAAGAGCTTCTTTCCTCCCGGAAGGAGCCGCTTCGGAAGCCCGTAGTAATAGTACATCGCAGCCTGCGCTCCCCAGCACAGGTAGATGGTCGATGTCACATGGGTGTTGCACCATGAAAAGATCTGCTCCAGCTCTTCCCAGTAATCGATCTCCTCGAACTCTTTCAGTTCCACCGGCGCGCCTGTGATGATCATTCCGTCAAAACGGCGGGCACGCAATTCTTCGAAGGTCTCATAGAAGGTATCAAGATGGCTCTTCGATGTGTGCGTCGATTCGTGCGTGGATGTCTTCATAAAAGTGACGTCGATCTGAAGCGGCGTATTGGACAGCTCCCGGAGGATCTGAAGCTCCGTCTGCTCCTTCAGCGGCATCAGGTTGAGAATACAGATCCGGATCGGGCGGATGTCCTGATGAAGAGCCCGGTCCTCATCCATGACAAAGATGTTTTCCTTTTCCAATGTCTCCCGCACAGGAAGATGGTTCGGTATCTTAACCGGCATGCCTGCCCCCCTCGTTTACAGAAGCAAGAAACTCCTCTTCCGTCAGGATCGGAATCCCAAGCTCCTTTGCCTTTTTGTTCTTCCCTGATGCCGACGCCGGATCATTGTTGATAAGCGCGGCGGTCTTCTTCGACACGGCCCCCGCGAGCCGTCCGCCCCGTGACTCGATGAACGCGCCCAGCTCCTTCCGGCTCCCGAAGACATGTACCTCTCCGGTGATCACATAGGACCGCCCGGCCAGAGAATCATCCGCCGCAGCGTTTTCCTCCGTCATGGTGAGGCCAGCGTCCCGCAGGCGGCGGATCAGCGCCCGGTTGGCATCGCGCCGGAAGAAATCCCAGACCGACTTCGCTGTCACCCCGCCGACATCCGGCACAGCGGTCAGTTCCTCCACGGACGCGTTCATCAGCGCGTCCATCGTTCCGAATGCCTTCAGAATCGTTCTGGCCGACGTCTTTCCCACGTTTGGAATCGCAAGTCCGGTCAGGAGCCGGTCCGCTTCCTGATGTTTGGAAGCCTCGATGGATGCCAGTACCTTGTCTGTATTCTTCTCTTTGCCGACAATCCCCCGCTCGATGAGTTCGTCCCGCTTCCCGCGGAGATCGTAGATATCCGCAATGTCCGAAAGGTATCCTTCCGCGATCAGAGCACGAATGTTTTCCTCGCCCAGCCCCTTGATGTCCATCGCGTCGCGGCTCACGAAATTGATGAGGTGGCGCTCCAGCTGTGCGGGACAGGACGGATTCACGCAGCGGATGTCGGCTGCATTCTCCTCGCGGACCACAGGCTGCCCGCACACCGGGCAGGTATCCGGAAGACGGAAATCCCTCGTTCCAGCCGGACGGAGATCCGGCACGGACGCGCGGATCTTCGGGATGATTTCCCCCGACTTGTAGACGATCACCGTATCGCCGATGCCGATATGAAGCCGGTCGATAAAATCCTGATTATGCAGGGTGGCGCGGCTCACTGTCGTTCCGCAGAGGCGCACCGGGTCAAAGACAGCCGTCGGATTCAGCCGCCCTGTCATGCCGACGGAAACCTCAATTCCGCGGACGACCGTCAGCTTTTCCTCGGGCGGGTATTTGTAGGCGATATGACCGGCGCTGTACTTCGCCCCTGCCGGAAACTCGCTGCGATAGGCAATCTGATCAATCTTCACCACCGCGCCGTCAATATCGTAGCCCAGCGTCCCCCGCAGCTCCCCGATCCGGTCGATCGCATCGATGATCTCCTCATCCGTGCGGCAGAGTGTCCCGGGCACCGTGTGCATTCCCAGCCGTTCTCTCAGAAACGAAAGCGCAGCCGTATGGGATACGGTCAGATCCTCCCGGTCCGCCCTCTGCACATTGAAGACAAAAAACGATAGTCCGCGTTCCTTCGTCATCGCCGGATTCAGCTGTCTCAGCGTACCGGCCGCGCAGTTGCGGGGGTTCGCAAAGGTCCGCTTTCCGAGCAGTTCCTGCCTCTCGTTCACGCGGTCAAAATCCTTCCAGGTCATATAGACCTCGCCCCGCACCTCGAGCGGTCCGGGATCCTCGGGCAGATTGGAGATGACGTCCGGTATAACTGCGGCGTTCAGCGTGACATCCTCTCCCGTCTCTCCGTCGCCGCGCGTTTCCGCCAGCGTCATGCGGCCGCTCTGATAGCGGATGGACATCGACAGTCCGTCGATCTTCTGCTCTACCGAAAAGACCGCATCCGGATGAAGCGAACGGACACCATGCACCCATCCGAGCACCTCTTCCTTCGTGAACACGTCCTCGATGGAGAGCATCGGAACATCATGACGGACCGTAACGCCCGCTTTCCGGCGTACCGGCGCCCCCACGGTCTGGGTCGGCGAATCCGCCGATCTCCATTCAGGGTGCTCCTGTTCGGCCTCCTTAAGCGACTGCATCAGTTTGTCGTATTCATAGTCCGTGACCTTTTCATGAGCCGCTTCATACGCCTCATTGTAGGCCTTCACCTTTCTGACGGTCTCCCCGTACTCCTCGAATGTCATCCTCTCTTCCCCGTCCGTCCCCGTTCCGGGTTTCTCCTGCCTCCGGCTCCCCGGCTCGACCCCGGGTATGCGGAGTCTCCGCGCCTCGCCGCTGCCTTGCCGTGTCCTGCGGACTGCGTTCCGCTTTTTCTTTCCTTCCATCCGTTCCGCGGTTTCCGGTCAGAGCGGTCAGGCTTCGCCACAGCCCATCCGGCCTTTCTCTTCGGACGGGCCGATCCGCTTTTATCCGGCTCAGCCTGTCCGGCCAGCACGAGAAGCTGGCCTTTCTCCTCTTCGGTCATCTCACGCAGCGCGCCGCACGGAAGATTCCCGATCCTGAGATTCATGATCCGGATCCGTTCGATACCCGAAACGCCGTAGCCGAGCGCTCTGCACATCCGCCGGATCTGACGGTTGTATCCCTGCGTGAGGGTAATCGAGAATTTTCGTTCGCCGAGGCGCTTCACCCGGCAGGGTCTCGTCGTGACCCAGAGTTCGTCGGGATGCTTCCGCAGCGTCGCCTCGTCGTCAAGGCGGATCTTGACGCCGCGGCTCATCCGTTCGAGAAATTCCGGCGTCACAGGGGTGCTCACGGTCACGACATATTCCTTCTCATGAAAATGAGAAGCCCTCATGATCTGGTCCGAGAGTCCGCCGTCGTTCGTCAGAATCATCAGCCCGCTGGAATCCTTGTCGAGGCGTCCGGCATAGACGACCCGCTGCGGCACATCAGTCTCGTCAGCCAGATTGCCTTCCACCGACCGGTTCATCGTACAGACGACGCCGCACGGCTTATGGTAAAGAAAATAGACACGGTCCGCCTCCTTCTTCGGAAGCTCGCGTCCCTCCACATAAACCGTATCGCCCCGGTATACGCGGTCGCCTACGGAGGCGGTTTCCGCCGGATGCTCGGGCTCATCCTTTCGCGACCGCCGCCGGATCTGTACTTTTCCCTGCTCGATCAGACGATCGGCTTCCCGGCGGGAGGCTGCGCCTGCGTCGCTGATATACTTGTTAAGGCGTTTGCCTTCCTTCTCCATCTCTCGGTCCTTTCTCCGTCTTCTTCCCGTTTGCTTCCAGATGCGTAAAACGCAAGGAACCGCAGACACCGCGGGTTTCGGTGTTTGCGGTTCTCCCCTGCCCGCCTCTTCCGTGTGCGGGTTCATCCGGGGCGGCCGTTTCACCGCACCGGCTCAGGAAACGCTGATATAGCTTTGTCCCACATACCCTTCCGCAGAATCCGTGATGACATGCCACCAGCCTTTATCATTGTCGCCGACCACCGTCACCGTGCTTCCGCCGGCAACCTCGCTGATCACTTCGTACTCAAAGCCCGGACCGGACCGGACGTTCACGGTCGAGAGGATGGTGCCCGTCCGGGTTCCCCCGTCCGTTCCGGTTTCCTCTCCGTTGTCATTCCCGGCATCCGTATCTTCCTGCAGAACCTGTCCTTCGTCAGCCGCCTGACCGTCATCCTGCTCATCCGTGTCCTGTTCTTCCGCAGTCTGCTGATCTTCATCCTGATTGTCCGTATCCGTCTGCGGCGCGCTCTGGCTTGTACTGCCCGTGTCCGCAGTCTGCGTATCGGTTTCGCCGTTCGCCGACGCGGAGGACGCAGCGCCGGCACTCCCGGATACGCTGCTTTCGCTCTGCGGCGTGCCGGCGGCCGCGGCAGCTTTACTGGCGGCCGCCGCCTTTTCGTACTCCTTCTTCACCTCGCTGATCAGGTCCTGTACGTCCTGATCCTTCGTCACCTGATCGATATAATCTGCTGTCGTCTTATCGATATCCGAGAAAACAATCTTGTACTGTCCGTCCGCTTCCTTCCGTACATACGACTGGCTCAGGCCGGGCATTGCCGCCGAGCCCGCGTTCGTATAGTTGTACTTTGTGTAGACGACATAACTGTCCGCCGTCTTTCCCGGCTTGGAGTACACCTCGACATCGGAATAGGTTGTGGAAGAAGAGGAAATCTTAGCGGCCTCCGCCTCCGGCAGCGTATCCGTCAGCTTTTTCACCGCGGCGACATCTTTCGATCCGACTGCCTCGTAGTAGCGTGTCATCAGCTTCGTGACCGCAGGCACCGCATCCTTTGTCAGCGGCGCTGCTTCGGCGACGGACTCCGCTGCCGAAGCGGCCGATGAGACGGCCGCGGGAGACGCCGTCGGCGTCACGGTCACGGTGTTGGCCGTCAGCTGCACGGATCCGCCGGACGCAGTCTCCTCACGGGAGGCCCGCATATTCCTCGACACAACCCGTACGCCGAAAAACAAACCAACCAGAACGACGAGCAGTCCGGCCGCCAGCAGAATATACCTGAGATTGTCCGACAGCCATTCTCTGAAGTTGTTCATCTGTCAACCCTCCTTGCGGCTGCCCTCCCCTGACAGGACCGCCACCCCTGTTTCGTCCGTTTCTCCGGAAAAACAAAACCGCCTTCCGGTGAGGAAAGGCGGCATGAACGCGTCTGACAGGAGTCGAACCCGCGCACCCGGAACCGGAATCCGGTGCTCTATCCACTGAGCTACAGACGCATAATCTAAGTGTTCGTACACGCAAGCGGCGCGGGAAAAAGCGTATCGCCTGTGCAACAAAATGCATTATAGCACGACCCGGCACACGATTCAACCCAAAATTCAAATCCCTCAAAAACGGCTTCCGAAGCCATCACCGCTTTCCCGTAAAGATGCTTTCGTTCATCGCAAAAACCGCATCCAGCTCCTCTCCAAGTCCCGCCTCCCGGATGAAGCCGGCCGCCGGCCCGATGTTCGGAGGCCGGCGGTTCGGATTGTGCGTGTCGCTGCCGATTGCCTGAACGGTCCCTTCTCTCAGCCAGCGAAGCATCCGGCGGCGGGACGGCGGATCGAGAAAGCTGCCCGCATTCACCTGAACGATGACGTCCAGGTCCAGAAGACGGCGGATGCTTTCCGCATCGGTCAGCTTCAGATACCGCTCGAGATGCGCGATGACGATCCGGAGTCCGCGGACCCTGAGCATTTCCTCCACATCATCCAGCATATGACCCGACCACTGCTGGAACGGCATTTCGAGAAGCAGGTACCCCGAACGGCCGGCGCAGAGAAGCCCGAGATCCGGATCCGCGGCGAGAGCGCGGCTGTAGTAGACCTCCGCGCCGAGATGAATCCGTCCCCGGTACCGTTCCGCGTTTCCTTCCGCGGTGACCGCTTCGAACAGACGGTGAGCGGCCTCCACCCTTCTCTCAAGGAAGACGCGGACCGGCTCCTTCGGATAGTAGTGCGGCGTCGCCACCAGCCCGGCCGCACCCTGAGCGAACTCTTCCGCGAGAACCTGCAGGGACTCCTCCGGCGTACTGCAGCCGTCGTCCATTCCCGGGAGAATATGCGTATGAATATCGAAAAAGCGCTCCATCTTCCCGACCGTTCCTCTCCGCCGCATTCCTGTTCCCGTCGTAAACAGGCTGCTCAGGATTCCTTCTTGTAGTAATAGTGCCGGTAATACTTCTTGCTCTCCACTTCCGCATCGGCGTAGATGAAGCCAATGATATGTGCATTGGCAAACCGGAGCTGCTCCAGCATGTCGTCCACCCCGTCAAACTCAGTGCATTGGTGCTTCACAATGAGCAGATAGCCGTCCGCATAGGCAGCGAACAATGCCGCATCCGTGACCGTTGTGACCGGCGGAAGGTCAATGAAAATATAATCGTAGACCTTTCGAAGACCCATAATCAGTGTGCCCAGCTGCTTCGACTGCAGAAGAAGCGTCGGGTCCGGCGGAATATTGCCGGCCGGAATCACATCGACCGGCGCGTTCCGCGAACGGCGGACGATCTTGCTGAGCTCCGCCTGACCGGCAAGATAGTCGGAAAGGCCGGGCGCGCTGCGCATCGAAAGCCTGGCGGCGATCGTCGGAAGCCGCATGTCGCAGTCGAGCACGATCACCTTCTTGTCCAGCTGACCGAAGGATATCGCCGTGTTGAGGCAGTTGGTCGATTTTCCTTCCCCGCGGCCAGAGGATGTCACCGCGATCACCTTGCCTTCCTTGCCCGGAAGGGAGAAGATGATGTTCGTACGCAGCGCCCTGTACGCCTCTCTGACCGGCCAGGGAGAAGCGTCTGTCAGAATGGCCTCCCTGTCCAGATCGCGCGCGCGGCGGTCCGTCCGGCTTCTGTTCTTCTTTCCCGAAAAAAGCATCATCGGTTCCCCTCCTTCGCCTTCCTAGTTCCGGATACCGTTTCTTCGTAAACATATCCGCCCTTTACGTCCATGGATCCGAAAATATCCGGTATCGTCCCGACGATCGGATACGGATAGCGTTCGATCAGCGATTCCTCCGATTTAATGCGGCGGTCCGTGAGGTCAAGAACCACCAGACCGGCAACGGAGATCAGGAACCCGAGCAGTGCGCCGACCACTGTATTCCGCTTTGTGCTCGGAGAGTATTTTTTCTGCGGCTTCTCGGGCGCGACTGCGATTTTCATAGAGGAGCCGTCCACGATGTTTGCGATGTAGTCCGGCGCCACCTCCGCGACGGCGCGGGCAAGCTCATAGGCGTGATCCGGTGTATCCAGGGTCACGAACACATCAATCAGCTGTGTCTGGCTCTCGATCGACGTCGTCACGCTCTCCCGGATCCGGTCATATGTCCAGTCCGAGCCGAGCTTCGCCCGTCCGAGCGCGTCCTCAAGTACCGTGCGGCTTGTCAGGATCGATGCGTAGGTATAGGTCAGCGACTGCGCCGCCGACGTATCTCCCGACGACAGCGCATCTGTGCTGGAAGCCGTCGTCCGGTTATTGACAAACGCCACGAAGCTCGCCCTGTATGTCGGCCGGATAAACAGCACCGTGCAGGCGAACGCGATCAGCGCGCCAAGCAGCGTGGCCGCAAGAACACGCATCCGGTTCTTCCACAGCATGCCGAACAGCTTCGCCAGATCGATGGTCGTCTCCTGGCTCCGCGCTCCCGATGCTCCCGATTGTAGTTGCTGGTTCATTTCCTTTCCCCCTCATATGAACGGATTGTATGTTTCCTGATGATTTCGCGGCTGAGCTGCCAGATCTCCGTGAAGTAAGCGCCTTTTCTCAGTTTTTCTCCGACCCGGGCCGCCCGCTCCGCCATCGTCTCATAGTCCGCGTCCGTCATCGCGCCGATCCTGCCCGGCACTTCCTCAAGAGAAGCCACTGCGATCCCGACTCCCTCCGACCTCACAAAGTCGGCCTCCGCCGCTTCATTCCAGATCACAACGGGAAGCCCCGCAGCCAGATACAGCGACAGCTTATGCGGATTGTTGTATTTCAGATATCCGCCGGTATTTCCCGCACAGGTCGTCATCTCCGGTCCGTCCCAGACCAGACCGAAAGCTCCCTCCATCCGACCCGGGAGCTCATCCGCAGGCAGCGTACCGTGGTAAACCGTCCTTTCGGACGACACCCGTCTCGCTTCAAAATAAGGTCCGTACAGATGAAGTGTCACCGGCATATCGGACTCCAGCATACGGTACACATAGCCCGATTTGCCTCTCGCAAGATTGCCCGCCACCGCAATCGACAGATCCCGCTTCCGTTCTTTTCGGATTTTTGTTCCGTCACAGAGATAATCGAAAATGCCGAGAGAAACCACCCGCTCCGGATCAAAGCCCTGTCCGATCAGATAATCCCGCATCCGGCTGTTGTGACAGATCACCACATCAAACGCAGCAAGAAGCTGATTGTCAGCTATTCTGTACGTCTCCTCATTGACCTGCTTCATCCCGCTGATTCCGCCGCGAAGCGACTCGAGATCATGGATCAGCGCCACGAAGGCGGCCTTCTTCCTCTTCCGGATTGCCGGAAT
The DNA here is from genome assembly GCF_019355395.1 of Chordicoccus furentiruminis. GTDB lineage: Bacteria > Bacillota > Clostridia > Lachnospirales > Lachnospiraceae > Chordicoccus > Chordicoccus furentiruminis. The sequence goes on from NZ_CP048829.1 coordinate 224,028, forward strand.
GAGACGCAGCATCACCCGGTTCGCATACATCGGGTGCTGATAGAGAACGATGTCCCCGGCCTCAAGCTGATGCCCGAGTTTCTGCATTCGAAATGCCGGTACGGTCAGAAGCCAAAGCTTTTGAATGAGCTTCGGCTGCTTTTCCGGAAATGCGGGCATATCAAAAGTCCGCATGCCCATCTGGCCGGCAATCCGGAGAATGTCCCCCGGCGCCTTCGAACCGGCGGTCTGCTGCCCGTTCGAACGTCTGTTCAGAATGTATTCCATACTCGTCTCCGATCAGCAGCCGGGCAATCGCCCGGCATCCCTGCGGCATTTCTGCCTGCCGCCTTTTCCGGCACTATCTCTTCTATTATAAAGAACCTGACCCCGGATGTCAATTTCACGCCGTGATTTCAGAATTATATCGGTCCTGCTTCTTAATTTCATCATATTCATTCACCGGGAAGAATGATATAATGAATCGATTTCGGGCTTCGGTCCCGAATCCATTCCACTCCGGCACAGCCGGAATACAAATCAGGAGGATTTATGAGTTGAATAACGAGCTGATCCATCTTAACCACATTTCCAAGTCCTTCGGCGACAAGGTCGTTCTCGACGATCTTGATCTCGTCATTCACGAAAACGAGTTCGTCACACTGCTCGGCCCCTCCGGCTGCGGAAAAACCACTACGCTCCGGATTCTCGCAGGATTCGAGTCTCCGGACAAAGGCAGCGTCATCTTCGAGGGCAGAGACATCACCAACCTTCCCCCCAACAAACGTCAGCTGAATACAGTCTTCCAGAACTATGCGCTGTTCACGCATATGAACGTCGCGGAGAATATTGCGTTCGGATTAAATATAAAGAAGAAACCCCGATCCTACATCGAGGACAAGATTCATTACGCCCTGAAACTGGTCGGTCTTGAGGGCTTTGAAAAACGTTCTGTCAGCAACCTTTCCGGCGGTCAGCAGCAGCGAATCGCCATCGCCCGCGCAATCGTGAACGAGCCGCGCGTGCTGCTGCTGGACGAGCCGCTCGGCGCCCTTGACCTGAAGCTCCGGCAGGACATGCAGTATGAGCTGATCCGGATGAAGAACGAGCTGAAGATCACATTCATCTACGTCACGCATGACCAGCAGGAGGCTCTGACAATGTCCGACACCATCGTGGTGATGAATCAGGGCTATATCCAGCAGATGGGATCTCCGGAATCAATCTACAATGAGCCTGAAAATGCATTTGTCGCCGATTTCATCGGCGATTCCAACCTCTTCCCGGCCAGCTTTGTCCATGACGAGCTGATCCGGATCGACGGCACGCTCTTCCCCTGTGTGGACAAGGGCTTCGGCATGAACCGTCCCGTAGACATCGTGATCCGTCCGGAGGATGTGGAACTCGTCGCTCCGGGCGAAGGAACCGTTGACGGCGTCGTGACGGATCTCATCTTCAAGGGCGTGCACTACGAGATGTGCCTCGACGTCGGAGGACGTGAGTGGGTCGCCCATTCCACCCGCCCTCATATCGTCGGCGAACGTGTCGGCATCCATGTGGATCCCTTCAATATTCAGGTGATGAACAAACCCGAATCCGAGGATGAGGAGGCCGCCGGCATCGATGACTAAGACGAAGAAAATCGCCGGGATGCTCGGCATCCCCTACATTGCCTGGGCGGCGGTCTTCATCATCGTGCCGCTGCTTATGGTATTCTGGTACGGGCTCACGGACGCCAGCGGTCATTTCACGCTGGCCAATGTCGCGGCCATCGCCGAACCAGCCCACAGCAAATCGCTGCTGATGGCGCTGCTCCTTTCGCTGATCGCGACCGGCGTCTGTCTCCTGCTCGCCTACCCGCTGAGCATGTTTCTGGTTGAGACCCAGAAAACGACCCATTCATTTCTCGCGATGCTGCTGATCGTTCCGATGTGGATGAATTTTCTGCTTCGGACGTATGCCTGGCAGTCGATTCTCGAGAAAACCGGCATCATCAACACGGCGCTCACCGCCCTTGGTCTTCGCCCGCTGCGGATGATCAACACCCCGGGAGCCATCGTACTCGGCATGGTCTACAACTTTCTTCCGTTCATGATCCTGCCGATCTACAACTCGCTGGAGAAGATCGACGGCAACGTGATCAACGCCGCGCGAGACCTTGGCGCAAGCCAGCGCCAAACACTGAACCGGATCATCATCCCACTCTCGATGCCGGGCGTGATCTCCGGCATCACGATGGTCTTCATTCCGGCTCTCACGACCTTCGTCGTCTCCTCCCTGCTCGGGGGAGGCAAGATCCTTCTGATCGGCAACGTCATCGAGGAGGAGTTTATGGTCGCCTATGACTGGAATCTCGGCGCGGGACTGTCTCTCGTGCTGCTCGTCTTCATCATCATAAGCGTCGTGATCTCCGCGGTCACGGAAAAAGATGAGGAGGTGTCGCGATGAAAACGAACCGGATCCGTCACCGCGGTTTAAAGCGCCTTTATATCGCGCTGATCTTTATTTTCATGTACGCCCCCATCGTGCTGCTGATCATTCAGTCGTTCAACGTCAGCAAAAGCAGGGGGCGCTGGGGCGGCTTCACCCTGAGATGGTACCGCTCATTATTTACGGACGCGGATATCGGCCAGGCCTTCCTCACGACGATCGCCCTCGCCGTCCTTTCCTCGGTCATCGCTGTCATTCTCGGGACCATGGCCTGCATCGCGATCTCGAAGATGAGGAAGCGGGGCCGCACCGTGATGATGGGCGTCACGAACATCCCGATGCTGAACGCGGATATCGTCACCGGCATTTCCTTCATGCTGCTTTTCCTCACGCTGAAGGTTCCTTTCGGCTTCGTGACGATTCTCCTCGCCCATATCACGTTCAATATTCCGTATGTGATCGTGAGCGTGATGCCGCGCTACAGGGAGCTGAATCCGCATATCTACGAGGCCGCGCTCGATCTGGGCGCCAGTCCCGCCACAGCATTTCGGAAAACGGTTCTGCCGGAGCTGATGCCTTCCATCCTGTCGGGCGGACTGATGGCCTTCACGATGTCGCTGGACGATTTCATCATCACGCACTTCACGGCGGGGGCCGGGATCCATACCCTCTCCACCAAGATCTACTCTGAAGTCAAGCTCGGGATCAAGCCCGAGATGTACGCACTCTCCGCGATGATCTTCGTCACCGTGTTCGTGCTGCTTCTTCTGGTAAACCGCGCTCAGGACAGCGCCGAAAAGGCGAGAATCGAGGACAGATGATGAGAAAGATATCAGACGGAGGCCGCAGGGCCGCGGCCCTGGTCCTGACCTTCTGCACGGCCTTTGCGGTCCTCACCGGATGCGGTGCGGAAAGCGGACGGAGCACAAGGTCAGAGGACAGTTCCAATACGCTCTATGTCTATAACTGGGGCGAGTATATCGATCCCGACGTGATCACAAGCTTCGAGAAGGAGACAGGGTACCATGTGGTCTACGATGTCTTCGAGACGAACGAGATCATGTACCCGAAGATCGCCGCCGACCCGTCCCAGTACGATGTGATCTGCCCGTCCGACTATATGATCCAGAAAATGGCCGAGAACGATCTTCTTCTCAAGCTCGATTACGATGAGATGCCCAACGTGAAAGCGAACATCGGCAGTGAGTACTGGAAGATGTCCGAGGACTTCGATCCGGGCAACCTCTACTCGGTTCCGTACTGCTGGGGCACCGTCGGAATCCTCTACAACAAGAAGATGGTGACGGACAAGGTCGACAGCTGGGATATTCTCTGGGACAAAAAGTACAATGACAACATCCTGATGCAGGACAGTGTCCGCGACCTTTTCATGGTCGCGCTCAAAAAGCTCGGCTATTCCATGAACACCACAGACCTGAAGCAGCTGGAAGAGGCAAAGGATCTTCTGATTGAGGAAAAGCCGCTGGTTCAGGCTTATGTCGTCGATCAGGTACGTGACAAGATGATCGGAAACGAGTCCGCGCTCGGCGTCATTTACTCAGGCGAGGCCGAGTACACGCATGAGGAGAATCCGGATCTCGATTACGCGATCCCGAAGGAGGGAACGAACGTCTGGCTCGATTCCTGGGTCATCACGAAACAGACCCGGCATAAAAAAGCGGCTGAGGCCTGGATCAACTACATGTGCCGCGGAGACATCGCTCTCAAGAATTTCGAGTACATCTACTACTCAACGCCCAACACCGCGGCGATGGACCTGATGGATGAGGAAACCCGGAACAATCCGTTCCTCTTCCCCGACCTCTCGAAATGCAGCGGACTGGAAGCCTACCGCTATCTGGGCGAGGATGCGGACAAGATGTACTATAACCTCTGGAAAGAGGTAAAGAGCGCGTAAGCGGCCGTACAGGACGCTTACACCGGGGGCGGCAGACTGCCTCGCCCGGATCATGAAAGCAGGAAACGCCGGGACGTGCGAAATCGAAACGCGGATCGGCCAGAAACGGAAACGCCGGGACGACCAAACATACGGTCGCCCCGGTTTCTTTTACTTCTCTTATTTTTTGCCTCTCGGTTCTGCGCATAAAGAAATGCTCCGAACCGCCTCTGCAGGCAATCTTTTGCCTCTCGGTTCTGCGCATAAAGAAAAGCCCCGAACCGCCTCTGCAGGCAATCTTTTGCCTCTCGGTTCTGCACATAAAGAAAAGCCCCGAACCGCCTCTGCAGGCGATCTTTTGCCTCTCGGTTCTGCGCATAAAGAAAAGCCCCGAACCGCCTCTGCAGGCGATCTTTTGCCTCTCGGTTCTGCGCATAAAGAAAAGCCCCGAACCGCCTCTGCAGGCAATCTTTTGCCTCTCGGTTCTGCGCATAAAGAAAAGCCCCGAACCGCCTCTGCAGGCGATCTTTTGCCTCTCGGTTCTGCGCATAAAGAAAAGCCCCGAACCGCCTCTGCAGGCGATCTTTTGCCTCTCGGTTCTGCGCATAAAGAAAAGCCCCGAACCGCCTCTGCAGGCAATCTTTTGCCTCTCGGTTCTGCGCATAAAGAAAAGCCCCGAACCGCCTCTGCAGGCGATCTTTTGCCTCTCGGTTCTGCGCATAAAGAAAAGCCCCGAACCGCCTCTGCAGGCGATCTTTTGCCTCTCGGTTCTGCGCATAAAGAAAAGCCCCGAACCGCCTCTGCAGGCAATCTTTTGCCTCTCGGTTCTGCGCATAAAGAAAAGCCCCGAACCGCCTCTGCAGGCGACCCGGAACCCTCCCTCGAGCGCGAGACGGGGATCGAACCCGCGACCCCCACCTTGGCAAGGTGGTGCTCCACCGCTGAGCCACTCGCGCGTGCGTCATTTCTTTTGACGACTCTGATATAATACAACAATCCACTTATTGTGTCAACAGAAAACATTGAAGTAATAGCAAAAAATATTGGAATAATGCCGCAAATTGCAATAACAAGTTGGACACCCTTCGCTAGGCAGTAGCCTGGTAGATTCGGTCGATTTCCTCCTCGAAGATTTCTTCCGGGGTTCTATACCCCAGGACCTTCCTCGGGAGACAGTTACACCAGATCTCCACATCGGAGATCTGCTGACCGGTAAAGTCATCAATCCGCTTCCCTTTCGGTATGAACCTTCTGATCAGACCGTTATGCCGCTCTACGGTTCCCTTATCGCAGGACGTGTAGGGATGAGCATAGTAGACAAGCGTATCAGCCATCTTCTCAAGTTCTGAAAGGTCGGCGAATTCCGAACCGTTATCTGAGGTGATGGTTTTGAACACTTCGCTGAAGTGTTCGCTGTAAATCTCCTGAAGTTGTTTGATTGCCTCCATGACACACACTGATGTCTTGTCAGCAATAGGAAGCATCAGGAACTCACGGCTTTTGCGTTCAGTAAGAGTGAGCAGGACCTGGTCATCCTGGGTCTTAGCGCCCAATACGAGGTCGCATTCCCAGTGTCCGAATTCCTCACGGGATTCGATCTCTCTGGGACGTTCCTCAATGCTGCGGCCCAGCCTTTTCTTGTTGATCCGAGATCTATGTTTCTTGGACTTACGCTTCAGCTTTTCAGGAAGGTTATGGTTTCTGATGTCAAAGAAGCCAAGATCAACATAGCGGTAAAGCGTTTTTGTGCAGACGATCTGTTCTCTGGTAAATTGACCATCGAGAATAGCGCGTCCAGCACAGGCGTCCAATGACCAGCCGTCTTCTGTAAAGTGTTTCAATACATACTCCAGAAACGCTGATTTGCTCAGGAAGTCATAATGCCGGCAACTGTGCTTTCGGTTGTCCTCATAGGCTTTCTGACCGGCAGAAGCCTTATAACGGGTCACGCGGCCGTTATATAAGGCAACGGAACCACGTGCTATTTCATTCGAGACAGTGCTCGGTGAGCAGCCGATCTCACGGGCAATTGCCCGGATTGAGTAGTGGTCTTTAAGACGAATCTGAATAAGAACTCGTTCCTCATACGAAAGATGTTTGCCTTTTATATGGGAAGATATGGTAGAATGAGAGTTGTCCATGGTGGCGATTCTCCTGTAGAAAGTTTGTTGTGGTGACTTACATTCTACCAAAGATCCTGCCATGGATCTTTATTATATTCAGATGTCCAACTTCATTTTACAATCGGCGTATTTCTTTTTATCCGCTTTCTTTTTGTTTCTCATTTTCGCATACCCGCATGCATGAATCCAGGTCCTGTGGAATACTGTCCCTTTATCCTGAGAGATGACAGAACCCGACGTTCCCTTATGATCTTTTTTGGCTGTTTCCGATCCATTTAAGCTGTCAACCGACTGCTTCTGTTAAAAAGCTCCGGATTCATCGGGCTTCACCTCTGCATTCTCCAAATTCAGCATTATATCACAGATTAACACATGTGTAACTTTGCCTGCTGCATGTAACCTGAAGCCCCGTCCTGCCGTATGCTCTCTCTTCGCCGCTTGGATGAATGAACCATTCCCCGCAGAATCAGATGTGATGACTCTGCGGGGAATGGCAGTCTTCTGTATTCAATGATGAATCAGTATCACGGCAAACGCAATCTGAAGGAAAAGGATCGCCGGAATGCCGATGCGGAACTTGTTCTTGCGGGTCTTATGATGAAATGTTCTCATCCCCAGATACGCCCCTGCGCTTCCTCCCGCGGCGGCAAGCAGAATCAGAGTCACTTCGGGAACTCTCCATCGGTGATGGACGGCCTTCCACTTGTCAGCGCCGTAAATCAGAAAGGTGATCAGATTGATCACCGCAAGATAGACCATGATGGCTTGCACGGGACACCCCCCCTGTCTCATTCTTCCGTGTGCGGGAATGATTCCGCACGGGTTAAAAGCGCGATGGCTTCGACGTTCGGAGTCTGAGGAAAAAGGTCTGCCAGCCCCCAGCGCTCGATTCGCCATCCCTGTCCGCGCAGGAACTGCATGTCCGTGAGGAAACTTGACGCTTTGCAGGAGATGTAGACCATATGCGGTATACCGAACTCCAGGAGCTGCTTCAGTGTCTTCTCGTGAACGCCTTCCCGGGGCGGATCCAGCACGACATAATCCGGCCGCTGCGGAAGAGACGGAATAATCTCCGGCACATCTCCGGCATAGAAACAGCAGTTTGACAGTCCGTTCAGCTCCGCGTTCTGCTTCGCGGCCTCCACGGCTTCCGGAACGATTTCCACGCCGTAGACCGCGCCGGCTTCCCGGGCGAGAATCTGCGCGATGGTTCCCGTGCCGCAGTAGAGATCATAGATCACCGGCTTTTCCGGTAGCGTCTCCGAGGACCGCCGCACATAGGATCGAACCATGTCATAAAGCAATGCCGCGCCGCCCGTATTCGTCTGGAAGAAGGAAAACAGCGTGATCCGGAACGTAAGCCCCAGTATTCTCTCTTCGAAGTAATCCCGGCCGTACAGGCAGTGCAGCCGGTCCGGAATCAGCGCGTCCGCATACCGGTCGTCGTCGGCCAGCCAGACGCCGGCGATCCGGCCTTCCAGCGGAAGCTCAAGCAGAAGCTTCGTCAGCGGCTGAAAATCATGCTGCCTCTGTGTCGTCGCGGCAAGCACGATGAGGATCTCCCCTGTCGTCTCCGACCGCCGGAGCAGAACGAAGCGAAGATAGCCCTCATGCCGGATTTTATTGTAAAAGGGCAGCCCGGCTGATGCGCAGTAATCGCGGATCACAGCCGCGATCATGGTCAGATCAGGATGAGCGAGCACGCATGTATCGGCATCCAGCACAGAGTAACGGGACCGCATCCGGTGCATGCCCAGCGTCAGCGGCCCGTCGATTTCCTCATTGCCGAAAGAGAGGTCGAGCTTGTTCCGGTAGCCGAACTCCCTCGGGGACCCTTTGATCCCGTCATAGACGGACTCCGGGTCAAGCACCGGAGCCAGCAGCTTTTTGATCTGCCGTTCTTTCAGCTCGAGCTGGGACGCGTAAGGCACGGTCTGATAAAGGCAGCCGCCGCACCGCCCGAACGGGATGCAGGCCGGTTCCCTTGTCTCCAGCGGGGAACGCTCCACCACCTCAAGCAGGTGGCCGCTGACATGGTGATTATGATTCTTGTAGACGCGGAAGCGCACGGTCTGTCCCGGAATGGTGAGTTTGACCGTGCCTGTCTCGCCGGTTTCCTTCACGTGGAAATGCCCTTTGCTGGGATAATCCGTCGTCTCTATGCGCGCGCATGCAATGTCCTTGCGCTTCATCCGTTTTCCTCCCGTTCTGTTCGTTTTCCTTATGGCGAGCCACGCCAATTCGTGCCTGCTTCGCTGGCACTCATCGCGGCTGTCGCCGCATGCCTTCAGGAGCAGGGCCCTGCGCCCGTGCAAGCACGCGCAGGGCCTCTTTTCCGCCCGTGTAAGCTCCGAGCCACGCCAATTCGTGCCTGCTTCGCTGGCACTCATCGCGGCTGTCGCCGCATGCCTTCAGGAGCAGGGCCCTGCGCCCGTGCAAGCACGCGCAGGGTCCTGCTCCTGAAGGCGCGTGGCTCGTAGCTTACACGAAAAAAGACGCCCCGGTTCCTGACCGGAGCGCCCCACTCGCACAGCCTCATTCCGTGACCGCGCTTTTCGCTTCCGCAGCGGCATCCGCAACCTTCTGCTTCAGGTCCTCTGCCACCTCTTCCGCCTTCTCAGCCACTTTCTCGGCCGTCTTCTTCACGGTATCGGACGGTTTGCTGTCCGTCTTCTCCTCATCTTCGAAGTAATCGTCGAAGTCATCATCAAAATCGTCATCGAAGTCTTCGAGATAGTCCGGAGTGAAGAAGCGGTACACAGCATACGCAACCAGAGCGATCCCTGCGATGATTCCGACCACAGACAGGATCTTCACAAGCTTGCTGCTTTTTTCCTGCTTTTTAACGTGGGTGAGAATTTCATCAAGCTTATTGTTCATAGTATGCACCATCCTCTCTCAACAAAGCTGAGATCATTATAACACGCCGATTCGTCCTTTTCCACAATGAATCCGTCACTCAAGGAACTTCAGTTCGCCAAATTCATAGCCCCGGGCGCGTACGCCGTCGATGAAATCTCCCAGCATGGCCGTATTCGTCGTCGAGGACGCGTGAAGCAGATAGATGGCGCCGGGATGAAGCGCGTCCAGCGCCTTCTGAAGCGATTCCTGGACATCCGGCTGGTTGTCCTCATCGTAATCGTTATAGGCGTAGGACCAGAAGACGGATTCCATTCCGAGGTTGTTGACCAGTCCCAGCGCTTCCGCGCTGAAGATGCCCTCCGGAAAACGGAAATACTTCATCTCGTAGCCGAACTGATCCTTCGCCTCGTTGTAGACGCCCATGATCTGTTCCTTCTGCTCCTCAACGCTCAGCTTCGCCATATCCGGATGTGTGCAGGTGTGGTCGCCGATCTGATGGCCTTCGTCGATCATTCTCTTCACCACATCCGCACTGCCGTCGAGGAAATACTTGGTCAGCATGAACGTCGCTTTGACATTCTTCTCCTTCAGCGTGTCAAGAATCGTCGGCGTCGTGGTGTTCGGGAAGCCCTCGTCCATCGTGAGATATATGACCTTCTTCGAGGTATCTCCGATCCATTTGACAGCGAACTGCCCCCATTTGCTGTCATAGTACTCCCAGTCGGTCGGCACATTGTTCTCGTCGCGGTTCTGGCTGGAGTAGCCGAAATTGATCTCCTCCGTGGAAAGTGAGCTGAGATCCCAGTCCGTCTTCAGACTCTCCTTCGTCGCGGAGAGGTACTCGGTTTTCACGAAAGCAGTCTGTCCGTTGTAATCGATCTGCGTCCACTCGCCGGATTCCCCGGTCTTCTTGACCTGCTCATGAATTGTCAGCTTGCCGAGCACGGCGCTGTCCGTATTCGGCTGGCTGCGGACATTGACGATATCCGTAGTGTAAAGCGTATCCGTCCCGGATGACGGCGCTGATTCTGAAGCGGAAACAGCGGAGGCTGCAGAGGAAGCAGCACTTATGGCCGGCGCATTCGCCGAAACGCTCACAGCCGTTTCTGCCGCGCCCGACTGAGTCTGAGACGCGGCGGAAATAACGGCAGCCTCCGTCTGCGCAGCGGAAGAGGCTTCAGACGCGGCGGGCGTACCGGAGACAACCGTCGTCCGGACCTGCGTCGCCGGATTGACATTCTGGGCCGTGTCCGTGGCGGCGGACTGCCGCATGACATCCCGTGAAAGAAAAACGATGCCCGCAAGGAGCAGGGCTGTCACGGCGAGCAGCACCGCACTGATGATCTTTTTCATTTCATAATCCTCCTGATCAATCCATCAAACCTTTTTCAGATTCGCAAAGGATGCGTACATCTTCTTGACACCCCATGACGGAAAATCGACTGTCACGAGGTAGTCCCTCTTTCCGTCCGCGATCTCCCTGACCACGCCTTCCCCGAATTTCACATGCCGGACGGTGTCGCCCGTCTGATAACCGAGCGGACCGTCACCAGCCGGAACGGCCGCTTCCGATCCGGACTTGTTCAGACCGGAAGCGGCAGAACCGCCGGCCGGTCCCGAAGCGGCCCCGCCGTCTGAACCAGCCGCAGGCCCTCCGGCCGACCGAACCGCCTTCTGATAGGCCGCGTAAGGATTGCTGTAAGAAGAATCCCTGTGCCGTTCGCCGGTTCCGGGGAACGGACGCCCGAATGACGGCGAAGCCAGCACGGCGCTCCGGATGGCCGCATCGGCTCCGCGGGCGGGCAGCGTGACGCGCCGTCCCGGGGCGCCGACCGGCCCCATGTCCACGATATCCCTCGGAATTTCCCGGATAAAACGGGACATCGGACTCGTCACCATCTCGCCCCGCACCATCCTCTCCCGTGCACAGGTCAGCGTGAGACGTTCCTTCGCCCGTGTGATGCCCACATAAGCAAGCCGCCGCTCCTCCTCGATCTCCTCCTCAGGCCGGTCGGCATGAATCGCGAGACTGCTGGGGAAAAGTCCTTCCTCCATACCGGTCATGAAAACCACCGGAAACTCGAGGCCTTTCGCTGAATGCAGTGTCATCAGCAGCACGCGGTCGTCTCCCTCGTCTACCGTATCGATGTCGGCCACAAGCGCGACTTCCTCAAGGAAGCCGGACAGCGTCGGCGTTTCCGCTTCTTCCTGATACTGAGCGGCCTTGTTGACAAGCTCGTTGATGTTGTCGATCCGTGCATCCGCCTCCTCGGTATGCTCCGCCTCAAGTTCGCGGACATACCCGGTCTGTTCGATGACCTCCTTCAGCACGTCCGGAACGGAAGCGTCCTCCGCCTTTGCGCGCAGCACACCGATGAAATCGCTGAAGGCCGCGACCTTCTTCGCCGCCGCTCCGGAAATCGTCGGTACGTTTCCGCAGGCGCAGACCGCTTCGAAGAGCGACATCCCGCCCGAGACGGCATAGTCGTTCAGTTTCGCCACTGTCGTGGCGCCGATGCCTCGTTTCGGAACGTTGATGATCCGCCGGACGGCAAGATCGTCCACTGCGTTGTCAATCGTCTTCAGGTAGGCAAGAAGATCCTTGATCTCTTTTCTCGAGTAGAAGCTGACGCCGCCGACGATCTGGTACGGTATATTGGCCATCAGGAACTTTTCCTCGAAGAGACGGGACTGGGCGTTGGTACGGTACAGTATCGCGCAGTCCCGGTAGTCATACAGGCCGTCTCTTATATACGAAGCGATCTCCCCGCAGACGTACTCCGCCTCCTCGAAGCTGCTGTCGAACCGGCGGACGGCGATCTTCTCCCCTTCCGGATGATCGGTCCAGAGCCGTTTCTCCTTCCTGCCGAGATTATGACGAATCACCTCGTTGGCCGCGCTCAGGATATGCTTTGTGGACCGGTAATTCTGTTCAAGCCGGATCACCGCGGCATCCGGATAAATTTTCTCAAATCCGAGGATGTTCCGGATATTCGCGCCGCGGAATTTGTAAATGCTCTGGTCATCGTCGCCTACCACGCAGAGGTTCCCGTGCCCGCCGGCGAGAAGACTCACGAACCGGAACTGGGCCGTATTGGTATCCTGATACTCATCCACCATCAGATAGCGGAAACGGTTCCGGTACGATTCAAGCACCTCCGGAAACTGTTCGAAAAGCTCCACCGTTTTCACGATCAGATCATCGAAGTCCATGGCGTTGCTTTCCTTCAGCCGTCTCTGATACCGCTCGTAGAGATCCGCGACCTGGCTTCCGAAGAAGTCCCGGTTAACCGCCCGGTATTTCTCCGGTGAAACCAGCTCGTCCTTCGCCGAGGAAATCGCGGCGAGAACGGCTTTTTCCTTCAGCCTCTTCGCATCAACGTGCTCTTCCCTGAACACGGATTTCATCAGCGTCAGCTGGTCATCCGAATCATAGATGGAAAAAGACCGCGTGAAGCCGATGCGATCCGCGTGCCGGCGGAGAATGCGAACGCAGAGCGAGTGGAACGTGCTGACCCAGACGTGCTCCGCTCCTTCTCCGATCAGCGTGTCCACCCGGCCTCGCATCTCATCCGCTGCCTTGTTCGTAAAGGTGATGGCAAGGATCTGCGACGGATACACCCCGACGACATCGATCAGATAAGCGATCCGGTGCACCAGCACGCGGGTCTTGCCGGACCCGGCGCCGGCCAGGATCAGCACCGGTCCGTCCGTCGCCAGCACCGCCTCCCGCTGCCTGTCATTCAGTTTCTCGAGAATTTCAGTCTCGTTCATGAATCTCCTTTGTAAATCCTGCGGCACTCGCACCGGCCTCAGTCCGGGCAGACCGCGCAGCAGGCCGGATTCCCTGTCCCACGTCTGCCTTTTCCGTGTTCTTTCCGCTGAACAGTGTTCCTATTATAGCAAAGGCCGCCAGATCGGACAAGTCCGGAGGCATTCCAGTATGATGTGCAATGCACTTGTATAATCGTTTCGAAAACGATATGATGTAAAGGCAGAACGGCCGCATATGGCGGCTGTATTTCCACATATAGAATCAGGAGGCTGCATATGGATGACAGCACACGCTCCGTTCTTCGGGCGGTGATGGAGGAGTTCAAGGACTTAAGCTACATTCTCCCTGAGGATGTGCCCGACATTCCTCTTTACATGGACCAGATCACCACGTTTATGGACTCCAAGCTGGGAAGCTGCAAGCGTTACCCGGAGGAGAAGATCCTCACCAAAACGATGATCAACAATTATACCAAGAACAAGCTGATTCCGCCGCCGGATAAGAAGAAGTATTCGCAGGATCACCTGTTTCTTCTGATTTACGTATATTATCTGAAGGATTTCCTTTCCATCAGCGACATCAAGACGCTCCTGACTCCGCTGGAAGACAATCATTTTCAGTCAAGCGACGGCCTCAGCATGAAGGACATCTACCAGACTGCCTATGACCTTGTCCGAAGCCAGACCGGATATATGTCAAAGGATCTGATCCGAAGATGGCGGATGGCAGAGAAGACGTTTCCGGACGCCTCTGACGAAAGCGAGGAATATCTCCATCTGTTTGCCTTCATCTGTCTTCTCTCCTTCGACGTCTATGTAAAAAAGAAGCTGATCGAGGCGGCCGTAGACGGGATGAGGAAGGAAGCGGCGGAGCAGACAGGAGAAAAGGAGAAGTAAGCCGGCATCCGGGCACAGCTTCCGTTTTTTCATCAAAAAAACAGCCCTCCGGCTGTTTTGAAGTTTGCGGGGCGCCGCACGTCAGTGCGGCGCCCCTTTTTGTCATGTGATTCCTTTTTCATCAGGAGGGATCCGATGATTCCTTCTTCTCATCAAGATGGCGCCAGACCGTCTGATAGCCGTCGCTGCCGTAATTCAGCGAGCGGTTGACCCGGCTGATCGTCGCGGTGGAGGCGCCCGTTTTTTCCGAGATGTCGAGGTAAGTACGGTGCTCACGGAGCATACCGGCCACCTCATAGCGCTGGGACAGCGACGCGATCTCGTTCATCGTGCAGACGTCCATGAAGAAGGCATAGCACTCCTCCCGGTTCCGCAGCGTCAGAATCGCATCAAACAGATTGTCCACCGACTGATTATGCAGCTTATTGCTCATACTGACTCCCCTGCTGCCGCCCCCGGCGGCATCTGCTCACAGGATCTTCGAGAGGAAGTCCTGCGTCCTCGGGTTCTGAGGATGTGAAAAGAACGCGTCGGGTGTATTTTCCTCAAGAATCTGACCGTCATCCACAAACAGCACCCGGCTCGCCACATCCTTCGCAAAATTCATCTCGTGTGTGACCACAGCCATCGTCATGCCTTCTCCGGCGAGTTCCTCCATCACCGCCAGCACCTCGCCCACCATCTCCGGGTCGAGGGCGGAGGTCGGCTCGTCGAAGAGCATGACCTTCGGATTCATCGCGAGAGAGCGGACAATCGCGATCCGCTGCTTCTGCCCTCCGGAGAGCTGGCCTGGATAGGACTCAGCCTTGTCCCGAAGCCCGATCCGGTCCAGCAGCCTGTCCGCCTGCGCATCCGCTTCCTCCTGCGTCTGCTTCTTCAGCAGCACCGGGGCGAGCGTGATGTTCTTTCTCACCGTGAGATGCGGGAAGAGATTGAAATGCTGGAAGACCATCCCCATCTGGGCTCGTACCGCATCAAGGTCTACCTTCGGTGCCGTCACCTCCCGGCCGTCAAACCAGATTTCACCTGAGGTCGGCTTCTCCAGAAGGTTCATGCAGCGCAGAAAGGTGCTTTTCCCTGAACCGGAGGGACCGATAATCACCACTTTCTCGCCGCGGCGGATATCCGTGGAAATGCCCTTGAGAACTTCCACCGCACCGCTGGCGTTGTGAAAGGTTTTGTGAAGATTCCGCACGGAAATCATGACATCCTTTTCCGGTGTCCGCTTATCTGAGTTCACTCTTCGCCAGCCTCCTCTCAATCACATGAAGCACCTGCGTAAGGCAGATCACGATCACAAGATAGATCAGGGCGACCGCCAGCAGCGGCGGGAACGCGTCGTATGTCTGCGACCGGATGATATCGCCGCCCTTGGTCAGATCCTGAATGCCGACATAGCCAGCCACCGACGTCTCCTTGAGGAGGGAAATAAATTCGTTGAAAATCGCCGGCGCCACATTCTTGAAAGCCTGCGGCAGCACGATCCGTGTCATCGTCTGACGGCTTCCAAGTCCCAGTGACCGCCCGGCCTCTGCCTGTCCGCGGTCGACGGACTGAATCCCGCTCCGGATGACCTCCGCCACATACGCACCTGAGTTGATTCCGAACGCGAGAATCGCGATCTGAAGCGGCGTACCCGACTGCAGGATCACGAAATACATCAGCATCAGCTGAACGACCATAGGCGTCCCGCGAATGACCGTCAGATACAGGCCTCCGATAAAATTGAGGATCCGGAGCAGCACACTGCGGTGCTCCGCCTGCTGATACGTCACGCGCGTAAGCGCTACCAGAACACCGAGGACGACACCGATGATCAGCGCGAAGATCGTGATGACCAGCGTATTGCCGAGGCCGTCCAGAAGATAGCGGTAGCGGTTCTTGGAGATAAAATCATCATACAGGTTCTGAGCAAGACTGCCCATCGTCACTCTTCTCTCCTTTTTGTCTTTTTATCATACATGCCAACGGACGGGGCGCCGCTCCGGAATGTCTTTATCCGGGTCCGGAACGGATCCCGTCCGTTATCATCCGGCCGTCTCATCAGAGAGCGAACCGGCATTGTCCGGTTTTATCCGGCGTTTTCATTCCGCCGCCGACTCAGCCGTTTCCACGGCAGAGGAAGCGCCGCTTTCCGTATCATCGCCGATGTACTTGTCGATGATCTTGTTCAGCTCGCCGCTGTCCTTCAGATCCTTGATCACACCGTTGACCACGTCGACGAGGTCGCTGCCCTTGGGCATCGCGATTGCATACTCCTCTTCGGTCAGCGCGTCATCCAGCTTCACGACCTTGTCCGCATTCTTTGCAGCCAGCTTCTCCGCCGGATAATCGTCGATGACCACCGCGTCCAGACGGCCCGCAATCAGGTCGGAGACGGCGTCCATTCCCTTCGGATAGCGCTTGACTTCCTTGACCTTCACATCGCTCGATCCGTCGTCATTCGTGCAGTAGGTGTCGCCGGTCGTGCCCTGCTGAACGCCGACCGTCTTGCCGTTCAGATCCTCTCTTGTTTTGATGTCGCTGTCCTTCGCGACAATGATCGCCTGGGAGGCGTTGAAATAGGGATCCGAGAAATCCACGTTCTTTTTCCGGTCCTCGGTAGCCGTCATGCCGGCCGCGATGAAATCCGCCTTACCGGCGTTCATGCTTGGGATCAGAGAATCAAACGCAATATCGCTGACTTCCAGCTTCACCCCGAGCTTGTCCGCGATCGCCTGGCTGAGGTCGATATCGATGCCGACGATCTCATCGCCGTCCTTATACTCAAAGGGCTCGAATTCCGCGTTCGTCGTCATCTGGATCTTGCCCGCCTTCTTGATCGCCTCGACCTGATCCGTTGCCGCCGGGACCGCAACCGCCGTCATGGAAATCGCCGTCACCGCCGCGAGAAGCAGCGCTGTCAGTTTCATGCTTTTCATATCGTTTTCCCTCCTTCAGAAAATGCCGTTTCCGGTGTTTCTTTGATCATTCTGTCGTATTTTAATATTTCACCGTACTAAAGTCAACCTCTGCCCTGGATTTCCCTCAATTCCCCACTTGAACGGACCTGAAAGAATTGTTATGATAGTAAAACGGTTCACTGAGAGAACGCGGTGTCCCGGATGGAAGGAGTCATCATGGCGGAAGGTCTCACGCTCTACAAGCTCATCATTCTGTATATGCTGCGCAAGGTGAATTTTCCTCTTTCCAACACGCAGATCACCGATTTTATGACCGAAAAGGAATACACGGACTATTTTCACGTTCAGGAGGCCATCAATGACCTCGTGGACGCGAAGCTGATCACGGCGGAGAAGATCCGCAATATGTCCCAGTACACCGCGACGATGGAGGGGGAGAAGACGCTGGAGTATTTCAGCGGCGAGATCGCCTACGCCATCAAGCGCGACATCGATACCTATCTCCGTGAGAATGCATTTGAGCTCCGGAACGAAAGCTGCACACTCGCCGACTACGAGATGACCGGAGACGGGGGATACGCAGTCCACTGCCGAGTCAATGAGGGGAAAGAAACGCTGATTGATCTCACAATCAACGTGACCACTCAGGAGGAGGCCGAGCGTGTCTGCACGAAATGGCCGGTAAAATCCCAGGACATCTACATGACGATCATGACGACGCTGCTCTGAAAAAAAGCAGCCGTCTCACGAAAGAATGACCGGAGCGGAACCGCCCGTACGGCCCTGCAGCCCGTCCGTCACGGGTCCGGGGCCGTCACGCGGTTCCGCTCCGTTTTCACACCCTTATGTCCGGTCAGACCGGCTTCTTTTCATCCGCGTGCTCTTTCAGAAACGCAAGGCGCGTCCGTATCTTCGCCTCATATCCCATCTCCGTCGGCTCATAAAAGACGGCGTCCCGGATTTCGTCCGGCAGGTACTGCTGCCGCACGTAGTGATTCGGAAAATCATGAGCGTACAGATAGCCGATGCCGTGACCAAGCGAATCATGCCCGGCGTAATGGGCGTCCTGGAGATGAACGGGTACAGTCGTCTTCACTTCCCTCACCGAACGCCTCGCCGCAAAGACGGCCTCTGTGCAGGCGTTGCTCTTCGGCGCGCAGGCGACATAGATCGCGGCCTGCGAGAGAATCAGCTGGGACTCGGGCAGGCCGATCCGCTCAACCTCCTGCGCCGCGCTCGCCGCGACCACCATCGCCATCGGATCGGCGTTTCCGACATCCTCGGAGGCGCAGATCATGATCCGCCTGGCGATGAAGCGGATGTCCTCGCCCGCCTCCAGCATCTTCGCGAGATAGTAGACAGCCGCGTCGGGATCCGAGCCGCGCATGCTCTTGATGAAGGCGGATATCGTATCATAATGCTGATCTCCGTTCTTGTCATAGTGCACGGCCCGTCTCTGAATGCAGTCTTCAGCGGTCGTAAGATCAATCACCACGGTTCCGTCCTGCCTTCTGTCCGTCGTCATCACCGCCAGCTCGATGGCATTGAGTGCGGTCCGCGCATCACCGCCGGCCATATCAGACAGAAAAGACCGGGCCTCCGGCGTGAGGACCGCCCGGTAGCTGCCCAGTCCCCGGTCCGGATCTTTCATCGCCCGATCCAGCAGCGTCCCGATATCCTCCTTTGACAGCGGCTTCAGCTCGAAAACCGTGGAACGCGACAGCAGCGCCGCGTTGACCTCGAAGTACGGGTTTTCCGTCGTCGCCCCGATCAGCGTCACGGTACCGTCCTCGACAAACGGCAGAAGATAGTCCTGCTGGGCTTTGTTGAAGCGGTGAATCTCATCGATAAAAAGGATCGTGCGTTTTCCGTAGCCTCCCATCGAACGTTTCGCGCCTTCGACCACCTCTTCCATATCCTTTTTTCCCGATGTCGTCGCGTTGAGCTGACGGAACTCCGCATGCGTGGTATGCGCAATCACTTTTGCAAGCGTTGTCTTTCCTGTTCCCGGCGGTCCATAGAAAATCACCGAGGTGAGCCGGTCCGCCTTGATCGCCCGGTAAAGCAGCCGCCCTTTCCCGATGATATGCTGCTGCCCGACCACCTCATCCAGCGTTCGAGGTCGCATCCGGCTCGCGAGCGGCGATTCCTTCTCGCCGTTCTTCTGATTCATATAATCGAAGAGATCCATGCTCCGCTCCTTTGAAAGAGACGGGCGGCGGCCTGTCATGCGCTCACCGCGCGCAGCCGCCGTCTTTCCGTCAGAACGGGCCCGTCCGTCTCCTATGCAAAGGGCTGCCGCAGACGGCGCTGTCCCGGCGGATT
The DNA here is from genome assembly GCF_019355395.1 of Chordicoccus furentiruminis. GTDB lineage: Bacteria > Bacillota > Clostridia > Lachnospirales > Lachnospiraceae > Chordicoccus > Chordicoccus furentiruminis. Next base: position 243,218 of record NZ_CP048829.1, read on the forward strand.
GTCTCCGCCGGAGCCGCGCCGTTTCTGCGGCAGCCTCTTATGTGGTTCGTTTCGCCATGCCTGCTTTCGGGCTTTACGCCAGTGCCGCCTTCGCGGTCTCCGCGAGGGTCTTGAAGCCCTCCGGATCATTCACGGCGATGTCAGCCAGCACCTTGCGGTTGATGTCGACGTTCGCCGCCTTCAGACCATGCATGAAATTGCTGTAGTTCATCCCGTTCAGTCTCGCCGCCGCGTTGATACGCGCGATCCAGAGCTTTCTGAAATCTCTCTTTCTCTGCTTGCGGCCCGCATACGCGCTGGCCAGCGCACGCATCACGGACTGCTTCGCTACTCTGTACTGCTTGGAACGGGCACCGTAATAGCCCTTTGCCAGCTTCAGTACCCGGTTATGCTTCTTTTTGGCATTTAAGCCGCCTTTAATTCTCGCCATCTCTTATACCTCCACGTATGCGAATCAGAAATACGGTAAAATTTTCTTCATGACCTTAGCGTTCGTCGGATCCGTGATCGTCGCATGACGCAGGTTGCGCTTCGTCTTGCGGTCCTTCTTGGTTAAGATATGGCTCTTATAAGCTTTCATTCTCTTGAGCTTACCGCTTCCGGTTGCGTGGAAACGCTTCGCAGCGGCTCTCTTTGTCTTCATCTTCGGCATGATAGAATCTCCTCTCTGTTATTTTTTCTCTGACAGGAACATGGTCATGAATCTGCCTTCCATCTTCGGCGGTTTGTCTACAACAGCGATGTCGGAAAGCTTGGCGGCGAAGTCATCCATCATCGGGCGGGAGGCCTGCGTATGGGCCATCTCCCGGCCACGGAAGCGGATGCTCACCTTGACCTTGTTGCCCTTCTCGAGAAACTTGCGCGCGGCACCGACCTTTGTGTTCAGGTCGTTGGTGTCGATGTTCGGAGACATACGGATCTCCTTGATCTCCACGATCCTCTGTTTCTTGCGCGCTTCCTTCTCCTTACGGGACTGCTCATAACGAAACTTGCTGTAATCGATAATCTTGCAGACTGGCGGCTGCGCCTTCGGCGCGATCTTCACCAGATCAAGTCCCACCGCATCAGCCTTTGCCTGGGCTTCACGCGCGGACATGATGCCCAGCTGTTCACCGTTCTCTCCGATCAGACGGATCTCGCGATCACGAATCTGCTCGTTAATCATACAATCGCTTATTGTTACTTCCCTCCTCAGATCTTGTGCCGATGTCCGTCAGACAAGCAGCCTTTTTCATCCGGACTGCGGCTGTCAGAACGCCGCCCCTCCGTATCCGTAAGACCGCATGCAAAAAGCGGGCGGTCAGAGACCACCCGCTTTGATCCGGCCGCTTCCGCAGCCGAATTGATTTCGCGTTATCAACGCCCTTCACATCTGTTCCGGGGTGAGAGTGGTCACTCTGCTTGTTTTTAACAACGTTTAAACTTTACCAGTAAAGAGAACGGCTGTCAAGTGCATTTCCCGAAAAAATCCGGAAAACACTTCGCAGCCTGGCGGCCCGCTTTTTACTTGTTCCGGCCGCAGCAGTACTTGTATTTCTTTCCGCTTCCGCAGGGACAGGGATCGTTGCGGCCGATTTTCTTCGGTTTCACGATAGTCCCTGACTTCTTCTGCTCGAGATAAAGTCGGTGCTGCTCTTCCTTCGTGAAGATTCCGTCCCACTCCGGCAGATTATAGAGCCAGTCGGCCTTCGCGTCCACCATGTTCTTATACAGCTTCTCCTTGTCGAACGCCAGCGAAACCTCCGTGTTCTCGTCCATCGTCTCGATCGGATTGGCTTCCTTCAGCGAATCGTTGATGCCGTCCAGAAAACCGACCATCACCTCGACGGAAACCTTGTAGCGGTCTGCCAGCTCCTTCACCGTTCCCTTCACCTCCTCATCCGGGGATGAGAGAAGGAGGCGGTAAATATTCTTCTCGATTTCGAAGTAATCGTTCCAGAAGCGCTTCAGCCACTGCCGGTCCGCCTGCTGGTTATAGGCCTTGGCTCTCCATTTTCCGAGCAGCGTATTCTCGTCCGCTTTAAGCTCCTCTTCCATCTGCGCAAGTGTTTCGTTCGCCATGTTTTTCTCTCCCTATAAAGTCAAGTGATTTTTCCTTTAAAATAAACGATTTCTCAATGTTATATCTCTGCCGAATGAGCCGGAAGGATGGGCATCTCAGAGTATCTGGTACGAGAATAGAGGTTTTTGGGTATACGAAGCAGAACGTCATCCATCCCGCTATACATGGCCGTTGTATAACCCTTCCCTCTATGGCAGCGCACCTCCCGTATCTACCAGGATCACCTTCGGTTCCCCGACGGGTCCTCACTTCCTTCGTTCCGCCTGCCCATAACCAGGGTGTCAGCTTAGCTCCTTTACTGGGTCTTGCCCTATGGAAAATATTCCTGCCGACTACTGGCTCATTCTTTGTTGTTTGCTGACTCCAGCTCCCGCTCACCAGCACCTTTCGGCGGACGTTCCCTGATGAGCTTCTTTTTTCGTCACTCCCATAAGGGAGCCGGTCTTCTGCTTGTGACCGGGGCCGGACCGACGATATCGGATCAGAGGCCCGGCTCCGGCTGCAAGCAGTCGTTTCTCTGGTGCTTTGTTTTTTTCAGGCTGCCACAGGCCGCCGGATATCATCCATCAGTTTCCCCGCGTCATAGGTGGCTCCCGTTTTCAAAATCAGGTAGAACACCCGGACCAGCTTACATGCGACCGCAATCATCGACTGCATCTTCTTCAAAGGATTCTTCTCCCTGGTCGTGTAATACTGGTAGATCGACCGGAATTCCGCGCTATGGCTTACCACGCTGACCGCCGCCTCATACAGCACATATCTCAGCCGCTTCTGCCCTCGATAGCTGATGTGGCTTTCTCCCTTATGTTTGCCGGATTCATTCTTTACAATGGCATAACCGGCCAGCTTCTGGAGCTGTCTGGGATCATCGAAACGGGTTATATCCCCGACTTCCGCCACAAATCCAGTCACCGTCTTCAGGCCTACACCTCTGATCTCCAGAAGCTTGTCAACATACGGAACTTTTCTGATTTTGTCCTCGATCAGTGCCATCAGCTCTGCTTCCTGTGCCGTCTGCATCTTATAATCCGCAAGCAGGATCCGCAGTTCGATCCTGGCCGCTTCCTGTGCGTCCCGACTTCCGATACTGTGTTCTGCCGCCGTTACCAGGGTCTTTGCCCTCTTCAGTCCGACGCCTCTCAGTTTTGCTTCTCTCCAGATCCGGTTTACACCGTCTACGCCAAGCTTTACGATATCTGCCGGCAGGGGTGCTGCTTCCAGAACCATAAGACCGCTGACCGCACCAATGTTCCCATAAACGTCTTTGTAATTCGGGAAGTAGATGCTGAACCATCTGGCGATCCGGTTCTTCAATCTTGTGATCTCACTCTGCGCAAGTACCTGCAGCCCTGACAGTGCCCGGATCTCTGCGTAAATCCCATCTGGAATATACGGTCGGAAATACCTTCCGTCTTTTACCAGACCGGCGATCACTTTCGGATCTTTGCGATCATTCTTGGATGGGGTATTGTCATCCAGTTCCTTTGACTTCTTGACGTGATGGGGGTTCACATGCACCGGCGTCATACCATGATCCTGCAGGAACTTCCCGAGATTGAACCAGTAATGGCCTGTCGGTTCCATGCCCGGCATGACCTTGTCCATCCCGTGTTTCTCCTTCAGCTCATCGATCCAGGCCCGGAACGTCTCGAACCCTTCCCCGGTGTTGCTGAACTCGAGTGGTTTTCTGGAGAATTCGTATCCCCGCCAGTCAAAAGCCCTTGCGAAGTGCGTTTCACTTCCGACATCAATGCCAATGATCAAAGTTTTTTCGGTGATAGCTGCAATCTTTGCGTTTTGTGTGGTAGACTTCATTTGGATACCTCTCTTGTAATGGATTTTGCTAACTGTCGTGGGTCAGCAAATCTTATATTACATTGAGGTATCTTTTCTTTCACCTTCTTTCTGTCGGGGCCCTAAATTTAGATCATACAGGAAGCTCCTTTATTCCGCTTCTCTGCACCGGTCTTCTGTCTCCTGCATGTACCGCCCCGTCCTGCCGGCTCAAAACCTCAGTCCTGACATGAAGGAATCCGTTGCGATCATCCTGCCGCAAGCGATTCACAGTTTCCCCGACTGCTCCCCACGGCAAGCCGCCGGAGTTCTTTTGATGGTGTTACGTACACCTTATAACACATATTTTCCGAGAAAAGGAATGCGGTATAAAACCCGGACAACTGCAAGGGTGATCACAAAGGTCAGGATCATGAATACCGGAATCAGAACATAGCCTCCGGCCATAAGCGGGGTGAGATGCAGCACCTTATAGCAGAGATTCAGAAATACCGTATGCATCAGATAAACACCGAATATATATTTTCTGCACCTTCCGCAGAACCGGTACTCTCCTTTTGCACATGCCGCAATGAGATAAAATATGGAAACACTCATGCCCACAGTCAGCGGAGAATCATATCCGGTAATCAGATTCCATCCGGACAGCATGCCGGCGGCAAGAAGGAGAAAGCATACGGTCAATCCCGCAGCCGCCATTCTTTTCAGTTTTTCACTGCCTGTACAGTAAGCCTCAAGATAGTGTCCCAGCAGGAAATAAAACACATAGATCAGAGAAATCGGTATGTATACGCCAAAGTCAAACCCGGTATAAGCGCGGACAGCCGGGAGAACGGAATTGAACAGCAGCAGCACGATCAGAATATAACGATACGTATTCCGGTCTGCCTGATCCGCAAAAGCTTTCAGCAGCGGAAGGATCAGGTACAGCCCGATAAACATATAGAGATACCAGAGATGCGCCCAGGAACGGCCCGTCAGCATATTGACGAAGGCCTGTCCCAGACCTGCCAGGGTGACCGTCCGGCTGACCATGACGATTTCCATGAAAGCGAACAGCGTTCCGAACAGCGCCAGTGCCAGCACCAGTCTCCGGATATACCTGCAAAGAAGCTGTTTTACGCTGATCCGTCTCTTCTTTTCCAGGAAAAGGCTTCCGCTGATCATGACGAAAACCGGCACTCCGGATGCTCCGATCCCTTTCAGAAAATCATAAACTCTGATCTGCATCGCGGTCATCTGATCCGGCATCACATCCCGTACGCCGGAACAGGTATGCACGAGAATGACCATCATCATTGCAGTCACTCTCGCCAGGTCAAGAAAGGACTTTCTTTCCGATTCCATTGATATCCCCTTTTCCGCTTCCTCCCGGTTCACTGCACTTTTACCGGAAGCCATCCGCGTTCTCATCCACGCCGGTCTGTCGGGCAGTCCGTCTTCATTTTGCAATATCTCCCGCATTGAAATCCGTCACAATCTGATTGCCACGGATCTTTTTCGACTCGTACATATACCGGTCCGCCCGATCAATCAGTGATTTCATCGTGTCGCCGTCCCGGACAACGGTGATGCCGATGGCGGACTGGCAGGCGATCTTCCTGCCGTGCACCCTGACTTCACATTTCTCAGCTGCTGCCTTAAACCGGAGCGCCGCTCCTTCAATGTCCTGCGGATGCTTCAGCTGCAGAAGGCCGACAAACTCATCACCTCCCCAGCGGCAGAAACGGTCCGTCCTGCGCCCATATCTGCGCAGCATAAGACCGATCTCCCTCCTTGTTTCCTGATCCTCTTGCGGCAGGCCTCTCTGTCCTGCTGCACCGGGTCAATATACCACAGTTCCGTTTTACAGTTCAACCCCGACCGAGCGAAGCTTCTCCAGCATATCGCTGTAGGATGTGAAATGGATGGCCGCCATCCCGCACGCTTTCGCGGCCTCCACATTCTCCGGCGCGTCGTCGATGAAGAGGCAGCGGCCCGGATCCAGACCATAACGGTCCGTCAGCATCCGGTAAATCATCGGATCGGGCTTCGCCTTGTGAACCTCGAAGGAAAACAGTCCGCCGTCCATTTTCTTTATGAAAGCCAGCGAACTGTCCTTCAGGTTGTCGTACCACTCCTTCGCCCAGTTGGAGAGGTAATAGACGCGGTAGCCTTTCCGCTTCAGCTCACGGATCAGATCCGCTGTGTACCAGAACGGCTTCACGATCTGATCCTCCGTCTCGACCACCTGGCGGATTTCCTTCTCAAAACGGGGATCCAGCGCCACAAAGGAATTCACGATGTCCTCATAGGGACGGTCGTTGAGATCAAAGTCGCGCCAAAGCTCCGACGGCACGACCTTCTCGCGGATCACCTTCTCGGCTTCCGGACTGAGGTTCTGGCCGCCGGTATAAGTGTCCCACGGAAAATCCGTCAGCACCTTGCCGATATCGAAGATGACCGCGTCGATCACCTCGGACTTTTTCGGTTTCAGCACCTTCGCCATCATCAGAATCATATAAAGCAGAACGGGAACGATAAACGTGAGCGCCAGAGCCCCCCTGAAGAGTGCCTGCGCCAGATCGCTTTTCATGAGGGCAAAGACGAGCGTCAGCACATACATCGATCCGAGAATCACCGCGCCGCCCAGCGCGAGCGCTCTCTTCCACGTCCGGTTGCTCTTGTTCATGCCATACCTCCCTGGATGCCGGTTTCAGCTGCTGACGGTAAAGGAGCTGACGATCCGGTCAAGTGTCTCGTCCATCATCGCGCTGTTGGCCGCCGTCGTCCAGCAGCAGAACTGATAGTAAATCCCGCTGCCTTCCGCGCCGTAGATCCGGTAGGCGATGCGCTGATCGGACGCCCCCTGCGGATGATAGTTCGCGGTAAAGGTGACCTTCTTGCCCTGCAGCCCGCTGGTCTTCAGCGTGATGGTCTCCGGATTCGAGGTTTTCACATCGCTGAGTGAGCTGCTTCCCGTAACGCCCTGCGTCAGCGTCGCGAAATAGTCGTCGAAAGAGGTCAGATTTGAGTCCTCCGACGGCTCCGCTCCGAAGATCAGAAAGGTCTGCTCGTCGAAACTTCCCGTCTCGATCAGAAATCCTTCCGAATCACCGCCCAGCCTGCCTTTCAGGTCCTGCCAGCTGTCCGGTACCGAGATCGAGTAGCGGCCGTCTCCGCCTGTGATCATCTTCATGTTGACTGTCGCGTCCGTTGCGTCCTTCGTCCCGCCATCTGACGTCTCAGATGAAGCAGCCCGATTGATGGCACTGGCCGCCGACTGGACACGGGCCAGCGCGGAGGCTGCATCGGCCGCTGCCGACTCGGCCCGGGAGGCCGCCGACATCACGCCGGAATCCAGTTCGGCCGAGGGCAGCATTGAGCAGCCCCCGGAGGCCGCTGCCAGAACGCAAGCCGCGCAGACGGCGGAGATCATTCGTACTCTCACTTCGGCTCTCTCCATTTCCGCCGGACCGCGCCGGCCGGAAGCCGGCCCGGGCGCGCGTCCGCGCATATTCTGAATCTTCATCATACCTGTTCCGGGGCGAAAAGACAACCGGAAAGCAGACAGCGGGCGGGCAATGCAACAGACCGGCGGGCGTGCCCCCGCACGCCCGCCGTCAGAATCATCGCTCTCCTGACCCTGCGGCCGCCTCTCAGACGGCCGCAGGGTAATACCTGAAAAAGCCTCACTTCAGCGGTTCCGGTAGATGATATCCTCCCGCGCCGGACCGTTGGAAACCATGGTGATCGGGTGGCCGATCTTTTCCTCGATGAATTCAACATACTTCCGGCAGTTTTCCGGAAGATCCTCGTAGCGGCGGATGCCCCGGATATCGCACTTCCAGCCGGGGAGTTTCTCCCAGACCGGCTTCGCCCTCTTCAGTTCAGTCGTAGTCGGGAAATCCGTCGTGACACGGCCGTCGATGTCGTAGGCCACACAGACCGGGATTTCGTCGAGATAGCCGAGTACATCCAGCACGGTCAGCGCCACATCCGTCGCACCCTGCAGACGGCAGCCGTAGGCGGAAGCCACGGTGTCATAGAAGCCGACCCTTCTCGGGCGTCCGGTCGTCGCGCCGTACTCTCCGCCGTCACCGCCCCGTTTCCGAAGTGTCTCTGCCTCATCACCGAAGATCTCGGAGACAAACTCACCGGCGCCCACGGCGCTGGAGTATGCCTTGGTCACCGCCACGATCCTCCTGATCTCATACGGAGCCACGCCGGCGCCCACGGCGCCGTAGCCTGCCAGCGTGGAGCTCGAGGTAACCATCGGATAGATTCCGTGGTCCGGATCCTTCATGGTTCCCAGCTGTCCCTCAAGCAGAGCGGTCTTGCCTTCCTTCATCGCCCTCGAAAGATAAGCCGTCGTATCCGCCAGATACGGCTTCAGAATTTCCCTGTAGCGAACCAGCTCGGCCATAATGTCGTCGGTCTTCAGCTCATCATGATGATAGAGATATTTCAGCATGATATTCTTCTTGACCAGAATGCCCTCCACCTTCTCGCGGAGCGTATCCATGTCCGCCAGCTCACTGACCTGAATCCCGATTTTTGCGAACTTGTCACTGTAGAAGGGCGCGATGCCTGACTTCGTGGACCCGAAAGACTTTCCGGCAAGCCGCGCCTCTTCCAGCGTATCAAAGAGCACATGATAGGACATCACGATCTGCGCGCGGTCGGAAATCATCAGCCGCGGGGCCGGAACACCACGGGACTCGATCTCCTTCAGCTCCTCCGCGATCTTATCCACGCTCAGCGCCACGCCGTTGCCGATGATATTGACGACCTCCGGATGAAAGACGCCGGACGGCAGCGTATGAAGCGCGAACTTGCCGTACCCGTTCCTGATTGTGTGGCCTGCATTGGCTCCCCCCTGGAAGCGGATCACGATATCCGCCTGATCGGCGAGCATATCCGTGATTTTGCCTTTCCCTTCATCGCCCCAGTTCGCACCGACTACTGCTGTAACCATACAAGAATCCTCCTTTGGAATCATTCATCGGATCCGCCCTATTCGTTATGCCTTTTCGATGTATTGAAGGTAACTGACCGGCGCCGCACACTCGCGGCGCCTTTCTTATTATATAATCGAAAAAAATCCTGTCAAACGGTTTCAGACGTCAATCTCCGCTTTCCAGCCGAGCGCGTCCCGGTTCGCGTCCAGCACGGGCTGAACCGTCTCGGCAAGATAGCGGGCCGTCTGATACGGCGCGCGCCCGATATACTTCGCCGGATCCATGGATTTCTCGAGATCGGCGAGCGTAAGATGGAACATCGGATCCGCCGCGATCAGCTCCAGCAGCGGATTGTCCCGGCCTTCCTCCTTCACCGCACGGCCGGCCTGCATGCTGAGCTCACGGATCCGCTCATGGAGCTCCTGACGGTCTCCTCCCGCCTTCACTGCGTCCATCATGATGTTTTCGGTCGCCATAAACGGCAGCTCGGCCATCAGGTGTTTCCGGATGACCTTCGGGTAGACCACCAGGCCGTCCACCACGTTCGCCACAAGATCCAGCACACCGTCGCAGGCGAGGAAGCCCTCCGGCACGGAAAGCCGCTTGTTGGCGGAATCATCCAGCGTCCGCTCGAACCACTGTACCGAGGAGGTGACCGCCGGATTCACCGCGTCCGCTATCAGGTAGCGGGACAGAGAGGCGATCCGCTCGGAACGCATCGGGTTGCGCTTGTAGGCCATCGCCGACGAGCCGATCTGATTCTTCTCGAAGGGCTCCTCCACCTCTTTCAGATGCTGAAGCAGGCGGATGTCATTGGAGAACTTCGTGGCGCTGGCGCCGATGCCGGCAAGAACGTTCAGCACACGGGTATCCACCTTGCGGGAATAGGTCTGGCCGGACACCGGATAACAGGCGGAAAAGCCCATCTTCTCCGCAATCATCGGATCAAGACGGTCGCATTTTCCCTGATCTCCCGCAAACAGCTCGAGGAAGGAGGCCTGCGTGCCGGTGGTCCCCTTGCAGCCCAGAAGCTTCAGCGAACCGCGGACGTAGTCCAGATCCTCCAGATCCATCATGAACTCATTGATCCACAGCGTCGCCCGCTTGCCTACGGTCGTAGGCTGGGCCGGCTGAAAATGCGTGAACGCCAGCGTCGGAAGATCCTTGTAGCGGTCCGCGAAGCGTGCCAGCTCGGCAATCACGTTGATCAGCTTCCGCCGGATGATGTCCAGCGCGTCGCGCATCAGGATGATGTCGGTGTTGTCCCCGACGTAGCAGGATGTGGCGCCGAGATGGATGATTCCCTTCGCCTTCGGGCACTGCAGCCCGTAGGCGTAAACATGGGACATCACATCGTGACGCACTTCCTTCTCCCGGCGTTTCGCGTCCTCATAGTTGATGTCGTCCGCGTGGCTTTTCAGTTCCGCGACCTGCTCATCGGTGATCGGAAGCCCCAGTTCCTTCTCCGTCTCGGCCAGCGCGATCCAGAGTTTTCTCCAGGTCCGGAACTTTCTGTCCGGCGAGAACACTTCCTGCATCTCCGGGCTCGCGTAGCGTTCCGAAAGCGGACTTACATATCTGTCACTGCTCATAGCTCCTCCTGTCCTTGGCCGGCCGGACGGCCGGCTTCTCCGGGTCTTCCCGGTCCGTTCTTTATTCCAGCGCGTCGTGTATATTGATCTCCGGTGTCTTCATCGGGTAGACGCCGGTGAAGCATCCCTCGCACAGATGCACGCGCCCGTCCACCAGCTGGGGCAGACGCTCGGTTCTCAGATAGTGGAGGGAATCCGCTCCGATGATGCTGCAGATCTCCTCCACCGACCGGTTGTAGGCGATCAGCTGATGTCTCTCCGGAATGTCCGTTCCGAAATAGCAGGGCCAGAGGAACGGCGGGGAGGAAACCAGCATATGCACCTCCTTCGCCCCGTGGTCGCGGAGCATCCGGATGATCCGGTCCGAGGTCGTACCGCGGACGATGGAGTCATCCACCAGAATCACCCGTTTCCCGGCGACCGCTTCGGAAAGCGCATTCAGCTTCACCTGAACCCCCTGCTCCCGTGCGCTCTGCTTTGGCGAGATGAAGGTCCGGCCCACATAGCTGTTCTTGTAAAACGCCTGCCCGAAGGGAATGCCGGATTCCAGCGAGTAGCCGAGGGCGGCTGCATTCCCCGATTCGGGAACGCCGCAGACGACATCCGCGTCGATCGGCGCGTCCTGGGCCAGAAACCGCCCCGCGCGGATTCTGGACTGGTACACGGAAATTCCGTCGATGTGGCTGTCGGGCCGCGCAAAATAGATGTACTCGAAGCTGCAGTGCGCCTGACGCGCCGCCGGCCTCACACGGCTCCGGTCGGAACGGACGCCGTCCTTCGTGATGGTGACGATCTCACCCGGCTCCACGTCCCGGACGAACTCTGCCCCGATCGTGTCGAGCGCGCACGTCTCGGAGGCGAGGATCCACGCGTTATCGCGGCGGCCGAGCACAAGAGGCTTGAAGCCGTCCGGATCGCGCATACCGATCAGCTTTCTCGGAGACATGACGATCAGAGAATAGGCTCCCTTCAGCTTGTCAGCCGCCTTCCCCACTGCCTCCTCGACGGACGCGGAACGGACCCGTTCCCGCGCGATATGATACGCGATCACCTCCGAATCGATCGTTGTCTGGAAAATGCAGCCGTTGTATTCCAGTTCCTCCCTCAGGTCCAGCGCGTTGATCAGGTTCCCGTTGTGGGCCAGCGCGAGCGTTCCCTTGATATAGCTGAGAACGAGGGGCTGGGCGTTCTCCCGCGTACTGGCTCCTGCCGTCGAGTAGCGGACATGGCCTACGCCGATGTCGCCGTACAGCGCGTCCAGATCCTCCGGACGGAAGTTCTCATTGACCAGCCCCATCCCCTTGTGCGCGCGGACCTTGCCCTTAGGGCCCTCCGTGTCGCTCACCGCGATGCCGCAGCTCTCCTGGCCGCGATGCTGCAGGGCGAGCAGTCCGTAGTAGATCGTCCGGGCCACATCCTTGCGGCCCGACAGGTCATAGATTCCGAATACACCGCATGCTTCGCGAAGTTCTCTCATTCCGGTCTGTCCTTTTCTTCTGCGGCGGCCGTCACCGGCCGCTTCGGTCGCGTTTCGTCCGTCGCTGCCGGCGGACGCTTATACCGCGGCTATCATAGCCTATCCGTGAAGACATTTCAAGAAAAAGACCGGAAGGGACGCCGTCAGGCGTCCTCTCCCGGTCCTTTCGCGTAATTTGAAAGAAACTCCTGTGTCCGTTTTTCCTTCGGATGATCAATCACATCCCGGGACGCGCCCTGCTCGACGATCCTCCCTCCGTCCATGAAGATCACCCGGTCCGCCACGTCGCGTGCGAAAGCCATCTCATGTGTCACGATGATCATCGTCGTGTGCTGCATCGCAAGATTGCGGATCACGCGGAGCACCTCACCCGTCAGCTCCGGGTCGAGCGCCGAGGTCGGCTCGTCGAAGCAGAGAATATCCGGATGAAGAGCCAGCGCGCGGGCGATCGCCACCCGCTGCTGCTGTCCGCCGGAGAGCTGATGCGGGTAGCTGTTGATCCGGTTGGAAAGTCCCATCTCCCCGAGAAGCGCCTCCGCCTGATTCCGGATCTCCGCGTCCCGGTTCTGATGCTTCTCTTTCGCCGCCAGACGCGGCGCCAGCATCACGTTCTCAATGGCGGTGTACTGGGGAAAGAGATTAAACTGCTGGAAGACCATGCCGAAGTGAAGTCGCCGGCTCCGCGCCTCCGCGTCCGTAAGGCGCCGGCTGTCCGATCCGTCGAACAGCGTCTCGCCCTTCACCCGGATGACGCCTCCGTCCGGCGTCTCGAGAAAATTCAGACAGCGAAGCAGCGTCGTCTTTCCGCTTCCGGAGGATCCGATGATCGAAACCGCCTGACCTTCCTCCATGGAAAAGCTGATGTCTCTGAGGACGTCCGTCGCGCCGAAATGCTTGCTGATATGCTCTGCTTCAAGAAATGCCATCGCGTCTCCCCCGCTCATCTGAAATAATCCAGCTTTTTCTCGATATAGTGGAACAGCAGCGTCAGGAGGCCGCTGAACACAAGATAAAATACCCCGGTGTAGAACAGCGGCCAGATGATGCCCGCTCTCTTGATGAAACGTTCGCCGCTCCAGATGATCTCATAGACCGCGATCACTCTCGCGAGGGACGTGTCCTTGACCAGTGTGATGATCTCGTTGGCCATCGGAGGCACAATGGCCTTGATGACCTGAAGCAGCACGATCCGGCGGAAGATCTGGCCCTTCGTCAGTCCGAGCACCTGGCCCGCCTCATACTGGCCCACCGGAATTCCCTGAATGCCGCCACGGTAAATCTCCGAGAAGTAGCAGGCATAGTTGATGACGAAGGCAGCCAGTGCCGCAATGAAGCGGCCGGTATCTCCCGAGCCCCAGATGTTCTTCTGCAGAAGGATTCCGGGCCCGTAATAAATCACCAGAAGCTGCAGCAGCAGCGGCGTTCCGCGGATGATCCAGATCAGAAATTTCAAAGGATATTTCAGAACGGCGATGCGGCTCATGGAGCCGAGACTGATCAGCAGTCCCAGCGGAAGCGAGAACAGCAGTGTGAGGACGAACAGCTTCAGCGTCATCAGAAAGCCGTCCCAGAGAGAGGATGTGACAGTCCAGAACATGATCAGATATCTCCTTCAATGCAGAATGGCTGACAGCAGGAAACGATTCAGGCAGGCGGCGGACCGCCTGCCTGAATCGCAGGTTCACGGGGCAGGGAAAGACTTCCGGTACCGGCCGTTTTTCCTCCCGCTCTTTGGCTTAAGTCACTTCTGCTCGATCAGCGCGTCCTGCACGCCGTACTTCTCCGCGATCTTCTTCATCGTCCCGTCCTTGTACAGCTTCACGAACTCTCCGTTGATGCAGTCGCGGAGATCCGATCCCTGGCGGCATCCGACGCCGTATTTCTCGGTCGTCAGCTCAAGCGTATGGGTCAGATCCGGATAGGACGTCCCCTTCCCGATCATCGCGCCGGCCATCAGAAGATCGATGATCGCCGCATCCGACGTACCGGCTTTCACTTCCATCAGTGTGTCCGCCTGAGACGTCACCGACGTGCAGCTGAAGCCCTTTTCCTCCGCCGCGGCCTCGCCGGCCGATCCGGCTTCCACGGCGAACTGCAGATCCTTCAGGCTGTCCTCGTCCTTGTACTTGTCCGCCTTGTCGGAGGGAAGCACGACCACCTGAGCGTTATTGCAGTAGGCGTTGGTGCAGTCCATGGACTTCGTCACCTCGTCCGTCAGCGTCATACCGTTCCACACGCAGTCGATGCTCTTGTTGTTCAGCTCAAGGATCTTGTTGTCCCAGTCGATCTCGACGAACTTCACGTCAACGCCCAGATCCTCAGCCACCTTCGCGGCGAGATCCGCGTCAAATCCGATCCACTTTCCGTCGTCATCCTTGTAATCCATCGGCTCGAAATCCGTGATGCCGACAATCAGGTCTCCCTTGTCTTTGATATAGGCAAGATCGCCCTTCGGATCGAAGCTCTCCGCCGCGGATTCCGCTCCGGACACGGCTGCCGTATCCGAATCCGCCGCCAGAGCCGGCACCGCGCAGGAAACCGTCATCATGGCGGCCAGCATCAGACTCAGCATTTTCTTCTTCATAATCATCCTCCCGTTTCAGTCCGCTCCCGCCGCGCCTTCCGGACCGCTCCGGCGTTTCCGCCTCCGCCGTCTCCGCGGGTGCGATATGTCCCCGCCCTGCGCGCCGAACGCTGTTGTATCGCTCTACCATGGTAAAGCACTACCACAGCATAGCATAGGGCATCGGGGAGGTCAAGAAAGAATCCTCCTGTCGGAACGGCCGGCTTCCCGGTGATAGGCCGCCCGCAGTTCATCCGCCTCGGCGGCCAGCAGGCCGGAGTCGGCCGTCTCCTCGGCCCCGGGAGGACCGGAAAGCGCTTCCGACGCCTCCCTGAGCGCCGCCTCCGCCGCGTCCTCCGGTACACCGCGCGTCTCCGCTTCCCAACGGAACCGTTCCGCCGGATAAGCGACAGCCAGTGCCAGCAGCCAGATCCGTCTGTCCGCCTCACGCCCTGTCAGTGCCCACGCGCGCTCAAAGTCCGCCAGTGCCTCCTCGTATTCGAGCAGCTGCATCGACGCGGCGCCGCAGTTGTGCCAGATCTTCGCCAGCAGCTCCGTTCCGTCCTTCGGAGCGGCTCCGGCCGCCTCCTGATACAGCGCGATCGCCTGGCCGAAACGTCTCCAGCCGGCGAGCGCATCCGCCTTCAGCAGGAGCCGTTCCGGCAAGGACGCCTTCTCCAGCTTCTCCAGCCTCTGAAAATAAGCGCGCATTTCCAGTGGTGTCAGATAATCCGCATCCACCAGAAGCGGGCCGAGATAGTCCGTCAGCGCTCCTCCGTTTTTCATGGCCCGCTCCATTCTGATCGCCGTGCCGGTCATCGCAAATTCCTCGACCAGCCAGCGGGTCAGCGCCTTTGACGTGATCGATTCGTCGATGAGAGCCGGCTGCTCTGTCACCAGCCAGCACAGCTCCTCCACGGACCGGAGATTCCGCGCCAGATCCGGAAGATAGTAGGGATGGCGGGCCGTTCCCGTCTTTGACAGCCGATATCCGGTCATGTTGATGACGCTCCTTCCTTCGCCTTGAATGATGAGAATGCAAGCGGCACCGTATAGGTCCATCGCTTTCCGGAAGACGGGAACCATTCCCCGAAGCCCAGATCCGTCACCTCAAGGCGGGCCTCGTCCGTGCCAGTACAGGAGGCGGCCAGTCTGAGCCGCGTCGCACGGTTCGGCCTGTCCGGAAGGCCGTCCGGGAGATATCGTTCGTTCCGATGCTGGGTGCCGTCCATCGAGATGACCGTGACGACCAGATCCTTCCTTCCGTCCGGGATGATCTCACAGACCGATTCGTTCTCGAACCAGTTGACGCCGGCCCGGATCAGCGGATACACCGTCTGCCCGCTGCCGTCGATCAGATCGATGCAGAGGGAAGAGCGGACAATATCCGGTCCGAGATAGACGCGTCCGCGGAAAGCGTGGCGTTCGAGTCTCTCCAGCACGGTCCAGCAGGCCCCCTTGACAAAAAGGTTTCCTCCCTCGAATACCTTCGCGCCCCGGGCGCTGAGCGCGCGGACAGACCGTTTCGCCCAATCCTGACTGAATCCGTCTCCTGTGATGAAGATACCTGAAAGGCCTCCCGCACCGGTCCATCTGTCGACCGCCGCAGCGAAGGTCCCGTCCCTCCGGAGCGGATCCTGTTCAAGCGCAAGCCGTTCCGGCTCCGTGATCGTCACTGTGAACGGCTTCCGGCTCCGGTGTTCGTCCATCCGCTGGTATGTGACGGTATCGCCGCGAAACCGGATCAGCGCCATGCCGCGGACCGATATCTCCGGCTTCTGAGAATAGCCGTAATAGTAGAAGCTCTCAAGAGAATCCTGAACGAAGCAGCGCGCCGGGGGAAGCCCGAGTGCCGCCAGCGCGGAGCGGATTTCACTTGCGAGCCGTCCGGTCAGTTCCCCGGTCGTGACACAGATCCCGGCGATACAGCGTACCGGGTCCGTCACACCCAGCAGTTTCAGCGCCTCCCTGAAGAACGCAGCCAGCAGCTGTTCCGCCGTATACACTTTTCCGCCCACATCCGCACTGTCACCCCGTTTCAGGAGATCAAACAGGTCTGTGACCAGAGCGGCCTCCTTCCGTGAGGAAAAATACTCCGCTTCCCGCCCGAAGTACCATTCATCGGAACAGTTTTTTCTCGCGACGGCAGTAGGAAAGAAGAACAGATTCGTCCCGGTCCGTGTGGAAACGGACACCGGCTCCTTCCTCTTCCGGTCGTAGCACGTGATCTGAGACTCCTTCTCTCCGAGTTCAAATCCGATCAGCAAATTCCGCACTTCATTCATCATCCGCTCATCCCTTCTTCCGGTCCGACGTCCTCAGGCTTCCGTTATCCTGATCTTCAGTCCTGCCGCACCGCCTCATCGTCCCCGGGCTCGTTATTCCGGCCGGAAGAGCCGCTCCGCCTGACGTCTCGCTCTCCTGAACGACAGAAGCTCCTTACGAAGCGCGTCCGTGTCTCCGTCCGCCTTCGCCTTCAGCATCCGGTTGATTCTCTGGTAGCAGCCCGTCCCCTGCAGATCCGACGCGGAGGATGTGACGGCGGTACGGGGTCCGTCCGTCTCTTCTCCCTCATGCGTGACAGTCAGATAATACTCCAGCGTCTCCCCGTAGAAAAGCGTGAATGTCCGCGAACAAATTCCCCGGAAAATCCGCTCACAGTTCTCTGTCTGCCAGGGCTCCTCTTCCTTTCCGCCGTCAGCGGACAGCCTGTAGTGAATCGTTACCCGGTCCGCCGGAGAAACCTTCTTCTCGATGAAAATCCGGTCGCGGACAGGAAGCCCGCTCACAAACGAATCCGGAAGATCCTGATAGAAACGGAAAAACAGGCCGCGTGCCCGGCTCTCCTCCAGCAGGATTTCTGTCAGCTGTTTCTCCTCCGCTGTCAGCTCCTCCCTGTCGAGGCTGTACTTCTCGGATACAGCCCTGAGATACAGCAGCTTCACCGCGCCGTCCGTGATGTCTCCGGACCGCAGCTGGCTGCCCGCGAAGGATGCTGTCCACGGATCGATCCGTCCCGGCTCCCCGAGCATTGCATCCGCGTAAAATGCCAGATAGCGGCGGGCAAGCGCCGCGTCCCCGCCGGCCCCGACATAAGTGCGAAGCACGGAAGGCCCCTCGGCGTCCGATGACTTCGTAAAAATCATCCGGGCCAGAATCCGTTCGTCCATCGACCGGGTGCCGGCGGAAAAGGCCGCGGCTTTCTCCCGGACGGCGAGCATCTCCTTCAGTCCGCCCCTGAAGTACAGCATCAGATAATGCAGGATCTCCTCGTCGAAGCGGCCGCTTCGGAAAGCATAGACGGAAAGCTGAAGAAGCTCCTCATCCTCCCGGTCCTCCGCATTCCGGATGAGATGCGAGGCCAGCTGCGCGATCAGCGCCGGATCCACCCGCTCGAATCCGTGAGACGCCAGCGCCCGTGCGGCGGACTGATACTGACCCCCGGCTGTCAGAACACGAACCAGCAGCGCAGGGTCAGCCTCCGCGTACCGTTCCAGCACAGACGGATCCGTCTCGTCCGTGAAGAACGAATTTTCCGGGTGCACAAGAATATATCCGAGAATACGCCTCCGGACCTCCTCCCGGAACGCATCGCTCATCTCTTCTGATGCCTCGGCCCGTTTCCACATCCGGAACGCCTCGGCGTCAGCGATCTCCTTCCGCTCGAATTCCCGAATCCGGCTCACGATGATTCCCGGATCGGACGGACAGGACCGGACGCACATCTCGCGGAACCGGTCATCTTCCATCAGCCTTCCGCAGGCGTACGCTTTGGTCACCGCGTACCGGCGTCCTTCCCTGTCCTCGAGAAGAATCCGGGCATCCGGCGTGTACCACTCGATCCACGCGACGCCGTGCGAGAAGGGCACGGAGGTTTCTTTCGCCAGTTCCCGGTGGATGACAACCGCCGAGGTCACCGTGCGGTCATCGGTATACAGCCTGAATGTGAAGAGCAGCCTCGTCATCGTCGCGGCGGAAGCCTCGTCCGGCAGCCGTTCAATCAGCTCCTGATACAGCGCGGCGTAATTCACGGAAATCCTTCCCTGACGGAGTGACGCGGCGGCGAAGGCTTCCATCGTGTCATGATAACGGCGGAAGGTCTCCGGATCATCCGCTCGGCTGCGGACAACGGCTGCATAGAGCGAAGCACGTCCCTCATCAGACAGCGTATTGTTGTAAGCAAAGTAACGGCGGATCACCGCCGGCAGGATGCCTGTGCTTTCGGGGGGCATCGACTCCACATAATATTCGTAGAGGCGGAGCACACGGATCTGCTTCGCGACAGCCCGTTCGTACCACGGAAAGCAGCGGCTGTCGCGGGGATCCCCCTTCATAAGAAGCCGGACGATCGCCTCGAGCACGCCGTCCAGCGGCATCCGGCGGTATCCTTCCGTCAGGACCCGGAATAAAAGGCCGTTGAACGTCTTCTCATGATCCGAAAGAAAGGCGGCGCGGAGAAGCAGGCCTTCCGTCAGCATTTCTCTGCGCGCCGCAAAGAGAAGTATCCGGAGCATGAACGGATCCAGCCTCTCCAGAAGATCCTCTTCCTGCTTAAGAACGGAGAAAGCCTGAGCATAAAGGAACGGGCTGCGGCAGCCGCTTACGAAGGCGTTCCGCGTGAGCTCAAGGATACGCCGCCCGGACCTCCAGAGATCCGGGGACGTCCGGACCATCAGGCGGAGCATCAGCCAGCTGTCCGGCCGGCGCGCGGCGCAGGACCGGACGCGGGAGGCAAACGCTTCCCGCTTCAGCTTCGCCAGTCCGGTGAAACCCTCCATATAGTCGATGGCCATCAGGATCTCTTCCGGCTCTCCTGCCTTTTCCCCCTCCGTCACCCCGCGGAGAACCGTCTGCGCGTCGGCATGTCGGCCTCCCGTCTCCAGAGCAAAGGACCAGAGAAGCTTCAGCGCCGCCGTGCGCTCCGGGCGGATCTGCCGCAGCCGGTCGATCGTCTCCTCAAGACGGTCCGCCAGAGCGGCATTGTCCGTCCGGCCGCAGCACCAGTCCGTCATCTCCCTGAAAAGCGTCAGTTCGAGACGATCCGCGGCCACCGCCGGATCCGCCTCGTCCTTTTTCATCGCCGTCGCGGTGACACGTACCTCAAACGTTCCCTGCGGCGCGCGAAAACGGATACGTCCGAAGCGCATTCCCGTTCCAAGACGGCTCCTGTCAATGAGAAAGGAGAAGATACACGTCCGCCCCACAAAGTCTTCATCCGTGAGCACGGATTTCGGAAGAGACAGAAAATCCCCCTCGGTTTCGGCCAGGATCAGCAGGCTTCCCCACGACGAACGGCGCAGCGTCACCTGCTCCATCACCGTCTCCTTTATCCGGTCATACCGCACCTCGGAGACATCCGCCGTCACCGTCACCGGCTGCTTCAGTCCGGCCGCCAGCAGAAATTCCTCCATCGCCAGCATGGACGCGCCCGGAACGGCCAGCCCCCGGTGAAGGGCAAGGAGGGATGCGCGTTCCGGATCGTCCGCCGGAATCAGGTTCCCGAATCCCGGGCTCATGAACAGCCCGAACGCCTCCTCCGGTCCCTGTTCCGCCAGGGATGCGAACGAGGCGAGGTCCTTCGCCTCGCTTTCTCCGGTTCTCCTTTCCGCCCGGCGGATCCGGACGGCGACCGGAACCGACTGTTCCCCGGAATCCGTTACCACCAGCAGATGGCCGTTCACGGTATCCCCGTCACGAAGTCCCGTCACATCCACGCCGAAGCGAAGCCGCATTTTCCGTCCCGAAAACTGCTCGAGCTCCGGAATGATCCGCGCATGATCCGAGTAAAGCTCTCCCCGCACGCGGTCCGCATCCTCCGCCTCCAGATGAAGCGCAGACCGGATGCTCCGGCCCGGCTCCGTCTCCAGCCGGATCTCCGATTCCGTAATCTTTACCATGTTGTCTTCCCTCTCCTCCGGCTGAAAACCTGATCCGGATCCGGCCGTCAAACAAGATCAAACAGTGAGATCTGGTTGCTCTCCGGGATATCCTTCAGAACGCCCATCTCCTCCAGCAGATCGATGATCGTTTTCGATACCTTCGTGCGCTCCCGGAAGTCGTCCTTCGAAAGGAAGGGCCCCTTCTTCGTCTCCTCTTCCACGGCGATCGCCTGCGTGTCCCCGAGACCGCCCACCGAGTTCAGCGGAGGCATGATCTTTCCGTCGATGATGGAGCAGCGCGTCGCATGCGCACGGTACAGGTCGAGCCTGTGGAAGGAAAAGCCTCTGGCATACATTTCCCGCACAAGACGCATATCATCGAGTTCTTCCTTCTCCTTCGCCGACGGATCGGCCTCCTTTTTGATCTGATCCGCGTAATAATCGAGCTTCTCCCGTCCCTGGCACATATGCTCGTAATTGAACGTCTTCAGGCGGATCGAGAACATGGCGGCATAGTAGGCAAGCGGATAATTGATCTTGTAATAGGCGATGCGGAACGCGTTCATGACGTAAGCCGCCGCGTGCGCCTTCGGAAACATATATTTGATACGCTTGCAGGATTCGATGTACCAGTCCGGCACACCATGGTCACGCATCTCCTTCTCCTGCTCCGGGGAAAGCCCGCGGCCCTTCCGAACGGCTTCCATGATCTTGAAGCTGTGCTCCGGCTCGACGCCCCACTGAATGAGATTCAGCATGATATCATCACGGGTGCAGATCGCGGTGCCCAGCGTGCAATCTCCTCTCTCGATGAAATACTGCGCGTTGTCCAGCCAGACATCCGTCCCGTGGGAAAGACCGGAAATCCGGATCAGTTCCGAAAACGTTTTCGGCTTCGTCTCCCGCAGCATCCCCATGACGAAGCTGGTACCGAACTCCGGCACGCCCAGCGTCCCCAGATCGCACCCGTCAAGATCCGCCTTCGTCACGCCGAGTGCCTCCGTTCCCTGAAAGAGGGAGAGAACGCCCTTGTCGTCCAGCGGCACATCATGGGGATCCGTTCCCGTCAGATCCTGCAGCATACGGATGATGGTCGGATCATCGTGTCCGAGAATATCCAGCTTCAGCAGGTTCGTGTCGATGGAATGATAATCGAAATGCGTCGTGATGAACGGTGAGTTCATGTCGTTGGCCGGGTGCTGAATCGGCGTGAACCAGTTGATGTCCATCCCCTTCGGGAGGACGATGACGCCGCCCGGGTGCTGGCCGGTCGTGCGTCGGACGCCGACGCAGCCCGCCGAGAGTCGTTCCAGCTCGCAGCTCTTCTTCGCCTCGCCCTTGTCCTCAAAATAATGCATCGCGTAACCGTAGGCCGTCTTGTCCGCCACCGTGCCGATCGTGCCCGCCTTGAAGGTCTGTCCCTTTCCGAAAATCACCTCCACGAACTGCTGCGCGACGCCCTGCTCGTCGCCGGAGAAATTCAGATCGATGTCCGGCTCCTTGTCTCCCTTGAAACCGAGGAAGGTCTCAAACGGGATATCGAAGCCGTCCTTGATCATCTTCGTCCCGCAGTGCGGACAGAACTTGTCCGGCATGTCGCATCCGCTCCGTCCCTCGGCGTGGGCGAGACGGGTTTCCTCCGAGTCGAATTCGCTGTACCGGCATTTCGGGCAGCGGTAGTGAGGCGGCAGCGGATTCACCTCCGTGATATGCGACATCGTCGCGACGAAGGAACTGCCCACCGACCCCCGGGAACCGACCAGATAGCCGTCATCGTTCGACTTCTTCACCAGCTTCTGCGCGATGATATACATCACCGCGTACCCGTTCCGGATGATGGAGCCGAGCTCCTTGTCCAGCCGCGACCGGACGAGTTCCGGTATCGGATCGCCGTACCACTCCCGGGCGGTCTCGTAGCACATCGCCTCCAGATCCTCCGCCGCGTGAGGAATCGACGGCGGACATTTGTACGGATAGATCGGCGACACATCCCCGATCTGTTCCGCGATCCGGTTGGTGTTCGTGATGACAACCTCCCGGCATTTTTCCTCCCCGAGATAGGAAAATTCAGCCAGCATCTCCTCCGTCGTCCGGAGATAGAGCGGCGGCTGGCCGGACGCCTCCTCCGTGAAGCCGTGTCCGGCCTGAATGATCGACCGGTAGATCGCGTCCTCCGGATTCAGGAAGTGCACGTCACATGTGGCGCAGACCGGCTTGCGGAACTGGTCCCCGAGCCGGACGATCCGCCGGTTGATGTCACGGAGATCCTCCACCGACCGGATCCCGCTCCTTGTCTCTCCGATCAGGTAGTTGTTGTTGCCTGTGGGCTGGATCTCAAGATAGTCGTAGTACCCGGTGATCCGGGCGATCTCCGCGTCCGAAGCGCCGCTTAAGATAGCCTGATACAGCTCGCCCGCCGAGCAGGCGCTCCCGAGAATCAGTCCCTCTCTGTGCGCGTTCAGAACGGAGCGCGGAATCCGCGGCCTTGTCTTGAAATACTTCAGATGCGACTCCGAAACCAGCGTATAAAGGTTGCGCCGCCCGATCTCATTCTTCGCCAGCAGGATGATGTGGTAGTATTTCAGGTTCCGGATACGATCCACCGAGACAGCGCCCTTCGCATTGAGGTCTCCGAACGTGACGATGTTCTGGCTCTCCATCCCTTCGAGCAGCCGGAGATAGGCCATCGCCATACTCCTTGCCCGCGGGAACGCGCGCATCTCGTCCGTATTCGGCACCTTCAGATGGCGGATAAGCGTCCGGAACCGGATCTTGCCGAGTCCCGGGAGAAGGTAGCGGGCCACCGCGGGAATATCGATGAAAGTCCGGCCCGGTGGCTCGATTCCATACCGCTCGCAGGCGGCCAGGATAAAGTTCATGCCCTGATCCGCATCATAGGCGATCAGCGGCAGACTGCCGGCGAACTCCGCGAAAGCCCTCATCGCGTGTTCCAGATCCGGAGACGAAATCACCATATTGTCGGTGATCCCCACCTCCGTCTGGATGGAGAACGGGATCGGCCGCCCGGGATTGACCAGCGTGGAAAACTCTTCCGTCAGCCGTCCGCCTTCGATCTTCTGTGCAGCAATCTCGATGATATCGTGCGTAAAAGGACTCTGACCGGTCGTCACGACATCGAACACGACACAGGGACCGTCGATTCTTCCCTCGACGGCGCCGCCGACCAGATTCTTCATGTCGTCGACCAGATAGCCCTCCATGCCGTAGATCACCTTGAGATCCGCGTCTTTCGGAATACCGCCCTTCCCTCCGAAGCACTTCTTTGCCTCCGGAAACGCCTGCACGACACCATGGTCGGTGATGGCGATCGCTTTCATGCCGAACCGGTAGGCCTGTTTGACGATGGAGGTCGCCGAGGCCACCGCGTCCATATCCGACATCTGCGTATGGCAGTGCAGCTCGACCCGCTTCACCGTCGCGTGATCTTCCCGTGCCTCGCGGAACGGCGGAATCCGGCGGATGCCGTACACGCTCTTGATCATCATCTCCCGGTCATAGGGGTCCAGATCCATCAGGCCCTTGATCACAAAACAGCTGCCCTTCCGGAAGGCCGACTCGTATTCCGGGAGATCCTCCTTGTCAAACCACAACTTGAAACGGAGGCTGTCAGTGTAGTCTGTGACGGCAACCGTGAAAATGATGCGGCCGCTCCGTGTCTCCCGGCTCTCCGTCGCGAAAACTTCGCCCCGCACGGTCACTTCTCTCGGATCGTCTCCCAGTGAGCTGATCGGGTCGGGTTCGTCATCGAAGGCCCGTCCGTAGAGGACGGACGCATCCTTTGCCAGACTCTGGTGACGCCGGCTGTACTGCTTTTCCTCTTTCACAGGAAGCTTTTTCTCGACAGCCGCGCCGGCGTGACGCTTCTCGTTGCGTTCCATCACCTCGCGGATCTTCTCTTCGATCTGCAGGTCGTCCGCCTCCCTCGCGGATGCCGCCTTCTTCTCCGATACCTTTCCCAGCACTTCGACATTTTTGAAACCGGCGCGTTCGCAGAAAATCTTCTCCACGTAGGCAATCAGCCGGTCCTGCTCCCTCAGAAAGACGGCACTGTCCGGTACTGTGACCGTGACCGTCTGGAACGGGCTGCACCCGCCTTGCGGCTCAGTCTCTGCCTCCTCCGTGCTTTCCTTCCTTCCGGCCTCGTCCTCCGTCTCCCCGAACGTCAGTTCGGAATGCAGAAAGGCCTGCTCCAGCAGCGGGTCGACGTTCTTCAGCTCGGTCACCATGCTGGACCGGTACGCCTTGTAAAAATTGGACGCGCTGTAGGATCCGGACAGCACAAAATGCTCGATGACCTTCACCTCCATGCGGCCCGCGTTTCCGAAGACCTGCGCGGAGATGGCATCCTCGAGCCGGTAGATATGCTGCTTCTTCAGCCAGTTTTCCGATACAATATAGATTTTGAGGCGATTCCTCGCATGATTGACCGTAATCCGCTCCACCTTCACATACTCGAGAAGAGCCCGGATCTTCGGATCGACATCAAGGCCAGGAAACGCCTCCAGAAATGGTTTTGCCTGATTCATGAACCCTCACAGTCAGCTGAGACCGTCCGGACTGCTCACTCTCAGCAGCTCCTCCCGGAGCGCACCGAGCAGCTGATCCTCCGGCACTTTTCTGATGATCTCGCCATGGCGGATGAGCAGTCCCTCGTGCCTGCCGCCGGCAATGCCGAAATCCGCTTCTTTTGCCTCTCCCGGACCGTTCACCACGCAGCCCATCACGGCCACCTTCAGATCCAGCGGAATATCCTGCACCATCTGCTCCACCTGATTCGCCAGCGTGATCAGATCGATCTCCGTCCGCCCGCAGGTCGGACAGGAAACCACCTCGATGCCGCCTCTCCGAAGTCCCAGTGACCGCAGAATCAGTTTAGCCGAGCGGACCTCTTCCAGTGGATCGCCTGTCAGAGAAACCCGGATCGTATCGCCGATTCCCTCGTGAAGCAGGATACCCAGCCCCACAGCCGACTTGACGTTGCCTGAGAAAACCGTCCCGGCCTCCGTGATGCCAACATGAAGCGGATAGGCCGTCTGCTCAGACATCAGCTCGTAGGCTTTGATACACATCAGTACATCCGACGACTTGATGCTGATGACCAGATTGTCGTAGTCAAAGTCCTCGATCATCCGCACCTTGTCGAGCGCGCTTTCCACCAGTCCCTCGGCCGTCACGCGGCCGCCGTGGCGCCGGATCACGTCCTGCTCCAGCGAACCGGAATTTACGCCGACGCGGATCGGGATGTTCCGCATGCGGGCCGCGGCGACCACATCGCGGATATGCTCCGGGCCTCCGATGTTCCCCGGATTGATCCGGATCTTGTCCGCACCGTGCTCGATCGCCGCGATCGCGAGCTGATAATTGAAATGAATGTCCGCCACCAGCGGGATATGGATGCGCTTTTTGATCTGCTCCAGCGCCTCCGCCGCCTCTCTGGTCGGCACCGTGCAGCGCACGATGTCGCAGCCCGCCTTCTCCAGGGCGATGATCTGCGCCGCCGTCGCATCCGCATCCTCTGTCTTTGTGTTCGTCATCGACTGGATCGCGATGGGATGGCCTCCGCCGATCACACGGCTGCCGATCCGGATCTCCTTCGTATGCTCCCGGTTCATAAACACCTCCCGGTCATTTTCTGCGGTATGTATCAAACTCATAAACAAGATCGAAATACGTCAGTTCGTCCGTGGCGCGAACCTTCTCCCACTCCGGATCATGATCCAGGTCGGGGAGCCGCGTGTCCGCGTCATAGGCGAAATCGATTTTCGTGATATACGCCGTATCGCAGTACGGAAGAAGGGAGCGGTAAACCTCGCCTCCGCCGATCACGAAGACGTCCCTCGTGTCATACCGGGCGGCCGCGTTCAGCGCTTCCTCCACAGAATGGACCACAGTGGCGCCCTCCGCCTGATAATCCATCTGTCTCGTGATGACGATATTCTCCGCCCGGTTCCGGAGCGGTTTTTTCTTCGGAAAGGACTCAAGCGTCTTTCGTCCCATAATCACCACTTTTCCCGTCGTCATCTGACGGAAATACGCCATATCCTGCGGAATCGAAACCAGCAGCTTTCCGTTTCTGCCGATGGCCCAGTTCCTGTCCACCGCTGCAATCAGATTCATATTCTTCCCTTTCCGCGTGCTCAGACGGCTACCGGTATATGCGTCACCTGGGGTCCGTGCTCATAGTGTTCCACGATCAGGTCGTCTGTGGTGAAATCGTAGAAATCCCGGATCTCCGGATTCAGCCGCACGAGCGGCGCCGGGTATGTCGGCCGGCGGATCAGTTCCTCGACGATGGGCACATGCCGGTCATAGATATGCGCGTCCGCGATCATATGCACAAGCTGTCCCGGAATCATGCCGCTGACCTGGGCAAACATCATCAGAAGAATCGCATACTGCGCCACATTCCAGTTGTTTGCCGTGAGCACGTCCTGTGACCGCTGCGTCAGCACGGCGTTCAGAGTCGGCCGGTCGTCGCCCGGATGCTCGGTCACGTTGAAGGTGACCGACCACGCGCAGGGATAGAGTCCCATCTCGTGGAGGTCATGATGATTGTAGAGGGAGGTGACCATCCGGCGGCTGAATGGATGATGCTTCAGTTCATAAAGGATCCGGTCGGTCTGGTCGAACCAGCCCTCCGGATACTGGTGCTTCACGCCCATCTGATAGCCGTAGGCTTTGCCGATCGAACCGTTCTCATCGGCCCATGAGTCCCAGATGCCCGAATGAAGATCATGAATATTGTTCGATTTCTTCTGCCAGATCCAGAGAATCTCATCCATGCAGCTCTTCAGTGCAGTCCGGCGGAGCGTAATCGCCGGAAATTCCTTTCTCAGATCATACCGGTTGCAGACGCCGAACTGCTTGATCGTATACGCCGGCGTCCCGTCCTCCCAGTGCGGGCGTACCTTTTCCCCCCGGGTATCTGTTCCGCTGTCCAGAATATCCCGGCACATGGAAATAAAAACCTCATCCGCGTAGCTCATTCAATTTTTCTCCCTGATCGTTCAGGAAGCGGTCCCGCAGGCCGTCTCCGCCTGTCTCGCCGCTCCCTCCCCGCCGGATGTTTCCGCTTCGTCCGGCGCTGCCTTCTGATCCTCTGTCTCTCCGTCAGTATCTGCTTTCTCCGGTTCCTTCCGCATCCGCCCATAGAGACGCGTCAGCTCGAGAATGGACCGCGCCAGATCATCCGAGAGAAAATGCGGCGCCACACGCCAGCGCCAGTTTCCTCCTCCCACTGACGGACAGTTCATGCGTGCCTCATTGCCTTTCACAAGAAAGTCCTGAATCGGGATGATGCAGGTATCCGCCACAGAACGGAACGCTTCGCGGATAAAATCCCATGTAAACTGACCGTAATCCGTATGAACTGAGTTGATGTACCGGCGGGCATAGTCGCGGTCATGATCGCTGATGCTCTCGATCCATCCGCGGGTCGTCATATTGTCATGCGTGCCCGTGTAGACCACGCAGTTCCGCTCATGCTTATAAGGCAGGTAGAGGGATGATTCACTCGAATCAAAAGCGAACTGCAGAACCTTCATACCCGGGAATCCCGTATCGGAAAGCAGTTTCCGGACACTGGGCGTGATGAAGCCGAGATCCTCCGCGACGATCCTCACGTCTCCCAGCTCCTCCCGGATCTGTTTAAAAAGATCGAGTCCCGGTCCTTTCTCCCATTTCCCGTTCTCAGCCGTCCTGTCCCCGTACGGAACCGCGTAATACTCGTCAAAGCCCCGGAAATGGTCGATGCGGATCACATCGAAAAATTCCATGCAGCGGGCAATCCGCCTGATCCACCAGTCATAGTTCCGGCGGGCAAGATAATCCCAGTCATAGACCGGGTTTCCCCACAGCTGCCCCGTGGACGAAAAAGCGTCCGGCGGGCAGCCGGCGACCTTCGTCGGCTCATACTCCTCATCGAAGGAAAACATCTCCGGATGAGCCCATGTATCCGCGCTGTCGAACGCCACATAGAAGGGGATATCGCCGATAATCCGGATTCCCCTGTCATTCGCGTAAGCGCGCAGCTTTTTCCACTGCCGCATGAACTCAAACTGCTGAAAACGGAAGAAGTCAACGGTCTCGCCGATCACCTCCTCCAGCACCGCCATCGCCTTGTGATCCCGGTTGCGGTAAGGCATATCCCACTCTGTCCACAGCTTGTTCCGGTATTTCTCCTTCAGCGCCATGAAGAGGCAGTAATCCTCCAGCCAGTCGCGGTTCTCCCGGACAAACGTCTGAAAAGGCTCATTCTCCTCCTCCGTCTCGCGGAAGCGGTGATACGCCGTCCGCAGCATGCGGAAGCGGTTCTGGTACATCGCGTCATAGTCCACTCTTTCCGGGTCCGATCCCCAGAAGAGAGAGTCGCATTCCTCTCTCGTAAGGAAGTCCTGATCAATCAGCTGATCCGGCGCGATGAAATACGGATTGCCCGCGAAGGTTGAGAAGCTCTGGTACGGAGAGTCTCCGAATCCGGTCGGTCCGAACGGCAGCACCTGCCAGTACGTCTGGCCGGACTCATACAGAAAATCGATAAATTCATATGCTTCTATGGAAAAGCACCCGATCCCGTAGCGCGAAGGAAGCGACGAAACCGGATACAGAATACCGCTTGCTCTCATATCTGAATACCCCGTCATTCTGAAAAGGCTGCACGGCCGTTTTGCGAAGTTCCGCGGCCGTCCGGTTTATTATACACCCTGCGAAGTGAAACCGCCAGAAGGACCGGATACCGCAGAACAGACGTGCGGAGCGGGCAGCCGCCCGCTCCGCACGCCGATTCTCCTCATCCTCTCCGGTCTGTCCGCCTCCGGCACTGTACGGCTGTGCTTTCCTTCCCGGGTTCTTTCATCAGAAACCGTCATCCGTTCACGCATGGAACGCGGTTTCCCGGGTATTCACCTCCGCGATCTTCCCGGGATTTACCTTATACTCTCTGTCGGCGGTCATCAGCCCGTTGACCTCCTGCTCGACATCCGAAACCTGCGTGTAGCAGAATCCGCAGATCCACGGAATCTTCCGGATCGCCGTCGTGATCCGGTCGTAACGCCTGAGGAAATCCTCCTCATCCGCCACGCCGTGGCCGTAGCCCCATTCTCCCTCTCCGCGCTTCCGGAACGCGATGCCGCCGTATTCACTGATGATCACCGGCTGTCCGTGATAGCTGAAGCCATTCGCCATCGCAGACTTCCCTCGGCAGTGGTACATCTCCGTCGTCATAATCTCATCTTTATGCGTCAGATAGCGTTCAAGAAGTGTCTCTCCCTCTTCTTCATAATCGTGAAGCGTGATGATATCGGAGACGGTATGCTCCCAGCCGTCATTGACAATCACCGGTCGCATCGGATCGAAGCTCTTCGTCAGATGATAGATCGCTTCAGTAAAATGCTGCTGTGTCCGGTCCGTCTCGACGTCCGGGACGCCCCATGACTCGTTGAACGGCGTCCATGTGATGATGGAAGGATGGCTGTAATTCTGGGCGACGACTTCCATCCACTCCTTTGTGAAGTTCCTGACTGCCTTGTCCGAGAACTGGTATGTCGCCGCCATCTCGCTCCAGACCAGCATGCCTTTCACATCGCACCAGTACAGGAAACGTTCATCCTCCACTTTCATATGTTTGCGGAGGCCGTTGAAACCAAGCTCGTGGATACGGTCAATGTCCGTCACGAGCGCGTTCTCTGAAGGAGCCGTGAGGCCCGATTCCTTCCAGTACCCCTGGTCGAGAATCAGCCTCTGATAAAGAGGATGGCCGTTCAGCAGAATGTTGCCCTTGTCGATCCGGATCTCTCTCATACCGAAATAGGAATAAACGGTATCCAGGCACTTTCCATTCTCCGTCACCGTTACTTCCAGATCATAGAGTGCGGGCGACTCCGGGCTCCAGAGATGAACGCCCGCAGCCGTCTCGTCCGGACGGGCCACGCTGATCCGGAGCGGCGTCTGTGCAGAAGTGAGGGAACCGGTCAGCGTCGCAATCTCATGTCCTTCAAAGGAGACCTTTGCGGTCATAGCAAGGTTCCGTCCGGGCTCTTCTGCTCCTGCCACGTCTGATTCGATTTCAAGCTCAAGACGATGAATATCCGGCGTCAGTTTCAGCGACCGGATGTACGTCTCCGGAACGCTTTCAAGCCAGACGGTCTTCCAGATGCCCGTCGTCTGAACATACCAGCATGCGAAGTTCTCATTCTGCCATCTCTGTTTTCCTCTCGGCTGCGTAAGAGCGAACGAATCATCCGCTTTCACGACGATCAGGTTGCTTCCGTCGACAATCGCATTTGTGACATCAAACGTGAAGCGCGCGTAACCGCCTTCATGTTCGCCGACGAACCGCCCGTTCACCCAGACGCGCGTCCGGTAGTCGCTCCCCTCAAAATGAATGAGGATCCGTTTTCCCGTCTCCGGGTGCATTTCCACTCTTCTCTGGTACCAGATATGGTCGTGTCGCGCCGGGTCATGAATTCCGCTCATCTCCGTCTCATAGGTGAACGGAACCAGGATCGTCTTCTGCTTTTCAAAGCCACCGGGATATCCGGAGCTCTCTCCCCGGTCATCGTCATCAAATGCAAAATCCCATGCACCGTCCAGATTCTGCCAGTTCCGGCGGACCAGCTGCGGTCTGGGGTAGTTTTTGATATAAGTTTTCATGTTGTCTCCTCCAGGTCAATGATGATCCTTCATCCCTTGATGCTTCCGACCGTAATCCCCTCCGTGATCTGACGCTCAAAGACCAGATACAGGATGATGGCCGGAATCGAAGCCACCATATTGGCCGTCATCGGAACCGAGTAGTTCGGGCGGGCGATGGACATGAACGTCGGCAGTCCTACCGGAAGTGTATACATATCATCGGTGAACACGCACAGCAGCGGCCACAGGTAATTGTTCCACGAACCGATGAACGACAGAATCGAGATCGTGGCGATAATCGGCCGCGAGAGCGGAAGGACAACGGCACGGAAAATCGTAAATTCGCCGCCCCCGTCGATCCGGACCGCCTCAATCAGTTCATTGGGAAGTCCTCTGAAAAACGAGACGCAGATGACCAGATTCATGGCTCCGGCCACGCCGGGAAGGATCAGGCCCGCGTAGGTGTTGATCAGATTCATCTTGTTCACTTCGATGAACAGCGGAACGATCGTCGCCTCGGTCGGAACGAGAAGCCCGACCATGATGTAGTAGTAAAGCGCCTTGGCCGCACGGAAACGGATCTTCGCGATCGCGTACGCGGCCATCGTTGAGATCAGAACGGTGATCACGGTGCTCAGAACCGATGTGACCAGCGAATTGATGAACCACCGGAACACGCTTGTTCCGGAAAGAATGTAGCGGTAATTGGTCAGCGTATAAGGCGGCTTGAACCAGTCCCAGATCACCGCAAACTGTTTGGACTCACTTTGAATCGAACAGAAAAAGGACCAGATGATCGGAAACAGCATGAAAAAGGCAAGCAGCAGGGATATGACGGTCAGCACCGTACCGCCGGCAGACTTCCTTGATCTGGACATATCAGTCATCCCCTTTCTGCAGCTTCAGCTGAACGATCGTGCAGACGATCAGAATCAGAAACAATGCGTAGGACATCGCAGCGGCATAGCCAAGCTTGTTCTTGTCGAACGCCTGCTGATAAATGTACATGATCAGCGGTCTTGTCTTGTTGGCCGGTCCGCCCTTCGTGATCAGCCGGATCTGTCCGAAGACCTTGAAGGACGCGATCACCTGAAGCATGATCACAAGATAGATCGTCCGCTTCAGAAGCGGAAGGGTGATCTGGAACAGTCTCTGGCGGGCATTGGCGCCGTCTACCTCGGCCGCCTCCATGATCTCCGGGGAAATGTCCTGCAGCGCCGACAGATACAGCAGCATCGGGAAGCCGAGCGTCCACCAGCCGGTCATGAAGACGATGGTGGCCCAGACAAGCTTCGGATCCTGAAGCCAGAGCGGCTCCGTCTTGGTCGTCACCGCGCCGAGCGATTCAAGAATCCCGTTGATCAGTCCGCGGTACGGCGCGAAGGTGTACTGCGCGACGTACGAAGCGACTGAGACAGAAAGGATTCCCGGAAGATAAAAGCTGGTTCTCAGGAATCTGCGGAACCGGGTCTTTCTGTTCGCCAGCAGCGCCAGTACCAGAGACAGGATTACAACCAGAGGCACGCAGAACACGACGAAGAGGCAGGTATGCTGAAGCGCCTCCCAGAAGTTTTTGTCTCCCAGCATCTTCTGGTAATTTCCGAGTCCGATAAAGCGCAGGCGCCCCATCAGCGACCAGTCATTCAGGCTGACCCAGACACCCTGCACGACCGGATAGATAATGAAAACCGTGAAAAGGATGAGAAACGGAAGGACGAAGGCCCAGCCCATCAGCGTTTCTCTTTTCTTGTAAACCTGTTTCGTCTTCATATTCAATCTGCTCCCTTGTTTTCCTCTGCGGCCATGATTCCGAAAAATGCCGGGGAGAGCCTTCTCTCCCCGGCAAATCAGCGGTTCCCGAAGACCGGTCAGTCAAGGTTGTTGTCGATCGCCGTATAAACATTATTGTAGGCGGTGTCGAGATCCGTCTCTCCGGTCCAGTAACCGTTGAGCGCATCGATGATCTCCGCCTTCATGCCGCCGTAATAGCTCGTGGTTCTCGGCGCATACTTGGCATGGGTCAGCTCATCGACCACATTGTATCCCTTCATCTGTTTGTACTCATCGCTCTGGTTCGCCTTCTTCGCGGACGGAATCTGACCGGATCCGGCCCAGATGATGCCGCCGTCATTCGACGCGTAGAAAAGGAATTTGGCCGCGGAGAGCGACTCGTCATCCGTTCTGTCCTTCTTGACCGGCAGAACCAGCGTGTGGGAGTCAGCCCAGCAGTACTGATTGTCACCCGTTCCGAAGAGCGCCGGAAAATCCGCATTGTTAAAGTTCAGTCCTTCTGTCTGTTCAAAGACGCCCGTCGCCCATGTACCGGTGATGCAGAAAGCCGCCTTGCCGGCCTGGAACAGAGCCTGATGGTCATCAATCGCCGGAAGGATCAGACCGTCGTCATAGAGGCTCTTCTCCCACTCCATGACTTCCTTGCACTTGTCCTCGTCGATCGTCGTCTCGGAAGCGTCCTCGTTCACAAAATCCGCGCCGCCGTCCTGGAAATAGTCCGCGTACCACATACGGAACGGATCGTCGCCCTGCTGTGTGATGGAAAGCGGAGAGACATCCGAAGGAAGCGCGTCCTTGCATTTCTTCAGAAGAGCGGTGAAGTCGTCCTTGCTCTTGATATTCTTCACATCATCCTCGGAGATGCCTGCCTGCTTCAGCAGGTCCAGATTGTAGTAGAGCACCTCCGCGTGCGTATCAAGCGGGATTGCGTAAATGTGGCCGTCGATGGTCACCGCGTCGATGGAAGCCTGCTCATAGTAGTCGCTCAGGTTGATGTCCATCTGCTTCAGGTAATCGTCAAGCGGTTCGATGGCTCCCGTCTCCGCCAGCTCATAGAGCTTGGAGACATGGGAGATGCCGATGTCAGGGCCGTTGCCCGTCGCGATGGCGGTCTGAAGTTTCGTATAATAATCGTCCCAGACAAGCGTGATCGCGGTCACCGGGTGATCCGGATTCTGTGTCGAATTGTACTGATTGACAATCTTGGAGAACCACTCGCCGTCGCCGCCCGTGAAAAGTGACCACATCACAAGGTTGTTCTCGTTCACCTGCACCTTCTCGGGATTGTTGACGGTTCCGTCGCTGTTCACATCCGCATCCGCCCCGTAGGTCGCGCCTGATGTCACGCCTGCCAGCGCCTCGGCAGAAGACGTCGCCTCTGACGCGACCGCTGAATCCGCCTGAACAGCCATGCTTCCGATCATCGATACGGCCATCGCGCCGGTCAGTGCCAGACTAATCCATTTCTTCCTCATGAAAGTTCCTCCTTTTCTCCCCGGTTTCCGTCCGGGATGTTTTCCCTCGTCATTTCGTTTTGTTCGCCGCGGCCACAGCATACAACAGCATCATTGTTGCAAAATTGATGTCCTGTCAATATTTGCAACATTTCTGTCGCTTATATAATCAGTTATATAGCAATAACGACGATATGTCAATCTATTGACTGCCAATTTTCGTCATAATATGGCTATTTTATGCTGTGAAGTGCAAATCTGTTATTTATACAACAGTATCACTGTTATATACAGGATAAAAACGACCGCCGGAAACAATGATTCCGGCGGTCATTCTGACTTAATCGTTTTCGCCCGTCATGTCAGCAGCTGGTCCGGCGTGAGGGCGTTCTGATGATACCCGATGCTCATGACGATGTCCTGTTCATAGTTTCCGAACGTCTTTCCGAACAGATTGAAGCCGCCTACGTGGCGGGCATCCGGTTTGTTGCCGATGCAGAGTTCGACAAACGGCCGCGTTTCGGCGAACACCTCCCGGGCTGTGAGATCCGATGCTTTCTGGCGGTTCAGAAAACAGCCTTTCTCATTGACCTCGAGCACCACCAGATCACCGTACTGACTTTGCCCGCTCTGCCAGACCGGCGGGTTCAGCCGGCCGTGGAAGGCGCCGTAATCGCCCGGGCAGGTCCAGGTGGCGCACTCGACGCCATTGACCCAGAATGTCACGTCCGACTTCCAGTCCTCGCGGTACCCCGGCGCCTCCGAACAGAGTTCCATCGAAAAGCGCACACTGCGGATGGTATCGCTGACCCGCAGCGCAGTGCCGAATCGGTACGTCACGCTTCCGCGAGAGGTCCACAGAATCCCGGCGCGCTGTCTTTCCGGAAGATAAAAGCTGTACACCCGGTCTTCCATCCCGACCGGGCCCTCCGGTGCACAGAGACCGCAGGTCGGATACGGATCGACGGAGATATAGCCGCCCACCGGCATCTCCACGCTGTAAGACTCGTCCATATCGCCGTATCCTCCGACAAACTGGATATTTGTGAAATCCGGAACACGGCTGCACATCTTCGAGACACCGTGGCGGCCCGGCTGCTCCTCCATCCGGATAAGTCCCGCCTCCTGAAGGATCTTCAGATGAAAGGCGACGGAGGACTGGGGAATTTTGAGCGCCCGGGAAATGTCGCTGATAATCATGTTGTCATGGGCGATCAGCTGAAGAATCCGGATCCGGTCAGGCGAGGAAAGCGCTCTGCCCAGTGCACAGATCGCTTCCGTATCCGAGTCGATGAAATAATTGCGGATTTTTGCCATGCGATCCCCTCACTTTCCGCAGACTGTCTTTCGGCAGACGTCCTGACCGTTCCGCGTATACGCCTCCATGGAAAACCGCTCCTTCAGCCGGAGCTGCGCCGGCTCTCCTGTCGTCGGCCCCATGATGGGATACGAAAACAGCCGTACGTCTCCAATCCGCCGGGATGCGGATATAAGATCCGGATCAATTCTTTCCTTCTGAATGCCCGCGCGCTTCACCGCTCTCTTTCTCCTGCGAGCCGCAGATCATGTCTCCCGCAAGCAGGACAAGCGCATCGCAGAAAAAGAACAGGAGGAAATTGTTGACAACGGAAATCAGCACAATCACACAGAACCACAGGTAGAGATACGGCTCCCTCTTCTTCCAGATCCAGAGGCCCAGCGCGGACAGAAGACCCAGAAACAGCACCGTGAAAACGGCGCCGTACACTACCGGAAGGTAGACATAGTTGCTGTCGATATAAAGCCCTCCGGACATGGTCTTAAAGTTGACATAGCGGTTTCCCTGCAGCGTCACATGATTTCCGAACAGCCGGATCCCGTACTGATGATAGGCCGTGACCGAAAAATCGAGGCGCGAAATCAGCGTATCGAACGAATTACGGAACGGATCGAACAGCTGCGCCTTATGGTCATACGTCCAGACCATCATCCACGTGCCTCCGAAGGCAAGCCACGGAAGCAGCAGGGCGATCCATTTCCAGATGCGTCCGCGGAACCGGAGCCACTGCCAGCGGACGGCGATGAGATAAAGCACAAGCAGGCCGCAGGCCGTAAGGACGACCAGATTCGTCGTGTGGACATACCGATAAAGCAGCACATGCGCGGCTGCCAGCAGGGCAATTTCGACGTACGTGCAGCGTTTTCCTCTCAGATACAGATAGAGGAACGTCAGTCCGAGGCAGAGGTAGGCAAAGCGGCTGTAGTAGTTGAATCCCATTCCTCTCGCGATCAGAACCCTCGTTCCGGATCCATGGTTAAACTCGTAGTTCTGCAGAATGCCCGCCTGCATGGAGCCGCAGACAAACAGCAGCACGAGAACCGTCGCCGTAAAAAGATGTGAGACAATTTTTCGAAAGGGAATTCCGTACAGAAACAGCACGAGACTCATCTGAAGAAAGAGCCGGTTGGAGCCGATTCTTTTTGAAACAAGAAGCGTCGTTCCCAGCAGGATCAGCCAGACCAGGATCTGTCTCAGCCGGTACGAATCCATCAGCAGTACTTTAAGAACCAGGCAGGCTATCACAGCCATCCAGAGAAGCCGGAACACATTCGGGCTCCAGATCGACGTATAATTGGTCGCATTCAGATTGTAATAAAACGTGTACAGGTAGAGAGCGAGGCAGCCGAAAAAAGAAGTATCGGTACGCGTCACGGTCTGTGTCTGATTCATATATTCTCCTGAAAATGCAGCCGCCCGCACTCACGCGCAGGGCTGTGCCGCGGAATCGTTTCATTCAGATACCGGAGCGGATCAAACAAAAAGCGGCTGACTTGTGTATCAGTATAAGTCAGCCGCCTGTTTTTTTCAATTGGAAAGGTTCTGGGATCAGGCCTCGCCGTCTCCCGCCGCATTCTGCGCGTCGCCGCCCGTTGCTTCCTGGCCGCCGGCCGCCGCGTTCTGCGCGTCGCCGGTGCTGCTCTCCTCGAAGTAAGTGTGGCCAGGCAGGTTCCGGATCGTTCCCTGTGGCCCCAGATTGTAGCTCGTGCCGTTGTCGAACTTGATCACGAACTGATAATAGATCTCGGGGTAGCCGTCCAGGTCCTTCAGCGGATCGAAGGTGGTGTAGTAGCCGCCGCCGTCCAGTTCCTTCGTCTGGATCCACCGGCGGATGATCTGGCCGCCCTTTTCCACCCAGATCTTCAGATGGATGTATTTGACCGGTTCGTCCGCCGGAATATCAAACGGATCCGTCGAGATCGAAATCCATCCGTGCGTCAGGTCATAGGTCTCGGACTTGATCCGGACGCTTCCGTATTTCTTTACGTTCGCTTCCACCTCCGGATCCAGCTGCTCCATCTTCTCGATGAAGTCAGTCTTCTTTGAAACCTCCGCCTTGACCGCATCATCTCCGTACGTTTCCAGAAGGGTCTTCTCATCTGAAAAGAGATTGACACCAAGCCCCAGCCGGTTGCCCTCGATCTTGACGCCCAGCGCCGCCAGCGTCGTGGGGAAGTTGTCGAAAGTGGAGAAATCCCGGCGCTGTTCCGGATCGCTCGCCTTCGCATCCGCGTTGATGTAGCAGGTATAGGTGCGGCGGGAATAGGAATCCGGCACCTTCGCGCAGTAATCAGCGTCCATCGTGGGGTGATCGCCGGTGATCATGATCGTCGTGTTGTCGTACCAGTCCTGCTGCTGAATCCATTTCACCAGTTCGGAGATCTGCCTGCTTGAGCAGGCGAAGACGTTCGAGTACTGATCATCGAAAGTGTCGCCGCAAAGCTCGCAGACATACCCGTCCGGGAAATGCGTGTCCACCGTGAGAAGCGTCAGGTTGAACGGCTGGTCTCCGGAGGCGAGCTCCGTCAGCGTATCCTTCGCCATCGCGATGGTTTTCTCGTCCTCCATCCCCCACCAGACCTTGTAGTTCTCCGGAATGATCCCCTTCTCCTTGGCGTAGACATAGTCACGGATCTCAAAATCGCCGTGCTGCTGAAAATACAGCCGCCGGCCGCCGAACGTGGCGTCCGATCCGAGCACGAAGACCTGCCGGTACCCTTCGTCCTTCAGCAGGTCTCCCATCGTCGTGATCTGCGGGAAGAAGCTTGTCATCGCGGACATGGAGTTCCGCTCGATGTCGATGTTGAGCGGGAGTCCCGATGCCATGCCGAAAATCGCGCCCATCGTCCAGGTCGCGCCCGGAAGCGCCAGACCGCCGTTCAGCTTTTTCCTGTCTGTGCCCGCGAAGTCTTCGTTCTCCTGCGCGAGCTTTGTAATTTCCGGAATCACATTCTGATCAAAATCGCCGCCTTCGGCCTTGTCCGCGAACGTCACTTCGGTGGATTCCATATAGATCTGAACCAGATTCCGCTTCTTTTTCGGAAACGTGAGCTCCACCTTCGACGGATCCACATAATGGTTCTCGATAAAGTCCGACTTGGTGTTCCGGTCCCGGATGTAGTCCAGCAGCTTCACTTCGCGGCCGAAATAGACCACCGAAAAGACGAGCACGCCCACCATCGCCGCGAGGCCGATGCCGGCGATCCGGCTGTAATGCGCCTTCTTTCTGCGCGCCATCAGCAGCAGAACCGCCGCAGCCGTACAGACCAGCGCCGGAACGAGGCACTTGATCATATAGTCAGGCACCATATTGTTTCCCGTGCCTTCCAGCGGCGCCTCCAGCTGATAGATGATTTCATCCATCGTAAGACCGCTCCACTGAGACAGAACCCAGCGGAGAGACAGCACGGCAATCATGCCGAGAAAGGTAAAAATCGGGAACAGAACGGACAGTACCGTCCTCCCTGCTTTTCCTTTATGTCTGCCTTTTTCTTTGTTTTTATTCTCTGTGTAACCCAATGCTGTACACCCTGTCCTTCCGCCGACCGCAATTCCGTCTCGCAAAAGCCCGATTTTACGGAAAGGTAGATTAATCAAACGTGGGTATTATAGCATAAAGCGGTTTATCTCCCAAGAGATAAACCGCCTCTGACTGCAGACAAAAGACACAATTCACACACTGTTCAAATTGTCAAACACTTCCCGAAGCCGGCTTTGCCGCCTCCTCCGCTGCCTGCGCAAGGCGGGGCACCGACACTTTCTGAAGCTCCACCATCCCGAAAGGATGCTGATCCGGTTCGGGCAGCCGGACGTGCAGCGCTTCGCGGATCACGTCCCGTACCGTGGACACCGAAATAATCTCCAGCTCCCTGCGTACTTCCTCCGGCACGTCTTCGAGGTCGCGTGCATTCTCCTTCGGAATCAGGACCTTGCGGATGCCGGCCCGGTTGGCGGCCATCAGCTTCTCCGGAAGCCCGCCGATCGGCAGCACCTGGCCGCGCAGCGAGATCTCGCCCGTCATCGCGAGCCGCGGATCAACCGGAATGCCTGTGACAAGCGAGGTCACCGCGGTGAACATCGTGATGCCGGCGCTGGGTCCGTCCTTCGGCACCGCTCCTTCCGGGATGTGAATATGGATATCCCGCTTGGCGAAATCGAGGCCGCTGTCCATAAACATGCTGCGGACCAGAGAGACGGCCGTCTCCGCCGACTCCTTCATCACGTCGCCGATCTGACCGGTGAGATGAATCTGACCGGTTCCGTTCATTGCCACCGACTCGATGAAGAGAATCTCACCGCCAGCCTGCGTCCAGGCAAGTCCGGTGACGACGCCAGCCGGATTGGCTTTCATCACCCGGTCGTGGCTGACCTTCTTCCGCCCCAGAAATTCCTCGAGGTTCTTCTCCCGGACGATCACCGGACCTGCTTCCGGCGCCTCCTCCTTCCCGCTGCCGTCGCCGATCCTTCCCTCCACGATCCGGACGGCTGCTTTCCGGCAGACGGCCAGAAGCTGCTTCTTCAGTCCCCGGACGCCGGCTTCCATCGTATAATCGGAAATGATCTTTCTCAGCGCGCCGTCCGTGAAGCGGATATCCTTCTTTGAAAGACCGGTCTCATGCAGCGCCTGGGGGACAAGATGCTCCTTTGCTATATGGAAATGCTCGGCCGGCGTGTATCCGGCGAGCTCGATTACCTCCATCCGGTCCAACAGCGGCTGGGGAATCGTATCCCATGTGTTGGCGGTACAGATGAAAAAGACATGGGAGAGATCGTACGGCAGGTCCACATAGTGGTCTTCGAAGGTCGCGTTCTGCTCCGGATCCAGCGCCTCCAGCAGTGCTGCGGAGGGATCGCCGTCGAAGCTTGACTTGATCTTGTCCACTTCGTCCAGCACGACCACCGGGTTCATCGACCCGGAGCGCTTGATGCCTTCCATAATCCGTCCGGGCATCGCGCCGATGTAGGTTCTGCGGTGTCCGCGGATCTCCGCCTCGTCACGGATTCCACCGAGGGAAATCCGGACATACTTCCGGCCGAGTGCCTCCGCGACAGACCGTCCCATACTCGTCTTGCCTGTGCCGGGAGCTCCGACCAGCAGCAGGATCGATCCCTTCTGGTCCGGCGCGTCCGCATTCTCATTGAGCGACATCACAGCCAGATGCTGCAGAATTCTCTCCTTTACCTTATCGAGGCCGTAATGGTCCCGGTCCATGATCTTGCGCGCCTTTTTCAGATCGATTGGATCCTGCTTCTCCACCTTCCACTTCAGCGTCGTGACGAAATCGAGATAATTATACAGCGAATTGTACTCCGCTCCGTTCGTCGGCTCCTGTTCGAAGCGGCGGAGCACGCGCTCCACCTCCTTCCGGACGTTATCCGGCATGCCGGAAGCCTCGATCCTCTTCTCGAAGGAGTCCTCATCCTCCTCCCGTTCCGGCTCCATTTCCTTCAGCTCTTTCTCGAGCAGGTTCATCTGCTTTTTGATGGCCGCCTTCTTGTAGGCGATCCCCTCCGGATCATCCGCGCTCTGAAGATCGACCTGAAGGTCAATGGCACCCTTGAACCGCTTGACCGCCTCGAGAATCAGCTTCCCGCGTTCCCGGAAGGATCCTGTCTCCAGCAGCTCATACTTCTCCTCCGCCGTCATGTCGAAGAACTGGCAGAAGACCGCCGCGTATTCGTTCACCGACTTGAGGTTCTTCAGGTATTCGATCGCATAGTCTCCGCCCTTGATCTTCGACGCCACCTCCGTGGTCGTCTTCTTCAGTGTATCGAGCAGCGTTTTCTCTCCGACGTAGGTGACATCCATCACTTCCTCAACCGGTTCAAACGTGCCCTCCAGCACATCCGCTCCGGTTTCGACAGACAGCGACCTCACCTTGCCGCGTGTCCGGGCGTGGAGAAACGTCCCCATCGGTCCTTCACTGATATCCAGAACCTCCGCCTCGACACCCAGCGCGTAGAAGTCATCCGCTGTCAGCTCTTCGCGCTTCTTCGCTTCCTTCAGCGGCATCAGCACCACATGTCCGTCATCTATCTTGACCCGGCTTTTTTCCGCCTCGGAAATTTCCTCAAGGCTCAGGCGATACTCCACATCCGGCAGAAGAACCGTATTGTAAAATGCAAGGATCATACTGCTTGTACTCATGTTCTGCCTCCTGTTCTGTTAGCACTATAATTAAATGAGTGCTAACACTGATTCGATCATATCACCACAGCCGGATTTGTCAAGCAAATATCGTTCTTTTTTGTGTTTCTGTAAATCATTTAGTCATTAAATTATCAGGCGATCTTTCCACTGCCTGATACCGTCGAGCCTCTTCCGTACAAAAAAGACCGCCCCGAAGGACGGCCGAAGGTCAGGTGCCGGATCCGGACGGGAAGGCGGAATCCTCCCCCAGCATATGGGATTCGACAATCGCGCTCAGCACATACTGATTGTTTCGAAAATTTTTCTGGCTGACATTCTCCAGCCGGATCAGATCCACTTCCAGCCAGAGCTCCTCCGATGCCACCGCGATATGCGAGAACATCACGCCGAAGCTGAACTCCATCCATTTCTTCGGCCGGTCCATCGCGTCCTTCTTCGAAAAAATGTGAATCCGGCTTCCCACCACCACGAACCGCCATGGCTGGCTGTTCTGCCAGGACGGGGCCAGCCGTGCCGCCTCGATGACCTGCGTCATCCAGTGCGTGGGCTGATCCTTGAATACACAGAGCTCCCTGGTCGGCAGACGTTTCGCCTCGCCGGCCCGCCTTAATAGCGGCCCCTTCGGGAGACCGAAGGCCATCACGATGACCAGATGCTTCCCCTCTCTCTCCTGCGGCGCGCCTCTGAGGACTGCATTTCCAATAAAGCAGCTTCCGAGTCCCAGTGTCATCATATAGAGGCTCAGCTGCTCGCAGATATAGCCCGCGTTCATCTCAGCGCGGTCACGTATTTCCGAATAAAATGTCAGGTAATATGGAGCCTGAATGCCAAAGAACCCCGTCAGAAGGTGTCTGCCTTCCGTATTCTCCGTGATGCCGATTTCCGTATGGATCCCCGGGAAAAGCGGTGCTGTCTGCTCATAGAATGTACCGATCCGGGAAAGCACCTCGGGCGGCACGGGTGTCATGGAGAACTGTCTGACCGACTGTCGTAAAAAGATCGCTTCGTATAAATTCATGAATGCCTGCTCAAAAGGACGCAGAGAGCGTCCTCTGTCCTTTGTGTTCTTATCATACCGATCCCGTTCCGCTCTGTCAAACAGCTTTCGCAGGAAATGCCTTCCTGCGCTCCGGCCGGAAATATTGCGTCCGGCCGTCCTTCTGGGTTAAAATGGAAAGGCAGCCGTCCGCGGAACGGAAATCCCCGCGGATCCTCCGTCCGGATACTTCCGTCCGGTCCGGAACGGCCAGCCTTTCGAATGAAAGGAGGAGTCAGCTTTATGGACATGAGAGCCTGGGATATCATCATC
Source organism: Chordicoccus furentiruminis (assembly GCF_019355395.1). Taxonomy (GTDB): domain Bacteria; phylum Bacillota; class Clostridia; order Lachnospirales; family Lachnospiraceae; genus Chordicoccus; species Chordicoccus furentiruminis. The sequence continues at coordinate 286,201 of NZ_CP048829.1, forward strand.
ATCGTCTTCCTCGCCGTCTTCATCGTGCTGTTTGCCACCGGCAACGGAGACAAGGTCAGCTCGCTGTTCGGCAGCGGTTCCGGCCGGGATCCGAACCGTGACTATGACCGGAAGAAGACAGACCGCGCATCGCTGGTGTTCTGCTGCGTGCTGCTGGTCGTCGAGATTCTGCTGCTGGTGTTCCCGCATTCGCCCGTTATGGGATATGTCTCGATCACGACGGGAATCGTATCGCTCTGCCTCTATATGTACTATCTGCGAAAATACTGCCGAAAATAGAGCGGTTATTTGACATCGGCGCAGGGGCGTTTATAATTAGAAACTGTTCCGCAGTCAGGTTCCGCGCGCCTTCCTTCGGAAGGGACCGGAACGATTGAGCATGGGAGGCTTGATTTATGGAGAAGCAGCATATCGAATGGGACAAGCTCGGTTTCGGCTATCTCGAAACGTCCGCGAGCTACGTCTCGAACTATAAGAACGGCGCATGGGATGAGGGCGGCCTTACATCAGACCACACCGTCACGATTTCCGAGTGCGCCGCTGTGCTTCAATACTCTCAGTCCGTATTCGAGGGACTGAAAGCCTATACGACGGAGGACGGCCGTACGGTCTGCTTCCGCCCGGACCTGAACGCGCAGCGTATGGTCGATTCCGCGAAACGGCTGGAAATGCCGCCGTTCCCGGAGGATCGCTTTGTCGAGGCCGTCAGAGAGGTCGTAAAAGCCAATGAGAGCTGGGTTCCGCCCTACGGTTCCGGCGCGACGCTGTACATCCGTCCGTATATGTTCGGCTCCAACGCCGTCATCGGCGTGAAACCGGCTGACGAATATCAGTTCCGTATTCTGACCACACCGGTAGGTCCGTATTTCAAGGGCGGCGCCAAACCGATTCAGCTGAAAGTTCCGGACTTCGACCGCGCGGCACCTCACGGAACGGGTCACATCAAGGCCGGGCTCAACTACGCGATGAGCCTGCACCCGATCGTCATCGCGCACAGAGAGGGCTTCGCGGACAATCTGTATCCGGATTCCGCCACCCGCACCAACGTGGAGGAAACCGGAGGCGCGAACATCATCTTCATCAAGGGGAACAAATTCATCACGGTCAAATCGGATTCCATCCTCCCGTCCATCACGAGACGTTCCCTTGAATATGTCGCGGAGCATTATCTCGGCATGGAGGTCGAGGAGCGGGTGGTCCCGTTCACGGAGCTGCCGGAATTCGAGGAAGCCGGCCTCTGCGGCACGGCGGCCGTCATCTCGCCGGTGGGCCGGATTGTCGATCACGGCAAGGTGATCAACTTCCCCAGCGGCATGGAAAAGATGGGTCCGAAGATTCAGAAGCTCTACGACACGCTGACCGGCATCCAGATGGGCCGCATCGAAGCGCCGGAAGGCTGGATTTTCGAGATCTGAATGGATCGATACCGCGGCATTTCGTCTGTAAAGAAGAATGGACGGCTGCGGGAATCATGGAAGAATAAAGGTGCTGCCGCCCGGCTTTAAGCCGGGCGGCAGCACCTTTTTCCTGCTTCACTTCATCATCGTCAGGTCCGGTTTCCGAACAGGCGGATTTTTTCCGCCGCTACAACCCGCACCGCATGCTCCTCATACGGAATCATCTCGCTGATCGTGTGGATTCCGTCATTGTATGCCTGAATCGCCCCCTGACAGCAGGCAAGATTGATATCGGTAAAAATGTCGATCTTCGAGATCCCGCTTGCGATAGCCTCCCGGATCGCCGTATCCGAAAGACCGGAACCTCCGTGCAGAACAAGGGGAACCTTCGCGGCTTCCGCGATCGCCCGGATTCGATTGTAATCCAGCTTCGGCGTTTCCAGATACTGGCCGTGGGCCGTGCCGACGGCGATCGCAAGCGCATCGATCCCCGTTTCCTTCACATAATCCGCCGCCTGTGCGGGATCCGTAAGTTCCGCGGCGCCGGAACGCAGCTCCTCCGCTTCCGGCGTATGGCCCAGTTCCGCCTCTACGGCCGCTCCGAATGCATGGGCCGTACGGACCATCTCCGAGACCTTCGCCGCATTGACCTCCAGCACATCCCTTGAACAGTCAAAATTCACCGACGTGAATCCCAGCTTAAGCGCTTCAATACAGCGGGCAAAGGTCTGCCCGTGATCAAAATGCACCGCGACAGGCACCGCAGCCTTCCTCGCCATCGGAAGCACAAAAGCGGCAAATTCGTCCAGCGGACAGATTGACAGCTGGCTCTCCTCGATTCCGAGAATCACCGGCGCGTCCGCCTCCTCCGCGGCTGCGATCACAGCGCGCGCCATCTCCAGTGTCAGAACGTCAAAATGACCGACACAGTAATGTCCCGCTTCCGCAGGAACCAGAACCTCCTTCAAGTTCGCCAGCATGAAAGGCCTCCCCTCTCAGTCGGACCGGAAAAAGACGGATGCGGTCCGCTTTTTTCCGGGCTCATTCTATCAGTGATGGAACAGGCGGATGCCGGTAAAGGCCATCGCGATTCCGTAGCGGTCGCAGCAGTCGATCACAGCATCGTCACGGACCGATCCGCCCGGCTCGGCGATATAACGGACGCCGGATTTTCTCGCGCGTTCAATGTTGTCCGGGAACGGGAAGAAGGCGTCCGATCCGAGGGAAACATCCGTCTGCTGATCAAGCCATGCCCGCTTCTCTTCCGCGGTAAAGACATCGGGCTTTACCCGGAACACTCTCTGCCACGCGCCGTCCCGGAGCACATCTTCGTACTCATTGCCGATGTAGACATCGATGGCGTTGTCTCTGTCCGCCCGCCGGATTCCGTCCACGAATGGCAGCTCCAGCACCTTCGGGCTCTGACGGAGCATCCAGTTGTCCGCCTTGCTCCCCGCCAGCCGGACACAGTGCACGCGGGACTGCTGACCGGCACCGACGCCGATCGCCTGGCCGTCCTTCGCGTAGGCGACCGAGTTGGACTGGGTGTATTTCAGCGTGATCAGGGAAACCACCAGATCCCGCTTCGCCGCCTCCGGAATCGTCCGGTTCTTTGTCACCACATTCTCAAGCATTTTCTCATCGATCACAAGATCATTCCGGCCCTGCTCGAAGGTGATGCCGAATACATCCTTATGCTCAAGGGGCGCCGGCTGATAGTCCGGATTGATCTCGATCACCGTGTAATTGCCGTTCTTCTTCTCTTTCAGGATTGCCAGAGCCTCATCCGTGTACCCCGGCGCGATCACGCCGTCAGATACCTCCCGGCGGATGACGGAAGCGGTATCCCTGTCGCAGATGTCGCTCAGCGAGACAAAATCACCGAAGGAACTCATCCTGTCCGCCCCTCTCGCCCTCGCGTAGGCGCAGGCCAGCGGGGAGAGATCGCCCATATCGTCCACAAAATAGATTTTCTTCAGCGTATCGGTCAGCGGGAGCCCCACCGCGGCGCCGGCAGGCGAGACATGCTTGAAGGAAGCCGCCGCGGGAAGTCCGGTCGCACGTTTCAAATCCGAAACAAGCTGCCACCCGTTCAGCGCATCCATGAAATTGATGTAACCGGGACGGCCCGACAGCACCCGGATCGGAAGATCGCGTCCATCGTTCACGAAGATGCGGGACGGCTTCTGGTTCGGGTTGCAGCCGTATTTAAGAGCAAGATCTTTCATTCTGTATTCATCCTCCTCGTGCGTTCGTTGCCTTCTGCATTTTTATTTTAACATGAAACAGACGGATCCGGCATACCCGTGCACTTTTTTCCATCAGGAAAATGCTGCCGTCCGGCATGCCGGACCCGTCGTCCGGTCAATGGTTCTTATTCACAATGCGGCTCTCATACGTGCCGTCGGAAAGATTGATGAAGCGGGTAAACAGAGAAACCCTGTTATCCGGATTCAGCCCGTTCCAGATCCGTTCCGTGAATCCGTCAAGATCATCTTCCACGGCGATCCGGACCGGCTCGCCCTCAAAGCTCGGAAGAGGATTCCCGTTTCCCATATAAGTGCTGATGAAATGGCCCTCGCCCGGAAGCGCAGGCGCATAGGAGAAAGTGAATCGCTGATCCGACTCCGGCCGGCCGTCGGCGCTCTTCAGAATCGAAATGGCGTAGTTGAAGGAGCCGTCTTCAAGGCGGTGCAGGACACCGGAGATCCGGGGTGTATAGTTCGGCCTGTCCGGTTCGAAGCGGCGGGCGCGAAGCGACTGCTCGAAGGTCTTCTGGCTGTCGAGTCCTTCAAAGATCGTATCCGTCTGATCACCGTTCGTGACGATCGTCTTGCTGCCCAGCACGCGGACCGGCGCATAGATGATCAGACTCGGATCCTCCATCTTCGACTCGTCGAAGGCCTGCGTACGGATGCCCTCACCGTCCTCGACGAAAATGCGGTTCCTCGAGTTCTCACTCCGTCCCATGATGAAATAGACGATCACCGCCTTCCGTCCGTCCGGTGTCAGCCCGATCGCGAGTCCCCGGCCCGGGTATTCATTCATGCTCAGAAGTTCCGGCAGATTCTGTTTTATCACGCTCTTCCTCCTTTTCTGGCCTGCCTGCGTTCCGGTATCCGGAGATACTCGATCGGCATCTGGTACAGATCCGAAAGGGCCTTCAAATCCGTGTATCGGATATCCGTCATTCCGTTTTCCCAGTTGACGATCGTCTGCTTCGTTCTGTGCAGGACGCGAGCCACATCGTCCTGCGTCATCTCGGCATTGACGCGCGCGGCCTTCAGTGAAATTTTTGGCATCATCCTACTCACCCCTCTTTACTTTCGGATGTCAATGCAGTGGTTTCCATTTTAAATGGTTTTCTTCCCCTCCGCTCCGGGGAACTTCCGTCCCATCTGGGGACGGAGTATCCACTCAAAATATATATTTTTTAATGTACAGAAATTTGAACTTATCATTCTATTCAGCCCGGATGTGGAGCGCAACGATGGAAATGAAGGAACGCGGGAGGAAAGAAATCCTCGCCGGGAATATCCTTGACTATCTGGCGGTTAATCATATGACCGAAAAGGAAGCCGCTGAAAAAGCCGGGATCAAGGTCACAACACTCAATTCATGGATCCGGATGGTCAGTTATCCGCGGGAGCCTCATCTGAAGCGTCTGGCCGATATGTTCGGCATTCCCGTCGAGGCGCTGACCGAGGATCAGTCACCGGCCGCCCTGAGGCGCCGCAAATACATGACAGTCGGCGAATCGCTTCTGCTGAAGCAGTTCCGCGAGGACGAGCTTTTCCGTGAATATGTTCAGCTGGGTCTGGACGCTTCCAGAAACCGCCGTCTTCTTCCCTATATCAAAGCGATCCGCGACATCCGGTCATGAGAATCATCGCCGGAAGCAACCTGTCTGGCGGTACCGTTCCCGCGGATCCGGATGCGGGCAGGCGCCGCCCCGTCCGTGCCTTTCGCACCCTGCCGGCCGCCGTTATTTCATGGCGGCCGGCTTCGCGTTTCTCTTCCCGATCAGTTATTGTCCACCGAATAGTTCGGAGCTTCCTTTGTGATATGAATGTCGTGAGGATGTGACTCCTTGAGCGAAGCGGCGGATATTTTCACGAACTGCGCCGTTTTCTGCAGCGTCGGAATGTCCTTTGCTCCGCAGTAGCCCATGCCGGAGCGGATTCCGCCCACCAGCTGGAATACCGTATCCTCAACGGATCCCTTGTACGCCACGCGGCCTTCCACGCCTTCCGGAACCAGCTTCTTGGCGTCTGTCTGGAAGTAGCGGTCGCGGCTGCCCGCTTCCATCGCGGCGATGCTCCCCATCCCGCGGTAGACCTTGAATTTTCTCCCCTGAAACAATTCGAAATCTCCGGGCGCCTCGTCGCAGCCGGCAAAAATGCTTCCCATCATACAGACGTTCGCGCCCGCGGCCAGCGCCTTCGTCATATCGCCGGAGTACTGGATTCCGCCGTCGGCGATGATCGGCCTTCCGTACTTCTCAGCCGCCTTCGCGCACTCCATCACAGCGGTGATCTGCGGCACCCCGATGCCCGCGACGATCCGCGTGGTGCAGATGGAGCCCGGGCCGATACCGACCTTCACCGCGTCGCAGCCGGCCTCGAAGAGCGCGGCCGCTCCGGCTTCCGTCGCCACATTGCCCGCAATCAGCTGAAGTTCCGGGAAGGCATCCTTGATCTCTCTGACTGTGCTGATGATATTCTTCGAATGTCCGTGAGCCGAATCCACCACAATGACATCCACATGGGCATTAAAGAGAGCCTGGACCCGATCCATGACGTTCTTCGTGATGCCCACGGCGGCTCCGCAGAGCAGGCGGCCCTGTGAATCCTTTGCGGACAGGGGATACTTGATCTGCTTCTCGATATCCTTGATCGTGATCAGTCCCTTGAGATTTCCCTCCTCATCGATGATCGGAAGCTTCTCCTTCCGGGCGGCGGCGAGGATTTTCTTCGCCTCCTCCAGCGTCACGCCCTCCTTGGCCGTGATCAGATTCTCCGACGTCATGCGCTCGCGGATCGGGCGGGTCATATCCTCCTCGAATTTCAGGTCCCGGTTGGTGATGATTCCGACCAGCTTTTTCCCTTCCGTAATCGGTACGCCGGAAATACGGTATTTGGCCATCAGCGCGTTGGCATCCCCCAGCGTATGCTCAGGTGTCAGGGAAAACGGATCCGTTATGACGCCGTTCTCGGAGCGCTTGACCATATCCACTTCCTCAGCCTGCGCCTCGATGCTCATGTTCTTGTGAATGATCCCGATACCGCCCTGTCTTGACATGGCAATCGCCATCCGGTGCTCGGTCACCGTGTCCATCCCGGCGCTCATCATCGGGATATTCAGCCGGATCCGATTGGTGAGCTGCGTCGAAATATCCACCATATTCGGCGTACACTCACTGTACTGCGGTACAAGCAGAACATCATCAAACGTAATGCCGTCGCCTACAATTGTTGCCATTCCTTACCTCCATGATGCACAGGTTAACGGGGTTTCCTGATTTGAAGCAAAGACCGGAGAGAGTATCCGCTCTGCGTCCGGTTCTATAATGGAAACACCGGCCGCCGCCTTTACACGGCTGCCGATGGGATTCCTCATGATTCAGGATGCACTTTTCTTGGCATGCGCGTACGCAGATCCGACAGCATCGGATCGTTCAGCTGGACCAGAATCTTCTGTTTTGTTTCTCCTCCTTTGACTGCCACGAAGGGTCTTACGGATTCCTGACGAACCGAATAATCAACCGTTTTGAACGTGTCGCCGTAGGCATCCAGTTCGTGAGAACCGAGCGGCGCAATGCACTCCGCATCCGTCAGATCAATCTGGGCAAGCTCCTTACGGCTGGATTTGGAATAGATCGCGGCAATGTCCAGTTCGCCGTTCACATAGGAGTATTCGTATTCGACATTGAAACGCGGGAAAACGACTGAATCCACGATGATCATGACGAGCAGTCCGATGATAAAAAAAGGATGAATGAAAAAGCCCGCCACAGCCAGCAGCACCGTCACCAGAACCAGCAGCGGTTTTCGCATTGTCTCCAGCGGAGTCGGTTTCTTCGGCAGTACGAGCTCAATAAAGGTATCTTCCATCTTATCGTCCCTCCTGCCTCAGCATGAAGCGGCAGGTTTTCCTTTCTGAATTTTATTAGATTTTAGCACCTATGCACCCGGGGCGCAACCCGTTGTCCTCCCCGCAAAAGCGCCTGTATCAGGCACTTTCGCGCCATTCGAGATCCCGCCGGGCGCAGCGATGAAAAAAGGGAGACCCACTTTCCCGTGAGCCTCCCTTTTTTCATCTGATACTTTTATGCCGCTTCCGGCGCTTCGTCCGGACAGACAGAGCATTACATCATGCCCATGCCCTGGCCGCCCTGCGGCGCAGCCGGCTCCTTCTCCTTGATGATCGATACCGCGGACTCGGTGGTCAGCAGCGTCGCGGCGATGGAGTTGGCGTTCTGAAGTGCGGATCTGGAAACCTTCACCGGGTCCAGAATGCCCGCATCCACCAGATTGACATACTCATCTGTCAGCGCGTTGTAGCCTTCCCCGTTCTTCGCCTTCTTCACGTTATCGACGATCACGGCGCCTTCCTTGCCTGCGTTGACCGCGATTCTGTACAGAGGAGCTTCCAGCGCCTTCTGCACGATCTCTGCACCGGTCTTCTCATCGCCCTTCAGGCCGGATACCAGCTCGTTCAGCTTCTCAGCCGCATGGACATAAGAGCTGCCGCCGCCGGCGACAATGCCTTCCTCCACAGCCGCACGGGTCGCGTTCAGCGCATCCTCCATACGGTACTTCTTATCCTTCATCTCGGTCTCGGTCGGAGCGCCGACACGGATGACGGCTACGCCGCCGGCCAGCTTGGCCAGTCTCTCCTGCAGTTTCTCACGATCGAAGTCGGACTTGGTATCCTGAATCTGGTTGCGGATCTGAGCAACCCTGTCAGCGATTGCCTTTTTGTCTCCCTCGCCGTCAACGATGACGGTATTCTCCTTGGTCACCTTGACGGACTTCGCGCGTCCGAGCTGATCCATCGTGACATCCTTGAGATCGATGCCGAGCTCGTCTGAGACAACGACACCGCCGGTCAGAACCGCGATATCCTTCAGCATATCCTTTCTTCTGTCGCCGTAGCCCGGAGACTTGACTGCCACCACGTTGAAGGTTCCGCGGAGCTTGTTGACGATCAGGGTCGTCAGCGCCTCACCCTCGACATCCTCGGCGATGATCAGGAGCTGAGCACCGGATTTCACGATCTGCTCAAGCACCGGAAGCAGATCCTGAATATTGCTGATCTTCTTGTCGACGATCAGGATGTACGGATCCTCCAGACGGGCTTCCATCTTCTCGGTGTCCGTGCACATATAAGCGGAAATATAGCCGCGGTCGAACTCCATGCCTTCAACGGTATCGAGCTCGGTCTGCATTGTCTTGGATTCCTCGATGGTGATGACGCCGTCCTTGGAGACCTTCTCCATCGCGTTCGCCACCATCTCGCCGACCTCATCGTCACCGGAGGAGACAGCCGCGACACGTGCGATCTGTTTTCTACCGCTGACCGGCTTGCTCATATCGACAAGGGCCTTGACCGCCGCATCCGTTGCCTTCTGCATGCCTCTTCTCAGGATGATCGGATTTGCGCCGGCCGCGAGGTTCTTCATTCCTTCGTGAACCATCGCCTGAGCCAGAACCGTCGCGGTCGTGGTGCCGTCGCCTGCCACATCGTTGGTCTTGGAAGCGACCTCGCGGATCAGCTGCGCGCCCATGTTCTCAAACCCGTCCTCCAGCTCGATCTCCTTTGCGATCGTCACGCCGTCGTTGGTGATCGTCGGGGCGCCGTAGGACTTCTCAAGCACAACGTTTCTGCCCTTCGGTCCAAGCGTCACACGGACTACATCCGCCAGTTTATCGACACCGGCAAGAAGAGCCTCTCTTGCCTCAATACCGTACTTAATCTGCTTTGCCATATCCGTAAGCCTCCCTTATTTACTCTTCCACAACAGCGAGAATATCGTTCTGTCTGACGACGACATACTTGTCTTCGCCCAGCTTCACTTCAGTGCCCGCGTACTTGGAATAGATAACTTTCTGCCCGACCTTGACATTCATGACGACTTCCTTGCCGTCAACGACACCGCCCGGTCCGACCGCGATTACTTCAGCCTGCTGCGGCTTTTCCTTTGCCTGACCCGGAAGTACGATTCCGGATGCGGTCGTCTCCTCAGCTTCGAGTTCCTTCAGAACGACTCTGTCGCTAAGCGGTACTAACTTCATAAAAATCTGCCTCCTTTTTATAGAAACAATTCAGATTTTCTATCTTGGTAGCACTCGATTTATTGGAGTGCTAACATCTAGGACATAATATACGACCTGCTTTTCCGGATGTCAAGCCATTTTCATAAAAATTGTGCAGCGGCTGTCCGTCTTCCCGCTCCGGCGGTCCCTGCCGCTGCAAGATCCGGAATCCGGCGGACTGCGGCGGATGTATCGGCCTGAATCCGCCTTCGCGGGCAGCAAAAAAGACTGCCGCACCGGACACGGACAGCGCTTTCTGCGGGAATCCGAAGATGATCCCGTATTCTGTCGCGGTCCCGGTTCCTGTAACGGCAGCCTCTTTTGCTGTATGCCTTCGGAAACGATCCGGCCCGAGCACAGCGGGCCGGACCGTTTTCCTGCTTATTTCTTTGCCCGATGCAGCTTGATCTCATCAAGCTCATCAAATATATAATCATTCAGCACCTTGATATAGGTGCCTTTCATTCCTGAGGAACGGGACTCGATCACGCCGGCGCTCTCGAACTTCCGCAGCGCGTTGACGATCACGGAACGGGTGATGCCGACCCGGTCCGCAATCTTGCTGGCAACCAGGATTCCTTCATTGCCGTCCAGCTCATCGAAAATATGAATGATGGCTTCGAGCTCGGAGAAGGACAGTGTGGAGAAGGCGGACTTGACCACCTGATGCTTCCGGGTTTCGGCTGCATTCTCCTCATCAACGGACCGCATCATCTCCAGTCCGACCACAGTCGTCCCGTACTCGCTGACGATGATGTCATCGATGTCATACTGCGCTGAGGAGCGGTAGCTGAACACCGTTCCGAGGCGTTCGCCGGCAATCTCGATCGGGTTGATAATGGCCGTATAGTGCTCCACGCCCTCTCCCGTGAAGCCCAGTGTCGCCAGATTCACATTTTCCTTGGTGGAGAGCACGCCGAGAAAACGCTCATTCAGCAGACTGTCCACAAAACTTCCGATCTCGCTGGTGATCATCTCGCTGAGTTCTTCCACGCCCTCGCACTTGCCGACTCCGAGCACCTTGCCCTTCTTGCTGATGACAAGAATGTTGGAGGAAAGCGTTTCGACGAGCACGGAGCAGATGTCATTGAACACAACCTTCGATGTGCTCGTGTTATGCAGCAGCTTATTGATCTTTCGTGTCTTGTCCAGCAGCTGTACGCTCATGTTCACTCCTTTCTAACTGAATCCGTCTGACCGGGATGCGAAGACGTGCCGTCCGGTCCTGCCGGCTTTATTGCGTCGTCCGCGGACACCGGAAGGGCCTGCCCCGCGCACCGGAAGACCTGCATCTCCCTTCCGACGGACAGGAAGAGCGTCCGGTCCGGCGTGTCGAAGCCGCGTGCCGCCGCGTCCAAGGCTGACTGGTTCTGCAAATATCCACTCTGACCGATCCAATTTGACAATTCGACTATAGCATAAACAGTCAGATCATACAAGTCGATTCAGAATTATTTTGAAATTATCAGACATCTTCCGAATAACCGCAGGAAGGATCCGAGCATACGATCTTGCTGCCCTTTCTGATCATATAATGGCCGCATTTCGGACAGCTTTTTTCCACCGGCATTGACCACGACATAAACGTACAGGCGGGGTTGTTTTCACAGCCGTAGTACCGGCGTCCCTTTCGGGTCCGCTTCAGCACCACTTCACCGCCGCACAGGGGACACCGGACGCCGACCTTCTCGAAGTACGGTTTGGTGTTCCGGCACTCCGGAAATCCCGGGCACGCGAGAAACTTGCCGTGCGGACCGTACTTGATCACCATATGCCGTCCGCAGTTTTCGCAGACCACATCGGTCTCCTCGTCCTCGATCTTCACTTCGGCGAGTTCTTCCTTTGCCCGGCTGACCTCTTCCTCCAGATCCGGATAGAAATTGCGCACGATGGTTTTCCAGTCAACCCGTCCCATCGCGACGCCGTCCAGCAGCGTCTCAAGGTTGGCCGTGAAATTCTCATCGACGATCTGGGGGAATGCCTTCAGCATGATGCCGTCGACCACCTCGCCCAGCTCTGTCAGATAGAGATTCTTCTGCTCCTTGGTGATATAATGCCGGGCGAGAATCGTGGAAATCGTCGGCGCGTATGTGCTGGGACGTCCGATTCCCTTCTCCTCAAGTGTCCGGACAAGGGATGCCTCCGTAAAATGAGCCGGAGGCTGCGTGAAGTGCTGCTCCGGCCGAAGCTCCGTCATCTCCAGCTTCATCCCTTTCTCAAGATTTTTCAGCATCATGCCGGAGGCGCTCTTCTCCTCATCCTCCGCGGCATAGACGTCAAGGAACCCCGCGAAACGAATCCGCGACGCGGAAGCCGTAAACGTATACGGCCCGCCCGCGATTTTCACCTGGGCGGTGTCATAGACGGCCGCGGCCATACGGCTGGCCGCGAACCGGCGCCATATCAGCTGATACAGGCGGAACTGTTCTCTCGACAGCGAATCACGGACGGAGGCCGGTGTCCGCCGGATGTCCGTCGGCCGGATCGCCTCATGGGCGTCCTGGGCGTTGCGGTTATGATTCGTTCCCTGCGGATGTCCGTAGTATTCCGCTCCGTACTGCTCCGTGATGAAGGCTTCGGCCGCCGTCTCCGCCTCGCCTGCGACACGCGTGGAGTCGGTGCGCAGGTATGTGATGATACCGACCGTTCCTTCGCCTTCGAGATCAACGCCTTCATAGAGCTGCTGGGCGACACGCATCGTCTTCGATGTCGAGAAGCCGAGCCGGTTCGAGGCGTCCTGCTGAAGCGTGCTCGTCGTGAAGGGAAGCGGCGGCTTCCTCACCCGTTCTCCCCTGCGGAGCTCGGAAACAGTAAAATCCGCCTGCTCCAGCTCCCGGACAATACGGTCCATTTCTTCCTTCGAGGAGACGGTCATCTTCCTGTCCGTCCCGAAGAACTTCGCTTCCAGTGGCTTCTTCTGTCCGGGAACCTGAAGCAGGGCGTCAAGCGTCCAGTACTCGGACGGAATGAAGTCCGCGATCTCCTTCTCCCGCCGTGCGATGATCCGGAGCGCCACCGACTGGACCCGGCCGGCGGAAAGCCCGCGCTTCACCTTTTTCCAGAGGACGGGGCTGATCTCATAGCCCACGAGACGGTCAAGCACGCGCCGCGCCTGCTGGGCGTTGACAAGATTCATATCGATGTCCCGGGGATTCTTGAGGGAGGTACGAACCGCGTTTTTCGTGATCTCATTGAAGGTGATCCGGCGCATCTTCTTCGGATCGAGATTCAGCGCCGTGACAAGATGCCAGGAAATCGCCTCTCCCTCCCGGTCGGGGTCGGTCGCGAGAAACACATGATCCGCGTTCTTCGCTTCACGGCGGAGTCTGGCAAGCAGATCTCCTTTCCCGCGGATCGTGATATATTTCGGTTCAAAGTCATGTTCCACGTCAATGCCGAGCTGACTCTTCGGCAGATCCCGGACATGGCCCATGGACGCTTCCACATCGTAGCGCGAGCCGAGAAACTTACGGATCGTCTTCACCTTGGCCGGCGACTCCACGATGACCAGATTCTTTGCCAACACGTGCCTCCATCTCATTCCTGCTTGATTTCAGTCCTAGAAACTATACAGCAAAAGGAAAAGGCGTGCAAGACGATTTTGCCGCCTCTGTCCGCTTCCGATATCATTTTTTATCCGAATATTAATCATATCGGATCGAATCGTCGCACTCTTATAGACAGGAATGAAGCGAAAGGCTATACTCCATGCACATCCGGGGAGCGGCCGCTCTCCTTCCTGCGAGGTGACGAAAATGTACAACCGCATCCGCTCCGCCGCCGTCTTCGGCCTTGATATCCTTCCGATCACCGTAGAGGCCGACATCAGCGACGGTCTTCCCTGCTTCGTCATGGTCGGCTATCTGAGCGCGCAGATCCGGGAATCGGAGGACCGGATCCGTACGGCCTTCCGCAACAGCGGGATCACGCTTCCCGCGCGCCGGATCACGGTCAACCTCTCCCCGGCCGATGTGCCGAAAAGCGGCTCTCTCTATGATCTCCCCATCGCCCTGACCGTCATCGCTGCGGCCGGACAGATCCCCGCCTCCTCGCTGGACGGTCTGATGGCCGTCGGAGAGCTCAGTCTGAACGGAGGCGTCAATCCGATCAGCGGCGTCCTTCCCATCGCGATCCGTGCACGGAAGGAAGGCCTGCGCGCACTGATCGTTCCTTCCGGCAATACACGCGAGGCTCTTTCCGTAGACGGCATCACGGTAGTAGGGGTAAAGACCATCCACGAGGCCGTCGAATACCTCCGGAACGGAACGGCGCCGCCTCTCCCCGAAGAAAAGGACAGCGGCGATGAGGAAGGGACGGCGCCGGATTTCCGGGATATACGCGGCCAGTCCTTCGCCAGACGGGCCGCCCTGATCGCGGCCGCCGGCTTTCATAATCTGCTGCTCGCCGGGCCGCCCGGATCGGGCAAGACCATGATCGCCCGCCGCGTCCCCTCCATCCTACCCCGGCTGACCGGAGACGAACAGCTGGAGATCGAGCAGATCTACAGCATCGCCGGTCTGCTGGACCCGGAACACCCGGTCATCCGGAGAAGGCCTTACCGCCATCCCCATCACACCATCTCGCCTCAGGCGCTGGCCGGCGGCGGAAAGATTCCGCGCCCCGGCGAAATCACACTGGCTCACAGAGGCGTGCTCTTTCTGGACGAAATGCCGGAATTCTCAAGGCAGGCCCTGGAAATTCTACGGCAGCCCCTGGAGGACCGGGAAATCGTCATCTCAAGAGCGACCGGCAGCTTCCGCTTTCCGGCCAGCTTTCTCCTGCTGGCCGCGATGAACCGCTGCCCCTGCGGCTATTACCCGGATCTCAGCCGTTGCACCTGCACGCAGGCGGACATCCGGTCCTACATGGGGCGGATCTCAAAACCGCTGCTCGACCGGATCGATCTGTGCATCGAGCTGAGTCCGGTAAGCTATGACGACCTGACCGCCCGCTCGCCGGACGGCGAATCCTCTTCTTCCATGCGGAAGAGAGCGGAGACCGTGCGGCTGATCCAGGCGGACCGTTTTGCGTCCGTCTCCTGGCATTTCAACTCGGAGATTCCGGCCGGCCGGATCCCCGAATTCTGCGTGACGGATGAGCAGGCGGAACGGATTCTTTCCTCGTCCTTCCGGCGCTTTGCGCTCAGCGCCCGCGGATACCACCGGGTGCTTCGTGTTGCGCGCACCATCGCCGATCTGGACGGCTCGGATGTCATACTCGGAAGGCACGCAGAGGAAGCGCTGGTCTACCGTATGCTATCATAAACGCAGCAGAAGGGAAACGCGGAAGCTGCGCCGGACCGGGAGAAATCCGTATCCGTGAGTCACCCGCCGCAGAACATAATCGAAAGGGATCAGCGAAATGACAGAAGAAAGAAATGCATTCGCCGACAGCGCGTCCGCGGATTTTCACCCTGCAGTCCGGTGTATCCGGGACACCGACACAGACTGGCCGGACCGCCTGAAGGGACTTCCCTCCATGCCGCACGCCCTCTACTTCATCGGGGATCTGCCTCGCGACGACCAGCCAGCCTGTGCGATCATCGGATCGCGGATGTGCAGCCCGTACGGTCACCGGATCGCCGCGGAATTCGGAAGCGCGCTGGCCTCAAGGGGAATCCAGATCATCAGCGGGATGGCCGTCGGCGTCGACGGTTATGCGCAGGAAGGTGCACTCCGGGCGGGCGGTCGCAGCTTCGGCGTACTCGGATCCGGTCCGGATGTCTGCTATCCTCCGGCCAACGAGCCCCTCTACCGGCAGCTCATCGAATCCGGCGGCGTCCTGTCGGAGCTGAAGCCCGGGTCGCCGCCGATCGGCCGCCAGTTCGCCGCCCGCAACCGTCTGATCAGCGCGTTCGCCGATCTCGTGCTCGTCGTGGAGGCAAAGCTCCGTTCCGGAACGAATCTGACCGTGGACTTTGCCCTGCAGCAGGGAAAGAACGTGTTCGCCGTCCCGGGTCGGATCGGGGATCATCTCTCCGACGGCTGCAATTATCTGATCGCCCAGGGAGCCGGCATCGCGTATGCGCCCGAAGCGCTTCTGAATGAATTCCAGATGAGCCGCAGCACGCTGAGCTTCGCCGACTCCGCCGATTCCGCGATGGCGCTGAGGCGAAAGCAGGAGGAGCGGGTTCTCTCCGATCCGGCCCTTACCAAAGAGGCGCGCCGGATCTACCGCGCTCTGTCTTTCGAAGACACAGCGACACCGGACATACTGTCAGACGCTCTGGGAATGGAGATTTCATCGGTTCTGTCCGCTCTTACTTCTCTTGTGATCGAGGGCTACGCCGAGGAGGAGCTCCGGGGCTGCTATGTGCGTTCAAGACCCTGACTGTGCCTTATACCCCTTCCGGCTGCTCCGCCATCCGGAGAATATCTCCCGGCTCTGCTTCCGCATCCAGCGCAAGATGCAGCTCCTGCTGCGGATGCGGAGCCGAAGGCTGCTCCAGTCCGTCGCGGTCGAAGATTCCGAGTACCTGCACCTTCACGTCCCTGCCGTCCGGCTTCATGATCTCGATGACATCCCCGGCAAGAAATTTATTCTTCTGCAGGATCACGGCACGTTCCCGGCTGTCGATGTCGTTCACGGTTCCCAGATAGATATACGTCCTGCGATAGGTATTGCTGTCATAAATCAGGTCATCCCGGCCGGGCCGGCCGTAAAAGAATCCGGTGGTGAACCTTCGGTAAGTTCCCTCGGCAACCTTCCCGCGGTATGATGCGCGTCTCGATTCATACAGAGCCGGGTCTGTCTCATAGTCGCGCATCGCCATCCGGTACGCGCGCGCGCAGGTCGCCACATAAAGCGCTGTCTTCATCCGGCCTTCCACCTTGAAGCTGTCGATGCCGGCCTCGTAGAGATCCGGCAGATGATCGATCATGCAGAGGTCCCGGGAGTTGAAGATATAAGTGCCGCGCTCATTCTCCTCCACCGGCATATATTCGCCGGGGCGCGTCTCCTCCATCACCGCGTACCGCCACCGGCAGGGATGCGTGCAGGCTCCCCGGTTGGCGTCCCGGCCAGCCAGATAGCTGCTCAGAAGACAGCGGCCCGAATAGGAAATGCACATCGCCCCGTGAACGAACACCTCCAGTTCCAGATCCGGAGGAATCCGCCGGCGCAGCTCCTTCAGCTCGCTGATCGAAAGCTCTCTTGCCGTTACGATCCTTGAAGCGCCGAGATCATGCCAGAAGACGGCGGACTCGGAATTGGTGGTGTTGGCCTGTGTACTGATATGGATCGGCACGGCAGGCGCACAGCGGCGGGCCAGCCGGAACATACCCGGATCCGCGATCAAAAGCGCGTCCGGCTCCATTGATTCCAGCTCTCCGAAATAGCGTGCCGCTTCGTCCAGATCGCTGTCACGTGCGAAAATATTGGCCGTCACATAGACCTTTTTCCCGTATCGGTGGGCAAACTCAATGCCCTCTCTCATCTCTCCGGCGCTGAAATTTCTCGCCTTCGCGCGAAGGCTCATCGTCTCGCCGCCGATATAGACCGCGTCCGCCCCATAGCGGACCGCAGTCTTCAGAACCGGCAGCGAACCGGCCGGAATCAGAAGCTCAGGATGTCTCATCTTCTTCTCCTCTCAGACTGCCCCTTCCTTCGGCGCGGCATGACACTGCCAGCCCGTCTCCCACAGGCAGAATGGTCGTGGTCAGCTCCGGATTGGCGTAAACCGCCTCGAGGTATGCGCGGATTCTCGCGTGAATCGTCCGGTTCCGCCGTTCCACGGCAAAACGCGAATCCAGCGTCTCGCCGCCCTCGAGGATGTTGTCGGCGGCCAGCACTCCGTCCCCTGAAAGGAGCCTCAGAAGCTCCGGAAGAAGCGTGATGTACTGACCCTTCGCCGCGTCGAGAAAGATCAGGTCATAGGGACCGTCCAGCTGCGGCAGAATCGTCCGGGCGTCTCCCTCAAGCAGCCGGACGCCGCCTTCCGCTCCCGCGCGGACGATATTCCGGCGCGCCTCACGGATCCGTTCCGGACGGTTCTCGATGGTCGTCACCGGCGCGCCGCCCTCCAGATACATGTAGACAGCAGAGAAGCCGACGGCGGTTCCGATCTCCAGAACCGTCTTCGGCTTCCTCAGTGCCAGCAGCATACGCAGTGCCCGGCGGGTCCCGCGGCGAATCACCGGAACGCCGTCCCGGACCGCCTCGTTCTCGATCGACCGGAGCACATCCGGCATCGGAGATTCCAGACTGTCGCAGAATACATCCAGCCGCCCCTCACCCGGCCTCATGGCTTCGGCACCCGCATCTTCACCGAATTGACCACGCTGGCGCTCACATTGTTCAGAATCCGCACCAGATCCTCCTCGGCTTCCAGAAAGGCGTTCACCTCCGGCAGCTTCTCCAGCCGCTCGTACTCTTTTCCGAGTTCGTCGGAATTTTCCATCAGATTTCCATTGTCCGGATCCTGATACAGTTCAATGGTCTTTTTGCGGAGTTCCATGACCTGATCGAAGACGCCCGGAAACTTTTCCAGCGCCTCCTCACATTCCAGATACCGCCTGTAATCACTGCTGTTTCTGATCGAATCGACCAGCTTTTCCGTACATTCCTCTATCTCGTAATCCATTCCCCGTCTGCTCCAGAAACAGGCGTTCTGACTCGCCGTTCAGAACGCCCCGCATAATTCTTACAGAGAAGCTTCCATGATAATCGGAAGAATCATCGGCCGCCGCTGCGTCCGTTTCCACACGAAATCGCTGAGCGCGTCCTTGACCTCCGTCTTGATCTTCGACCAGTCCGTGATATTGTGATCCAGACACTTGTTCACCGCCGCCGAAGCCACGGCGTCCGCCTCCTCGAGAAGGCCCTCCGACTCACGGACGTACACGAACCCTCTTGAGACGAGATCCGGTCCGGCCAGAAGATGGTTGCTGTGCTGTTCGAGCGTCATGACCACGATGATGATGCCGTCCTCAGCCAGATGCTGACGGTCGCGGATCACGATGTTGCCCACATCGCCGACACCGAGCCCGTCGACGAGAATCCCGCCGGTCTGTACTTTGCCGATGATTCTTGCCGACTCATCACCGATCTCCAGCACGTCTCCCGTATGAAGGAGCCAGATCCGCTCCTTCGGGATCCCGAGGGATTCCGCGATATGAGCCTGAGCCTGAAGATGTCTCCGCTCTCCGTGCACCGGGATCGCGTACTTCGGCCGGACCAGCGCATAGATGAGCTTGATGTCCTCCTGGCAGGCGTGTCCGGAAACATGCGTATCCTGGAAAATCACTTCCGCTCCGATCTCGGACAGCTCATTGATGACATTCGAGACGGCTTTCTCGTTGCCCGGAATCGGATGGGAGGAGAAGACGATCACATCGCCGGGCATAATCTTGACCTTCTTATGAATATTGGCCGCCATTCTCGACAGCGCCGCCATGGACTCGCCCTGGCTGCCGGTCGTCACCAGCACGGTTTTCTCCGGCGGATAATTCTTCAGATCATCCAGCTCGACCAGCGTATGCTTTGAGTCGTCGATATAGCCCAGCTCGACGGCCGTGCCGATGACATTGACCATCGAGCGCCCCTCAAGACAGACCTTCCGTCCGTATTTGACAGCGGAATTGATGATCTGCTGCACGCGGTCCACATTCGAAGCGAAGGTCGCGATGATCAGACGCTGTTTCTGATGCTCGGCAAAAATCCGGTCGAAGACGACTCCGACCGTCCGTTCGGACATCGTGAAGCCCGGACGCTCCGCGTTGGTGCTGTCGCAGAGAAGCGCCAGCACGCCCTTTCTTCCGATCTCGGCGAAGCGCTGCAGATCGATGGCATCGCCGAAGACCGGCGTGTAATCGACCTTGAAGTCCCCGGTATGGACCACGATCCCGGCAGGGGAATAAATCGCAAGCGCCGCGGCGTCCTGAATGCTGTGGTTGGTCTTGATGAATTCGATGCGGAAATCACCGAGATTGATCGACTGGCCGAATTTGACGACCTTCCGCTTGACGCTCTTCATCATCCCGTGCTCTTCGAGCTTTTTCTCGATCAGCGCCATCGTCAGCCGCGTCGTGTAGATCGGTACGTTCAGCTTCTTGAAGACATACGGGATCGCTCCGATATGGTCTTCATGCCCGTGCGTGATGACGAAGCCCTTGACCTTTGAGTAATTTTCCACAAGATAAGTCACGTCCGGAATCACAAAGTCGATTCCGAGCATGTCGTCTTCCGGAAAAGCCAGCCCGCAGTCGACGACAATGATGCTGTCGCCGTACTCAAACGCCGTCATATTCATACCGATCTGCTCGAGGCCGCCAAGCGGTATGATCTTCAGCTTCTCCTTATTCAGTTTCTTAGCCAAAAAGTAACCTCCTTTTCATAAAGCGCACGTTCCTGTCATGCTTCCGTCACATCAGGATATCCGTGTCATCATCCGTCATCTCATTGAAGACCTTCATGAGGGCCGCCAGCTCGGCTTCGTCCTCCACGGGGACATACTCCGCCTCCGCGCTCGCCTCATCTGAGATATCTTTTAAAATGAGGGCATTCGCGTCTCCTTCCGGTGCATCCGACACCAGAAGATAATCCGTACCGTTCACACGCGCCTGCTCCTCAATATAAAAAACCGTCTGCTCACCG
The DNA here is from genome assembly GCF_019355395.1 of Chordicoccus furentiruminis. Lineage (GTDB taxonomy): Bacteria > Bacillota > Clostridia > Lachnospirales > Lachnospiraceae > Chordicoccus > Chordicoccus furentiruminis. The sequence continues at coordinate 306,509 of NZ_CP048829.1, forward strand.
TTCTCGCCGGTAAATGTCACTGTCTCTGTCATTGTCCAACCAGTCCTGAAGAATCACCGCCGCCGCGATGCGGTCCACATGTTTCCCGTACTCATCCTTCCGGATTCCGACTGCTTCCATGATTTCCTCCGCTTCCACGGTCGTCAGCCGCTCGTCGCAGTAATAGACGGGCAGTGAGAACTTCTGCTTCAGCATGTCGCCGAAAGCCTTTGTCTTCCGGGCGCGCTCGCCCTCAGAATCATCCATGTTAAGGGGATAGCCGAGCACCAGCGCCTGCGCGCCGTATTCCGCGCAGAGTTCTCCGATACGCCGCATCGTGCTCCGAAGATGGGTTTCCTGCTTTCTGCGGATAATTTCCAGTCCGCGGGCAAGCGTCCCGGTCGGATCCGAGACGGCGACGCCTACTGTTTTGGACCCGAAGTCCAGTCCGAGCACCCGCATCCCTCAGCGGTCTTCCCAGGCCTTGTTGCGGATGTACTCCTTCAAAAGTTCCTCGACCAGCTCGTCGCGCTCCACTTTCATGATCATGCTCCGGGCTCCCTTGTAATTCGTGATATAAGTCGGGTCACCGGACATAATGTATCCGACAATCTGGTTGACCGGGTTGTAGCCTTTCTCTTCCATCGCCGTGTAGACGACGCTGAGAACATCCTTCACCCTGATCTCCGGCTCTGTCTTCACGCTGAAATACTGCGTGTTTCCTGCGTTCGAATTTACCATGTCATCCACTCCTTGCGTATCTGGCACCATGCGGAAGCAGACTCCGCGGAAGTTCCGGCCCTCATCCGCAGCGGTGACAGATCCATCCGACTACACTTATTCATATTCTACACTGCTTTTCCGATATGATCAAGCGCCGATCAGCGGGGTCAGGACGAGCGTCCCGTCCCCGAGCACCCGGGTCACGGTGAGACGGCGTATCTCACCCTCCCGCATGTCTCCGTCAAAAAGGCCCTCCAGCGCTTCTCTCGTATGGCCGCTGCGGCAAAGCCGCCCGTCCCGCACTGCTTCATCCTCGGCGAGAAACTCCACGTCCCGCCCGAGAAAGGCCGACGCGTACGCGTGACGCATCGTCCGGTCCATGTCGATCAGGCGGAGGCTCCGCTGGTGCTTCACGGCTTCCGGGATCTGATCCGGCATCGAGGCCGCCTTCGTTCCGGTTCTCCTGGAATACTTGAAGACATGCATCTTCGCGAAGTTGACCCGTCTGACGAAATCGACCGTTTCTTCAAACTCCTCCTCTGTCTCTCCCGGGAAACCGGTAATCACATCCGTCGTGATCGCGGGACAGGAGAATGTGCGGCGGAGCCTGCCCACGATCCGTTCGTAATCCGCCGCCGTGTAACGTCTCTGCATGCGGCGAAGCACCGCCTCCGATCCGCTCTGCAGCGACAGGTGGAACTGAGGACAGATCTCCGGAATATCCGCGAGCGCCGCGACAAAATCCTCCGTCATGATGCCGGGCTCAAGCGATCCGAGCCGGACGCGCCGGACGGACGGGACCGCCGCGACAGCCCGGATCAGCCGAAGCAGACGCTCGTTCGTTTCCGCCTCGGAGGCGAACGGAGTCTGCCTGTTCTCGCCCGGCGTGTCGAGATCCATCCCGTAGGAGCTGATGTGGATACCGGTCAGCACCACCTCGCGGTAGCCGTTTTCCGCCAGCCGTTCCGCCTCGCTCACCACGTCCTCCTCCGCCCGGCTCCGCACCCGTCCGCGCACATACGGAATCATGCAGTAGGTACAGAACTGATTGCATCCGTCCTGAATCTTGAGAAAGGCCCGCGCCCGTCCCTCCGCGGTGTCGATGCTGAGCGGATCATACGACGAAGCGCCGGCGACAGCGGGGGAGACGTTCCCGTCTCTCCCTTCGAGATACGCCCCGAGAAGTTCGGCAAGCCGGGATTTTGACTGGTTGCCGACGACCAGATCCACCTGAGGGTCCTTCCGGATCGCTTCGCCCGCGTCTTCTGCGTAGCACCCGCAGGCCACGACAACGGCCTCCGGGTTCATCTCCTTCGCCCGGTGAAGCATCTGCCTTGACTTCCGGTCCGCAATATTCGTTACAGTACAGGTATTGATCACATAGACGTCCGCGCCGGAAGCGAACGGAACAATCTCATAGCCGGCCCGGCGAAGCTGCTCCGCCATCGCCTCCGTCTCATAGGCGTTCACCCTGCAGCCGAGATTATGAAATGCAGCCTTTTTTTGCAACTTCGTACTCCTTCGATCAAAGGGCTTGACTCGCCTTTTGATTAAAGCTAAGATTAAAAACGGTAAGTCAGACAGAATCAGGCGATATGCCTGTCAATCAGGAGGATATGCATGAAGAAGGTGAAAGTTTCGCTCAACTCGATTGAAAAGGTCAAGCGGTTCGTCAACGACATCAATCGCTTCGACTTCGATTTCGACCTCGTTTCCGGCCGCTACGTCATCGACGCCAAATCCATCATGGGCATCTTCAGCCTCGATCTCTCGCAGCCCATCGAGCTCGATATTCACGCGGACGGCGAAAAACTCGACGAGGTTCTGAAGGTACTGGATCCTTACCTGGTCTGAACGGATGCCGGAGGACACGACGCAGGCCGTGCTGTCGTTTCATAAATATAATAAGGAATATGTCCTGCTCTCCCGTTTCTGCGGGAGAGCTTTTTGCTTCTGGAAAAACAGCAGGCGCCGGCGGACTGCGTTCCGCTTCCGGCCCTCCTCCGTCTGCCTGTCCTGCGCCGCCGGAGGATCACGGCTTCACCGTGAAAATCTCCGTCGTCTCAATCGCCTTGTCCACCAGATCCTCGATTCTTCCGCGAAGCTTCGCCTCGGACCGCTCGATCACCTCCGGTACCGGTTTTGTCACCGGATGCTTCGCGACGAAAATCGTGCAGCAGTCCTCGTACGGGAGGATCGACGTCGCATAGGTGCCGATACGCTGTGCCATCTCAACGATTTCACTCTTGTCAAAACCGATCAGCGGCCGATAGACCGGGAGGCTGACCACCGCGTTGGTCGTAAGAAGAGACTGCATGGTCTGGCTCGCCACCTGACCGATGCTCTCCCCCGTCACAAGCCCGAGATCCTCATTCTGCCGCGCGAAGTGCTCCGCGATCCGCATCATATACCGGCGCATGATGATCGTCAGTTCCTCATGCGGACAGGTATCGTAGATTGCCAGCTGGATATCCGTGAAATTCACCACATGAAGCCGGACCGGACCCGCGTACGCCGCCACCTGACGGGCGAGATCCACCACCTTCTGCTTCGCGCGCTCTGAGGTGTAGGGCGGCGCGTGAAAGTAAACCGCGTCGATCACGACGCCGCGCTTTGCGATCATCCACCCGGCCACCGGCGAGTCGATACCGCCGGACAGACAGAGCATTGCCCGTCCGTTCGTGCCGACCGGCATGCCGCCCGGGCCCGGGATCGTCTTCGAGTAGATGTAAACCGTGTCCCGGATCTCCACGTCAAAGAGAACATCCGGATGATGCACGTCAACCGTCAGTTCCGGGAAGTGCTCCAGAATCGCCTCTCCGAGACCGGCGGCAATCTCCATGGAAGTCCCCGGATATTCCTTGTCCACGCGGCGAACCTTCACCTTGAACGTCGCCTTTGTTCCGGCGTGCTCCTTCGAGACGTAATCCACGATATCGTCCTTCAGCTTCGCCGGATCCACCGCCGGATAGGTGTGCACCGGACAGATGCCGACGATGCCGAACACATGCCGGAGCGCTCCGACCGTCTCGGCGCTGTCCCAGTCTCCGCCGCATGTGACATAAACCCTTCCCCGCTCATGCGTGACCTCGAAGGTGCCCGGAATATGATCCAGCGCCAGCCGGATCCGCTTTGCAAGCGCATCCTCGAACACATGGCGGTTCTTTCCCTTGATGCCGATTTCTCCGTATTTGATCAGATAGGTATGAAACATGTCTTTCTCCCGTTCAGTGCGCCTGATAGCGGCGGAGCATCGGCAGCACGTCCGCAAGCACGCGAAGCGCCGTATCGACCTCCTCCATCGTATTCGTCTCCGCGAAGCTGAACCGGATAGAGGAAGAAGTCTCCTCCTTCGGCGCGCCGATCGCGGTCATCGTAGGGCTCGCATGCCTCTTGTGGGTGGAACAGGCCGAACCCGCAGAGACATAAATTCCATGGTCCTCCAGCGTATGAAGCAGAACCTCCGACCCCACGCCGGGGAAAGAGGCGTTGACAATATGCGGTGCCCGCTCCGGCGCGTCCGCCCCGTGGATCACCACATCGGGCAGCGCACGGAGACCCTCCTCCAGATGATCCCGGAGAGCGGTCAGATGGCTCCTCTTCTCATCAAAATCCGTGTACGCTTCCCGGCACGCCACACCCAGTCCGGCAATGCCCGGTACGTTTTCAGTCCCGGAGCGCATCCCGCCCTGCTGGCCTCCTCCGTAAATCAGCGGAAGCACCCGCGCTCCTTTCCGGATATAGAGGAATCCCGTTCCCTTCGGTCCGTGCAGCTTATGACCGCTGACGGAGAGCAGATCGATGCCGCTCCTGCGCGGCTGAATCTGAAACTTCCCGAAGGCCTGGATCGCGTCCACGTGGTAGAGCGCGTCCGGTGAGGATGCATGCACCAGAGACGCGACCTCATTCACCGGTACGACGGCACCGATCTCATTGTTCACGTACATTGTCGAAACGAGAATCACATCCCTGTCCAGCATCGGCCGGAGCGCTTCCATATCCAGTGCTCCCGCCCGGCTCACCGGAATCGTCTCGACGGAAAACCCGAAGTCTCTGAGCACACGCAGAGGCTCGGATACCGCCGGGTGTTCCATCGCGGTTGTCAGGATCCGGCCGCCCTGCCTCCGCCGGGCCATCGCGCTCCCGATCAGCGCCCAGTTGTTAGACTCTGTACCGCCCGATGTAAAATAAATCTCCTCCTCCGAAACGCGGAGAATCCGTGCGATCACAGAACGGGCTTCCTTCAGGTACTGCTCGGCCTCCACGCCCTTCCTGTGAAGCGAGGACGGGTTGCCGTAATCCTCTGTCATCGTCTTCATCACAATCCGGCGCACTGCCTCGGAAGGCTGCGTCGTGGATGAATTATCAAAATAGATTTCGCTCATAGCTGTCGATTATAGCACAGGACCGGTGTTTCTGACCACATTTTCATGAAAACATGCTATGATACTTCCAAAACCAGAAGGTATGAAACGAGGCAGACATGAAGAATTACCGTATGATCGTCGCCTATGACGGAACCAGATACAACGGCTGGCAGAAGCAGGGCGATACAGACAACACGATCCAGAACAAGCTCGAAACCATTCTCTCCCGTATGACCGGCGAGAAAGTCGATGTTCACGGCGCCGGCCGAACGGACGCCGGCGTGCACGCGCGGGGTCAGGTGGCGCAGTTCCGGACCGAAGGCGGGTATGAACCTGCGGAAATTCTCGCCTATCTCAACCGCTATCTTCCTGACGACATCGGCGTGCTGGAAGTGAAGGAAGCGGCTCCGCGGTTTCACAGCCGCTACAACGCTTCGAACAAATACTATCTTTACAGGATCGTCACCAAAAAGGCGTTTCACGTCTTTGACCGGAAGTATGTCTACGAATACCGCGGCGGGCCGCTTGACGTGGAGGCGATGAAGGTCGCGACGCTTCAGCTGATGGGAACCCATGATTTCCGGAGTTTCTGCGGCAATCCCCGGATGAACAAGTCAACCGTACGGACGATCCGCACCATCCGCATCACGGAAACAGCCGATGAAATCGATATCGGCTTCATCGGCGACGGCTTTCTCCAGTACATGGTCCGGATTCTCGTGGGTACGCTCATCGAGGTGGGCGAGCACCGGCGTGATCCCGAATCCATGGACGCGCTGCTCGAGGCGCGGAGCCGCCGGATGGCCGGCCCCACCGCGCCCGCGCAGGGTCTGACGCTGATGGAGGTGCGCTATCACTGAGCATGCAGCTTTCAGCCCTGACGGCGCAGGCCGGTCCCCGGACGGAGCACGGAGCTGCCTTCCCTCCGGGCAAACCGGTCAGCGTGCGGCCTCTTCCGCTTTTTCCTGACCGGACGGCTTTGTGAACACCATCGAGGACCAGCCGCCCTGACGTGTCACCTCCGTCTCCCGAAGTCCTGCCTTCCGGGCCGCTTCTCTGACCAGTTCTTCCCTCTCATTCAATATACCGGACGTGATGTAGACGCCGCCCGGCTTCAGGTGCCGGGGAATCTCCGGTGTGATCCCCGCGAGGATCTCGGCGATGATGTTGGCGCAGACCACATCATAGCATTCGTATCCCGCGGCGTCCTGAACAGCCCGGTCATCCGCGATATTGCCGAGTACCCGTTCAAAGTCCCGGTCATTGATCCCGTTGGCGGCGAGATTATCCGTGATGGCCGGCAGCGTATTCTCGTCAAGATCCGTTCCGAATACATGGGCCGCGCCGCTCTTGAGCGCCACGATGCCGAGAATGCCGCTCCCGGTGCCGACATCGAGCACACGTCCGCCCTTCTTCAGATATTTCCGGAGCGCACGGATCGCCAGCTGCGTCGACTCGTGGGCTCCGGTTCCGAAGGCTGTTCCGGGGTCGATATGAAGCACCATCGTGATATCCTCCGGCACCGCCTCGTCCGCTTCCCAGGTCGGCTGTATCCAGATGTCATCCACCCGGAAGCTGCGGAAGTACTGCTTCCAGTTGTTGATCCAGTCCTCTTCCTTCGTGACGGACCGCGTGATGGTTCCTTCTCCGATCTCCGCGTAGGCGCGCATCTCCTCCAGCGCCCCGCTCACATTCCGGATCGTCTCCGCCGGATCCGTTTCCGGTTCGGTATAAAAGGAAATCAGCGCCACATGGTCATCCGGCTCCGGATCCGGCACCACATCACCGAACAGTCCTCCGCTTTCCTCCGCCGTCACCGGCTTTTTATCCTCAATCTCCACGCCTTCATATCCAAGTCCGGCCAGCATGCCGCTCACCAGATCCTCCGCCTCCTCTGTGGTGCGGATGGTAAACCGATTCCATCTCATATTCTTCTCCCGCTGCGCACATAAGCGCAGAAAGCCGCCGGTCCCTTCGAGAGGAGCCGGCGGCTGCCGTCTTATGCCTCCGCGTCGCTCTGGCCCATCGCCTTGGCAAACGCTTTCAATGCATTTTTCTGTTCCCGGTTCAGCTTCGTCGGAACCTGAACGACCAGCGTTACATAGTGATCGCCTCTGCGCGCCCGGTCATGCACGGACGGCACGCCTTTCCCGCGCAGACGAATTCTGGTGTCGGTCTGAGTCCCGGCCTTGACGCTGTATTCCACCTCGCCGTCCACCGTCTTGATCCGGATCTTCCCTCCCAGCGCCGCCGTCGTGAACGGAACGGCTGCGGTCGAATAGAGATCCATGTCGTCACGCTGGAACAGCGGATGCCGGGCGACGCGCACCTCGACCAGCAGATCGCCCCGCGGTCCGCCGTTCGCGCCCGGCTCGCCCTTGTCGCGGATCCGGACGGACATCCCGTTGTCGATGCCGGCCGGAATATCCACGCTCAGTTTCGTCCTGCGGGAGACGTAGCCGGTTCCCCGGCAGTCCGGGCATTTCTCGCGGATGATTTTTCCTGTGCCGCGGCAGTCCGGGCAGACCGTCTCCGACTGCATCATGCCGAAAATCGACTGCTGCGTCGTCACGATACGGCCTGTACCGTGACACTTTCCGCATGTCTGGGGTTTCGTACCCGCCTTCGCACCCGTCCCGTGACAGGTTCCGCATGGCTCGCGGAGATTCAGCTCGATCTCCTTGGTGCAGCCGAACACCGCCTCCTCGAAGGTGATGCTGACCGCCGTGCGGACATTGGCGCCGCGCATCGGCGCATTAGCCGCACGCTGAGACGCACGCCGGCCGCCCCCGAACAGATCGCCGAAGATATCACCGAAAATGTCGCCCATGTCAGCCGCGTTGAAGTCAAATCCGCCTCCGCCGGCGCCGCCCTGAAAGGCCGCGTGGCCGAACTGGTCGTACTGACGCCTTTTCTCGTGATC